>JAAZKW010000024.1 GCA_012799635.1 Mollicutes bacterium
CTTCAACACTCTTACTAACATCATAAAATAATTTTGCTATGTTTATTGCCATTTTTTCTAACATGTTTCCCATAGAACTGTCTAATGAACGAACTAAAGATGTATAGTATTGAATTTCCTCTCCTAGAGCAGCTATAAACACATTATGTATTTTCATATTTATTGTTCCATCTGGATTATCTACCTCTCCAACATGTCTTGCTTCAAATCCGCTAGCATAAGATTCAACAGCACTTCTTACTATTTGTCTTATTGATTTTTCTGTATCAACTGCTCTCATAATTTTTATTTCTCCTTTCGAGGTTTTTTTATTTTAATTATTATATTATATAACAGAAACCAATTTATGTCTATTGAAAATCCAGTCTGAATATGTGTCATAACGTTTCGACGATATAGGATGCAAAGAGGCTTAGAAGGACGTAGCAAGGCTTACAGCTTCGCTGTTGCCGAGCTTAGTCCTGTACCCGCAAGGGTCTTGCCGATTGCTGTATCATATATCGCTCTGTTATCAGACGTTTTTATTTTCAGAAATAATTTCAATTATTAAAATTTCTTTTTTTATTTATTTATACATTCTTATTATTTTTTTTGAACTTTTTAATATTTATAGAATAAAATAATTGTAAGTTTTTTTCTTCCCTCATTTAGTTTATAATATGTCATAATGTATAAAAACTCGATTTTTATAGAAAAAATCAAATTTAAACAATTCATTTTAAGGATTCAAAATCCCTTGTTTCCAAAATTCTGAGTTATGACACATTCTGCTTATATCAGTAAATATAAATTTTTTTAGTATATTTTACATACAATTATTTTACTCAACCTCTTGATATTTAAATTACTTTTATTACTTTTAAACCTATTAATTCATAAATAATTTTTAATTTTTTTATTCATAATTTAATACAAAAATTTTTATTTTTCAAAACGAATGTTTATACATCTAATTATTTTTTCATTGTATTTTTTTATAACTATTCCTATTAAAATTTTTTAATAAGTTTAAATCATATTAACTTAATTATACTTTCTTTCTATTATATTTTGTGTTATTTTATCAAAAATTTTATCTGCAAGTCCAAGTTGTAAAAAAGCTCCAATTGCAGTTGTTAAAACTAAAGGTGGTGCAACAAAAAATCCTATAGCCCCTATCCCAACTTTATTAAGCCATTTTCCTTTTCCAATTTTTATAGTTACAGTATCTTCATTTATTGAAAAAACAATATTAACTGCAGATGCCATTCCTGTAATTTTTTTTATTGTATTTTTTTCTTTTGCCTGTATAATCGTTTCGTTGATATTCGAATCAAATTTTTGAGTTTTAAATTTTTGTTCTATCAACCAATTTTCTGTATCATTAATTAAGTCAAAATATTTATTTTTATTAATTATATATGTTTTTGTTTTCATTATATATTCCTCCTCATATTTATATTTATTTTAATTTAATTTACAATCCTATTCAAATAAATATAAATTATAATTTAAAATACAATAGATAACAATATTTCAAATAAAATACATAATTATTTTTAAAATTTTTCATATCGATTCCTCCTACTTTTTATATTTTTTATTTATATAAAAGTAGTCATCTTCATTCTAAAATAATATATTGCTTTTTTATTTCCACCTCTTTTCTTCGCATAATTTTTAATATTATTCAATTTTCATATGTTCTTTTTTAGAACATCTTTGGAATGTCTGATAACTACTTTATATACGCAACAAATATTCGTATAACATTCCAGTTTTACATATATTATGCAATTTTTATTACATAATATCATCAAATGGACTTTTTATCTTTTGTATACTCTTAGTACTTACATGAGTGTAAATTTCTGTTGTTTTACTGCTTGAATGTCCTAACAACTCTTGTATATATCTTAAATCAGTACCTGCTTCTAATAAATGTGT
This sequence comes from Mollicutes bacterium, assembly GCA_012799635.1. Taxonomy (GTDB): domain Bacteria; phylum Bacillota_I; class Bacilli_A; order RF39; family UBA660; genus UBA6448. The sequence goes on from JAAZKW010000024.1 coordinate 1,927, forward strand.
TGCATAACTATGTCTTAATGTATGAACACTTGCTTTTAACTTAATATTTGCTTCTTTTTTTGCTTTTGAAAATATACTTTGTATACTTCTTACAGAATACTTTTCCTCTTTTTCTCCTTCAAATAAATACTTTGATGGTTTATAAATTTTATAATATTCTCTCAATAATTCTAATATTTTAGGTGATAACATTACTAATCTATCTTTTTTCCCTTTCCCACCTCTTATATTTATAAGCATTCTATTACTATCAATATCTTTTAATTCTAAATTTACAGCTTCACTTACTCTAAGTCCAGCTGAATAAATTATACTTAAAATAGTTTTATGTTTTAAATTTTTTATTGTATTTAATAAATTTTGGATATCTTCTTTTGATAAAACTATTGGTAGTTCTTTTTTTGCTTTTGGTCTTTCCAATTTATCAATAATGATATTTAAATTATTTATTTTAACCATTAATTTAATAGCATTTACAAGTTGATTTTGAAAAGAATAACTTTTATCTAAACATTTCGTATAAATATATTTAGAAATATCTTCATTTGTCATTTCTATAAATTCTTTTTTCAAATTTAATTTAAGTTCATTCAAATATTTTAAGTATTGATTTATAGTTTTTTCACTGTATCTTTTATTTCTCATATAGATAATAGTATTTTCTAAAATTTTATCTTCTTCTTTTTCCTTAAAATAGTTTTTATAAATTTTTTCATAATTTGAAATATATGGGATATGCCAAAATTTCTCTTGCATATCCCATTTTCTACCTTTTATCAATTTTACTTTTTCAATAATATTTTTATCAAATTTAAATAATATTGCAATTCTTTTTTCATTTTCTTTATCAATAATCTTAAATTCAATCATAAATATCACCAACTTTCAAATTATTCTTAAAAACTCCAACCTATATTTATTAATGGTAAAACTGGTATACCTGAAAAATTAAAATTTAGTAATCCTAATTGTATACCTCTTAATTCTGCTGCCATATTTATAAGTCCTAATTGTAAACCTTTCATTCTATCTGCATAATTAAATAATCCTAATTGTATCCCTGCCATAGATTGATTTACTCCAATTACAGATAATTGTATTCCTGTCATAGAATTATCCAGATTTATTGCTCCAATTTGTATTCCTGTAATATTTTCTGTTCTATTTACCAAAAATCCATATTCTATTCCTGTTACAGAATTTGTATGTCCATAAATCAAATTTAAACTAAGACCTTTTACAGATTGTCCTGGTGGGATTTCAATTGGACTTACTAAGGCTAGTTTAGCAGGTGTTTCTGCGAATACACTTATTGAAAATAATAAAGATAAAATTAAAACTAATTTTTTCATTCAAATCATCTCCTTTTTTTTATATTTCTTCTAAAGTTCCATGTTTTAAATACAATTTCCTATCTGCTATATTGGCAAGTTCTAAACTATGAGTTACTACAATTATACTTTGTTTCATTTCTTTATTCAATTTCAAAAATATATTATTTATTTTTTGACTTGTTTCATCATCAAGATTTCCAGTAGGCTCATCAGCTAATATTAATTTAGGATTATTAATCATAGCTCTTGCTATTGCGACTCTTTGTTTTTCTCCACCTGATAATTCTGATGGTTTATGATTTAATCTATGAATTAATTCTACTTGTTCCAATAATTCCTTTGCTCTTTTTTCTATTTCTGATTTATTTCTTTTTTTATCAATCAAAGCTGGCAACATAATATTTTCAAGAGCTGTAAATTCAGGTAATAAATAATGAAATTGAAATACAAAACCTAAAAATATACTTCGGTACTTATTTCTTTCATCTTCAGAAAATTTTACTATATTTTTATCCATATATTCTACATTTCCGGAACTTGGAGCATCTAACATTCCTAATAAATTTAATAAAGTACTTTTTCCAGAACCTGATTTACCTCTTATTGAAATAAAATCTCCTTCAAATACTTCTAAATTTAAGTCTTTAATTATATGTAGATTTTCTGTTTTTTCATTATAATACTTATTTAAATTTGTTAATTTTAAGATTTAAACCTAATATATCTTCATTTGATAATATTTTTATTTTTTTACCTTTTTTTCTAGTATTATATCATTATTTTTTTCTTCTAATACTTCCCTCCTATCTTTTAAGCATCCTGTTACAGTAAATAACATTACAAATAAAATAAATAATAATCCAATCTTTTTCATAAAATAATTTCCTCCAAATATTGTTATTTTTTTAAACTCTATAACAATTATTTATCATTATTTTATTAAACTATACCAATCTACTTTAACCTCTCGGTTTACACTTCCTTTCTAGTATTATTTTATCAGTATTATTTAAAATTTTAACAATAATTATATATATAATTATTGTTAAAATTTAATAATCATTTTATCTCTTCTATAAAATCAATTAATAAATATCCTCTTCATCTACTTCTTTAATCTCTTTAAATTCTTTAATTTTCTCTATTAAAATCAGTATTGGTAAAATATATCTTAATCCAATTATTACAAATTCACTATAATCTTTAAACATCATAACTATCATTAAAATAATTACATTTCCTGATATTAGTTTTATTTCTAACGGAACATTTTTTAAACTAAACCATTCCTTGCTATAAATTCGTCTCATTATAAACATATCCAAATAAATATATATTACAGGTGTTGTAAAAAATTTATATTCATACTTATAGCCATAATGATCCGTATCTAAAAACATAATATATGCAAAAATTAAGTAAAAAATTATTTCTATTACAATATATTTTCTATTCAATTCAAATATTTTATCTCTTATAAAACTCTTTATTAACTTAATTATTATAATTATACCTAAGGCCAAATAGATAAAAATAGTTTCAAAATATCTAGATATTATTCCAATATATATAATAGCCGCTGCAATCAAAAATAAAGTTAAATTTATCAAACTTCCATAAATAAATATCTCGTTATTTAATATCTTATTTTTTTCTAAATTTAATATTTTAAATATGTAATTCCTTTCTAATTTTTTTTGATATACTAACGAAAATGAATAATAAATTATAAAAAATATAACTAGCAAAATATTTATAAAATACGTATTATATGTGATCATATTCAAATATATAATTAGAATAAATACTATATTCAAGGTAATAAAGTTCGCAATTGCTTTTAATATAATTTTAGTTTTTTCTATAAAAATTAAATTTATCAGTGTTGGTAATAAAACTAAATTTATTGAAATAAAAAAAAATCCTATTATTATTAAATTTTCCCTAATGTTTTCTACGCTATTATTAAATAAATGATTTTTCAAATTAATATCCGAAATAAAAAGATGCAAACATAATATTAATATTATAGAAAATATAATTAAGATTAAATTACTTACAAACTTTTTTGTTATTAATAAGTTTAAATAACTTTTCGATAAAATTAAACTGTAAAGCAAAGCATAATAAATTACTAATTCTATTCCTATACCTGTTAAATTTATTGATTCACCGATTAAAAGTATTGTTGCTGTAAAAAAAAGCGTCCATAATATAAATATCATTATATTTGTTCTAATATACTGTTTCATTGTTAATTCTGTTTTTAATTTCATTTTACTTCCTCCTTAAATTTACAACGATTACTATTAACTTAATCTATTGTAAATTAATCCGAAATGTTGTAAAATATAATCAAAATATCAATTTTAA
>JAAZKW010000025.1 GCA_012799635.1 Mollicutes bacterium
TGGAGCAAGTGAGGAGAATCGAACTCCCGTCTCAGCCTTGGCAAGGCCGCATACTAACCGCTGTACTACACCTGCGTGTAAATATAATATCATATAACCAACATTTTATGCAACATTAATTGATAAAAAGCGCCCATATTGATATAATTATCTAGATAAGAAGGAATTCAATGAAAAAAAGCTTAAGTAGTATATATAAAAAAATAATTGAATATATATTAACCAATAGATTATTTTTATCTTATGTAATTTTATCGATTATTGGGACTGTTTTTTTGCGTATTAATATACTATCATCATATAAAAGCCCTTTACCTTTATTTGCAGATTTAGGAATAATTCTTATATTTGGTTCTTTAGGATATTTTATTAAAAGCAAAAATCAGTTTAAATACTGGTTTACTTTAATGTGTATTTTTTCTTTAACCGAAATTGTAAATGCTGTTTATTATGTGTTTTTTACTTCTTTTGCATCTTTTGGTGATTTAGCATCTCTAGCTCAAGTAGAAACTGTTGGCGGATCCGTATGGGAAAAATTAAGAATTAGTTATTTAATATATGCAATTAATCCAATTATCTTTTATTTTATACATAAAAAACTTCTTTCATCTGCATATTATAATCTTATAGAGAAAATAGAGAAGAGCAAAAAGATGGCGCTTCATACTTTTGAAATTGGATTTCTTTTAATAATACTTACATTTTCTTTTGCGACTAAAAAAGATTATTCTAGACTTACTAAATTATGGAACAGAGAGTATATTGTCAAGAGATTCGGGATTCTTTTATATCAAGGAAATGATTTAATTCAATCTTTAAGACCTAGGTTTAGTAGCTTGTTTGGCTATGAAGATGCTAAAAAACAATTTGACGATTATTTTAGTAGTGAAGAAAGAAATAAATATACTAATAAAAATAAATACACCAAAATACTCGAAGGCAAAAATATTGTATATGTTCATATGGAAAGCATTCAAAACTTTTTGCTTGATTTAGAATTTGAAAATGAACAAGCTATGCCTAACTTAAACAAAATAATAGATGAAGGAATGTTTTTTTCAAACTTTTATCCTGAGGTGTCCACAGGAACATCTGCAGATACCGAATTTACTTCATTAACAAGTTTAATGCCAGCACTATCAGGGACAGTATTTGTTGGTTATTATAATCGCAATTATATTACTTTACCTAAAATATTATCAGAACATAATTATCATACGTTTAGTATGCACGGCAATTATTCATCAATGTGGAACCGAAACAAAGCTCATCCATTTTTAGGATATAAAGAACTAATCTTTCGAGATCAATATGTTTTTACTGATGATGATGTGATTAATCTTGGAATTAATGATAGGCTGTTTTTTAAACAATCTGTAGAAAAACTAGAAGAAATTGAACAAAATAATACTAATTATATGGGAACTATTATTACTTTGTCTAATCATTCGCCATTTACTTTTAAAGACAAATATGGTTATTTTGATTTGACAACAAGATATGAAATTATAAAAAATAATGGTGAAAAAGAAATTCGTTATAGTAATTATTTAGATAATACAGCAGTAGGAAATTTTATAAGAAGTGCTCATTATGCAGATACAGCTTTAGGAGATTTTATAAAATACATTAATGATTCTGAATATTTTAACGATACTTTATTTGTATTTTATGGCGATCATGATTCAAAATTATCAAGAAAAGAAATGAATTATTTATATAATTATAATCATGAAACAGGTAGCATTTATGATGATAATGATATTAGACATTCAGGATATGACCAATTTAGTCATGAATTAAATAAAAAAACACCATTAATATTTTGGACTAAAAATCAAAATCTTCGAAAAAAGTTAAAGGGTGAAGTAAAATACTACATGGGAATGATAGATCTTCAACCAACACTTTTAAATATGTTAGGATTGAAAAACGAATATGCTTTAGGACATGATATATTTAGTATTAAAAATAATAATGTAATTCCTTTTCCAAACGGTAATTTTTTAACAAAAGTTTTATATTATAATAATTCAACAGGTATGTTTAAAATTAATAATAATAGTATAATTGATGATAATTATATTAAAATAAGAAGAGAAAATGTTGAAAAACTTTTAGAAGTTTCAAATTCAATTATAGTTTATGATTTATTGAAAGATAAGAAGGGTAGTCATGAGTAAAAAAAGAAGAAAAAGAAAAAATGGAAGAATTTTATTAATAACAATAATAATTATATTTATTGGCTGTTTTTGGTTGTTAAATAATAAGACATTAATTAAGAAGGATAGTAAAAAAGATTATACAATTGAATCAAGAGATTCTGAATTAATGAAAAAAGAGTTTAATATTTTGAAAGAAAATTATTATTCTGATAATATAGATTATGAAAAATATGCTAAATCAATTGGTAAATTATTTATTATTGATCTATATACAATAAAGAATAAAAATAATAAATATGATGTTGGTTCTGTTGAATATGTTCACCCAGATATAAGAAGTAATTTTAAACTAAGTGTTGGTGATACATTATATAAATATTTGGAAGAAAAAAATTATCGAAAAACCAAATATCCTGAAGTAAAAAGCATTGAAATAACCAATTTTTCTGAAGATACGTTTATGTATAACAATATAGAATATAATGCTTATGTAGTATCATTAAAATGGGATTATGTAAAAGATTTAGGTTATGATAAAAAGGGAATAATTAGTATTATAAAAGAAGACAAAAAACTTTATGTTGTTAAATATGAGGCGGTGGCTTAATTATGAAAAGGGTCAAAAGAAGGCTTAGAAAAATCAATGGTTTCTCTAAATTTTTATATTTATTTTTAATAATTTTTTATATTATTAGTTTTTTATTTTTTGCTGCTCATATAATCTCATTATCGGGAATTGAAACAGTAATAAGATATTTAGTATTAATTGCGAGTGTATTGTATTTACTTTATTATGTTAAAGTAGGCCTAAAAATATTAATCAAAAAGAAATATTTTAGCTACTATATATTATCATTTGTAACTATTGTTATTATTGCTGTCTTTTTAATAAGCTCAACAGCTATTAATTTTCTTTTTTCAATGCTGGGTAATATAAAAGAGCAAAGATATATAACTTATTCTTCTAATTTAATTGTTTTAAAAGATAATAAAATAAATAAAAAAAGTGTTTTTGCTATGATTGATGATAAAGATGATATTGAAGGTTATATTCTTGCTAAAAAAATAATTAAAAATAATAGGTTGAAACAAGAAATTAAAGAGTATGATGATTATTTGAGTATGCTTTATGCTTTATATGAGAAAGAAGTTGATGGTATATTTATTTCTGGTAATTATAAAACAATTTATTCTTCAGAATCTGATTTTGCAGATATTGGTGAAGCAACAAAAGTATTATATTCAATTAAAGAAAGAAGAATTAATAAATCATTTAAAAAATCGTCATCTAAAAGATTAACGGAGCCCTTTACAGTTCTTGTTATGGGTGTTGATAGTGAATATGAAGGATTAGATGCTAACGCAGTATTTAATGGAGATACATTAATCTTAGCGACTTTTAATCCTAAAACATATAATGTTACTCTTGTAAGTTTTCCAAGAGATACACTTGTTAAAATAGCGTGTAGGAATAGAATATATAAGATTAATTCTTCTGCGGGCTATGGTAATTCTTGTGTAATTGATACAGTTGAAAATTTAACAGGAATAAAAGTGGATTATTATGTAAAAATAAATTTTAAAGGTGTAGTTGATTTAGTCGAGTCTTTGGGAGGTATTGAAGTTGATGTAGAAAAACCTCATACAACAGTGCATTCTACAGGAGGTTTTTACTTTGACTGTAAAGGAAGGATTTGTGAACAAGATAGTCTAAGAAGATGGGGTAAATATACAGTTTACATAGATAAACCAGGTTATCAAACCTTAAATGGTGAGCAAGCGCTTGCTTATGCTAGATGTAGGCATTTATATGCTTCTCAAGATTTAGCAAGAAACAAACATCAACAAGATGTTATCGTTGCAATAGCTCAAAAGGCTTTAAAAATTAGAAATATAAATGAATTAAAAAAGGTTATTGATGCTATAAGTAAAAATATATCTACTAACATGAATACAAACCAATTATTATCTAGTTATGGTTCACTAAAAGAAATGATTTTAAATATTATTGGGGAAGATGATTTTATTAGCATTCAAAGATCATATTTAGAAACCTATCCAATTACTGTAGATATTGGTATTAATGACATTCGAAATAGATCATCACTAGGTTATTATAAAGATAGTTTAGATAATATAGTAAAACACATGAAGATAAATCTAAATATTATTGAACCAAAAATTATAAAAACGTTTTCAATGGATATTAATAATCCTTATGAAATGATAATTGCAGGTAAAGATTATAGAAAAAATAAAACCTATGAAACCTATAAAAATTTAATAGGCGCAAAAAAAGAAGAAGCACTTTCATATTGTGATGAATATGGTTTTAATTGCGAAACTATTTATATAGATAGTGCTAGTCAATATTATAATGATAGTTATAGTGAAGATACAATTGCTTATCATATTCCAAAACCAAACAGTCTAATTGAGGGAAATAAAACAATCAAACTTTATATTATAGGCAAAAAAGAAAGTGATATATAATTAAATTAATACCACTTTGTTATTTTTTTCTTTTTCTATTACCACTTTTCTTTTTTCTTCTTCTTTTTTGGGAAGAAGATTTTTTTATTGGTGCTTTTTTATTTTGATATTTTCTTGGTTTATTAATATTCTTCTTAGGGCTACCTTGTTGTGCTTTTGGCTTTTCACTTTGTTTTTTCTTTTCAACTTTAGGAGCAATCTCTTTTTTCTCATCAGGTTTCTTTTCATCTTGCATTTCAAAATATTTTTCCTTTTGTTTTTTATTATCCGTTTTCTTTTGCTCCTTAATTTTAATATCAGAATCCTTTTCATCAATAACAGATGCAATTTCATTTACAACAGTAGATACTAATTCTGGCTTTTCAGGGACAAAAGAATTTTCATTAATTACTTGTGGAGTCTCCTCTTGTAGCAACTTTTTTAATAATAAAATAATAATTATTAAAAGCGTAAGTAAATAAATACTTATTAAGGAAATAAATACAATATCAATTGGATCAAAAGTTCTATTCATACTTGTCCCTCTTTAATACTCCTATCTTTATTTTATTATAATTATAAGTTAAGTCAAGTTAAGTTTGTAAAAAAAGTGTGTTTCTAGCAATAAAAATAATAGTATCTTACTTTTATATAACTGTTTATATGGGATAATATAACAAAAAAAGATAAAGCGGTTTACAATTTGTTTAAAAACATGTTATAATTGTTTCATAATAAAGGGTGTGAGCGAAATTATGGAGCTAGATGAAAAAGCAATATTATTATTAGACAGGTTATATAACTTACGTTCAGATGATAGCGTAATTCTTGTTAATATGGAAGAAGAAAGAAAAAAGGCTTCCGATCTTAAAGAGAAAACAAGTTTGGAAAAAGTTGAACTTGAGTCAAAAATTAATTCTTTAATCGAAGAAGAAAACATATTAAAAAATGAAGGCCAAAATTTGGAAAGAGTTTTAGATTCAATTAATGCTAATGCATTTAAAAAGATATTGGAAAGGTTGAATATTGATTTTGATCCTGAAAAAATAAAAAAAGAAGTTAATTTAAGATTACCTGAAACAATAAATAAAGTATTAAAAGAAAAAGAAGAAGCCCATGAAAAATTAATTAGTACTGAAGAAGAAATGAATAATGCAATTATGAGAATTGAAGAACTAGGGATTAGAAAAGATGAAGCAATATATAATCAATCAAGGTTAAATAGAATTTTTGAATTAGCATTAAGTCATAATATTAACATTACTAGAGAGGAAATAACATCTCTTTTAGCAAAGTTTGATTTTTCTGAAGAAGAGCAAAGAATTGCTGCTAAAATTTTAATGTTTCCTGAGGATGGCTTATTTGAATATGATAAAAATCCTACTAAGATAACTGTAAAAAGTGATAATACTTCAATAGCTGAGCCAATAATAGATTTTAAGGAAATAAAAAATATTGAGCCAAGTCAAATTAATGTTACTTCAGAAGAAAAAGATGTAAAAGATAGCGCCGAAATTAAAGTGGAACTTAAAATTAGTGAAAAAGATGAATTAATTAATTTATTAAAAGAACTGGGATATAATCATTTAGAAATTACTGATGCTGGATTTAATGAATTATTAGAAAATTTCGATAAAGATACAATATCTAAAAACGCTAAGTTAATAGAGCAAATTGGAATAGATAAGGAATTATTAAATAATAATGTTCAATTATTTTATGATACAGAACTTAGTGAAAAATTAGATGTTCTTTCTAATATAGGTAAAATGCCAAAAGATATTTCTTTAAATTGCGATGTTTTAATTAAATATAATTTAAATGACTTGAATAATGCAATAAAAATGTTAAGGGAAAATGGACTTGATCCAAAATTAGTGCCTTTAATGGCATACTAGAAAGGAAATTATGGAAAATATTTCGTCAAGATTAAAAGCAATAGACTATAATAATAATGATTTTACTCCTGCAGACTTAAAGTTTATAGGAGCTTTATTAGCTAAGGTTTCTTTGGAAAATGTATTTAGTGTTGTATCTTTTCTGAAGGCAAAAGGATATGAATTAAAACCTAGTAATTGGAAAGTGGTGACAATTCCTTTTGAAATATTAAAAGAAAGATATGAAGCTATTTCTTCTTTAGGCGAAGAAGATATCTTTTTAAGTGACCTTAATAATCTTTGTAAGAAAACTTTATTAGATAGGGTTAGGTATTTTAAAGAAAATGAAATTAGCTTAAAAGATGGGTTCGGTAAGTATAAAAAAGAGGTATTAGATATAATAGCTTTTCAAAAATATCAAGCACAAGAAAAAGTTAGCTGGGAAATCGATGTTCCTATAAGCTCTGATGAAATATCAAAAGAGTCTATTCAAGAGGGGCTTTCAAAGGCAAGTGAAGCTGTTGTGCCTAACATTGATGCTCAACAAAATAAGTTAATCTTTGAAGATCCACAAGAAAAGTTGAAAGTTGAACCTGAAAGTTCAACAAATAATATTAATGAGGATATAAAAGAGGGCGGATTAACGAATGATCAAAAAGAAAGATATTTAAGATTGGAACAATCATTAAATGATGTTATAAAAAGCATAACGAATAATAAAATCCAAGTTGAGAAAGCCAAAGAAAATATTAAAAAGTTGGTGCTGTTAAATATTCCAAAAGATGAAGGGATTTTATATTATTCACTTACTAATGGTTTTGGACTATCCGAAGAAGAAAAGCAAACTATTAAAAACATTATAAACCAACCGCCTAATTTAAGTAAGGATGAAATATCGGGAGGAAGAGCTGCATGAAATTTTTAGAAAAGCTAAACTTTAGTAAAGATAATATTTCTGAACTATTAGAAAATACTCCAGATGCATTAATCGAAGTTATTAAAAACCAAAAAGATCTTGTAACAGAAAATATTACCTATTTAAAAGAATTAGGTGTTACTAATTATCAAGAGATATTTATAAAATATTATGATATATTTTTAATTGATAATAGCAATTTCAAAGCTATATTTGATAAATATGATAAAAAAGATTTAATTGAAAAGCTTATAAAAAATATAAACATAGTTGAATATTTATAACTATGTTTTTATTTTACTCTAATTCTATATAAGTTAAATGATGGTTTGTTAAATAATCTAATCTTCCTTTTACTTGTACCAATACCAAATGAGACATATAATTGATTATTTTTATTTGAATAATAATTATTTATATAATCTTTATTACCATCATTTCTAATTAGTCCTTCATAAAAAGGGATTCTAATTTCGCCACCAAGATTACCAGCAAAGGCAATTATAGGAATATCATGATTGGTAATATTATCAAAATCATCAGCATTATTAAGAAGTAAGAATATCATATTATAATTAAGATTTTCCTCAGGTAAAGTAAGATTATCAATAGTATCAAAATTTTCAATTAAAATTGGGTTGATGTCTTTATAAAAGAAATATAATGAATTCTTATTTAAAATTTGATAACCATTGTTTAATAAGAGCTCCTTAGATAGCTCATTATCGTATTTATCTAAAATTGCATATTTTGGAACATCAACTTTTATTAAAGATAAAAAAATATTAATTTTTTTCTTTGTTTTGTCATTGATATTCGAAGATAATAAATTACCAGTGAAAATAATAATATTGGGATTGACATTATTAATCTCTTCAGCAATTTTGTTTAAAAGAAAAAATTCTGTTTTATTATTAATCATGGTATCGGTAAAATGTGCTATTTTTAAATTATTATAATGATTTGATGTATCTTTCACATTAATGTTATATTCATTAATTTTATAATTAAAAGGTTCTATATAAATGGAATATAGAATTATAATAATGATAATAATTAGTAGTGAAAAAAAACATTTTTTCATTTTATGTCACCGATAATATTACTATAAAAGAAAATAGATTATTAATAAAATGCATTATTATAGGAAAGAATATATTATTACTATCATAATACATTAAGCTAAAAGTTATTCCCATTGCAAAGTAAGGTATAATAAATAAAAATTGTTGATATGTATTAACAAAAATGACATGTAATAATCCAAAAAGTAATCCAGTAGAAAGAATAAATGTCCATTTACTTTTTAAAAAATCCTTAAAGTTTAATCTTATAAGTATTTCTTCATAATAGGGTGCTAATATACACATTAGAAAAAAAGAATAAAAAGGTTTTTTAACAACTAATTGTCTTGCAAACTGTTCGTTTTCAGCAATTCCTCCGACTAAAAGAGTAATTATGATACTTGAAAAAATCATTATTGTATATCCAATTAAATGATATTTAAAAAATTTGAAAAAATGTTTGTAGTCACTTTTTATAAATCTTTTCAAATCGTTAATAATTTGCTTTTTATAGATTAAAGTAAGAATAAACACTAAGAAACATAAAATAAGAAGGGTAATAACCTTATTATCTGTAGTATTTAAAAAAGTATTCAATGCTGAATTTAATATATAAAAAGAAAATACAATTAAAAATGGATATATAATTTTTGTTTTTTTCATATAGCCTCAAACAAATAATATCATATTATTTTTTTTCTTTCAATTTATTATTTTTTCAGTGTAATAGTTTTATGATAATGTCAGTATAGTTAGTTTTTTGAAAATGTCAGTCTTATATAATATAATCTTCCTAGAAAGGAAGAAAATAATGAAAGGAAATATAATATTAACTATGAAAGAACAA
>JAAZKW010000026.1 GCA_012799635.1 Mollicutes bacterium
CAATAGTATTTCCTTCTTTCTGTAAAATATTCTATTATATTTAACATTAATTGCATTACATTATGATAATTCGGAATTGGAAAGACTAATGCTGCTGATATTACTGCTGGTAATATCTCTAATGTTAACCCCAATAAGGTATCCATTTTTATTAGTAATAACAATAAAATCGTTACACTTACTCCTACTAGTACAACTATTACATCTCTTCCTGTGAAAAATCCCAAAAAGAGTGCGCTCTTTTTACTATTTGCTGGTATTATATATTGGTTTTGCATTTTTTATCAACTCCCATTCTTTTTATCATCATTTTTCGCTGTTGTATATCCTTCTTCTTGTACTTTTTTCAATTTATTTACTTCAGCATCGTGCTCATTTTTCTCATAATTTATTGTTTTATTTTTGTTATGTTCATCAAACTTATTTTCAATTATATCATCTATATACATATTTAAGTTTTTACTTTGACTTTTAAAATCAATCTTTGATACATTAACACTTTCTGAAGGTGTTTTTATACTATCAATTGATGGGCGTTGCATTGTTGTAGATACATTTGTAGTTTTAACAGAAGATGTTTGCGAAGTTTGTGGTGCTTTAGATGCACCTCCAGAATAGCTATCTTTTGATCCCTTTCCTTTTAATCTATCATATGCTCCCCTGCCAGTATATGCAGAAGCTACAGCATTTTTACGCATTCCTGCTGCTCTTCCAGATGCAATACTACCAACGTTTCTTGCAATACTTCTAGTTTTATTTTCAATGTTCTGTAATTTAACATTTCTAAAAGATTTTGGATCTGTTTGAGCATTAACTTGTGGTTGAGATAATTTTATTTTATGTTCTTTGTGTGCTTCTTTAAGATTATCAATCAGCCCTAGACTAATCGGTTCATTTAAATTCAATAAACTATCTATAGCTTTTGGAGCAACTTTCATAAAGCCAAAAACTCCTAGTACGAAAAAGCAGTATGAAAAACTACGAATGCCACTTGAACAATTTGTAGTATCACAAATAAGTGGTCCCGTTATATTAGAAATTAATCGATATAAATACATACTCAAATACATTATGAAAATATAAATAAACATAGAAACATATGTTTTTATTACTGCTTTTATCCACCTATTTAAAATATTATCATTTTTAGGTGTAATACTTACAGCTAAAACAATTGGGGAAATAATTTCATATATGGCTAATTTTATTACTCTTATAATAAAACTAACACAATATGAAACCATTACATATAACAGAAATAAACCTGCAATTAAACTTACTATCCAAGCAAATTCAACTCTATTAATTGTCGGATTATTAATATTTCTTGCAAAGCTTCTAAAAACTGTAAGCCCGCCATTTCTTGCATATTCTTTAGCATGATATAATGTGCAAACCTCTTCGCCATTAAGAGTACAAAGATGTTCAACATTATTATTATCCTTATATTTTTCAACATTTTCTGATTCCGCAGGAATTTGAGAATCTTCGTAGTCTCCTTCGGGATAAAAGAAAGAACCAAAGACATCACCTGCAATATATTTGCCATATACAGTAACATCTGGCCCCTCGCTATCTTCATCAGATGTTTTAAATGAAAATAATCTATTAAAAAAGCCATCATTAACAACTGCATCTTGTAATTTAAAAGCAAAATTGAAAATTGTTGGTGTAAGTACAATTGTTATTAAAACTAAAATTACCCTAGTTATTAATTTTTGAACTGCAAACCCCCCTTTATTTCTCTCAGGATTTATTATAATGGATAAAATATTATAAGCGATTACAAAAAGAACTAAAACACTAAGAAGAGTATATACCTTATTATATATTTCTCGATACTCAATGCTATAAATGATTCTATTAGAATTTAACCTAAAGAAAACTTCGTATGCACTAGAAAAAATACGGTAAATACTTATATTAATATCTATCGTAGTACTTGCAATAAACTCTTTTGTTTCTTCAAGTGTTAATAGAAACATCTCTTTTCATCACCTAGCCTATTCCACAATCACCATAAACCCCAATTAATTTTAATATTAAATTACTAATCAAAGGTAAAAAGAATAAAAATGCCGCAAGAATTAATCTCGTTATCATGTTTTTAGCAAGATTCTTTGGAACTTCTTTATCGTTTGAGAAAATTGCTTTAGCAAAATCCATTACTGTTAAAACAGCAACTGCTATTAAACCTGCATATTTAAAAATATCAAATGCTTTTTGAGCATAGTATGCTATACTGCCATCTTTTTCTGGGTCTCCTAGTAGTCCACAACCATCTTCTAATAAGTGTATTTCTTGATTATTACTTAAAAGATAACTTTTAGCATGAACAGGAAGAGAAACAACTATAAATAAAATAATAATCATAATTAATATTCTTTTTATCATATATTACTACAATCCTCCTCCTGTACCAAACGAATCCAATTCATCTTGAGTACATACAACTTCCATTTCCATTCTTCTGTTTCCACAAACGAACAATGCTTTTCCTTGAGTATAATATTTAATACTTTCCATTTCAGTTTCATTTAAATCTATTAATTGTGATAAATCTTCAACAGCTTGTTTTCTTAATCCCATTACCAAATAATAAGCAGCGTTATCAAAAATTGCTTTACCATGCATTATTAAATTCGGAGCAGCAAAGTCAGTAGGTTGTTGAGTAATAATAATTGTTCCTGTATTATATTTACGAGCTCTTCTTTGAATTTGGGCTAAAAACTCAGCACCAAGTTCATTATGACTAGATAAAAGAATATGGGCTTCATCAACCATCATACAAGTGTTAACATTTTTATCAAGACAAAGGCCCCATGCAAATTTTAAAATATTGAAGAATAGTGCATTTTTAATATTTTCATCACTATTCATAAGTTCTCTAATATTAAATACAATAAATCTGGTATTAATTTTTAATGTCGTATGTCCAGTAAAATAATATCTAAGCTCTTTAACTAAAGGTCTTAACTTAAGTTCTAGTTTTTCCATAATATCTCTTTCATGAGTTACATCAGTCATTGAAAGCAATCTTCCCTTAACAGTTGCATAAACATCATCAAATGTAGGGAAATCTTCAGATTTTAATGCAGAAAAATTAGTATGGAAATCTATTTTAAATCTTTTATATGTATCTTGAACTACCTCACTAAATAATGCCAAAACATCTTCTTCAATACTTGGATTATAATATTTCATAAAAGCTTTTAATTGTTGTAATGTTCTGGTTAACACAGTATAACTTAAGCCTTGAGCAACCTCTTCTTCATCTGTATCTACAACAATCTCAAGGGGATTAATCATCCCATATTCTCCACCCTTACCTAAATCAAGAAAATCTCCTCGCATATTTTTACATAGTTCTTCAAGTTCTCCTTCAGGATCAATACATACACATTTTAAATCGTTACGCAAGTGAGTTCTAAGAATTAATTTAGCAGCAGTTGATTTACCTGAGCCTGATGTTCCTAGTACAATAAGATTTGCATTATTTCTATTTGGTTCTTTTTTTATTTGATATAAAAATTGATTAAATAATATTACACCTCCTGATGAATCAATTCCAAGTAATGTTCCTGCACCAGGATCTTTTATACTGTCAAATACAAAAGGATACATTCCTGCTATTGAAACGCTTGGAATTGGTGTACCTATTATTTTTTCTAAACCTTGTGGGGGGAATACTGGCAGCATACTTTTAAGTACTTTTTCTTGTTCAAACATTAGTGCTACAGAACGCATACCTTGAGCTTCCAACTGATTTTTAACTTGCATTACTTTTAATTCTAATTCTTCTTTAGAATTAGCACAAATTTGTAAATGCATTTGAAAGTCAAAAATTCTTGCTTGAGTAGATGCTAACATAGAAATAAATGCTTCAAGTGATTCATAGTCCTGTCTCAATCTTTCTTGAGTCGTTTGATCTTTTTCAGATTGATGCCTTGTTTTTAAATCAGCAATTTCTTTATTAAGCATTTTTCTTAAAACATCAAAAGCAATAGGAATATGCTTTATAGAGGCTCTTACTCCTGGAACAGCTGTTATTCCTGCTAAATAACCAGGATATATACTTTTAGGATAATTAATAATCGTTAAAATCGTATAATATTTTCCACCCAACATAAAATCAGTGATATTAAAGTTCATTCCTTTAGGTGCTAATTCACTTCTTAAAATAGTCATATTACATCACCGCCTTAAATTCTGTAGTCTCTCCATCATTTAAATAATTATCTAAAATCATTCTTAAATCTGAGTTACTTGTTTGTACTGCTGATAATCCTACACCTACCAAACCACTTATTA
>JAAZKW010000027.1 GCA_012799635.1 Mollicutes bacterium
GTGTTGACCAATACACTTCTTCGATACCACTTACATCTTTGGTATTTGATGTAATACAAAGGACTTTATTTGTGTTAGTCCAAACCCGAGGATTGCCACTACAACTACCTGATACTACATATCTAAGTTGAAAATCTAGGTTGTCTACCTCATTTAAATCAGAACAATCTCCAGTACTATTTCTATTAAAAACTGCTTGACCATCGATCATATTTATTATATAACAACCGAAATCAGTTTTATCTACTGGCGAATAGATTGTGTTACTATTTCCATCTGCCAATAATAGACCTTTTTCAATTACCATTTTTACTGTAAAAACTTTTGCATTTGTTTCAGATGCATATTTTAATGAAGCTGCTTCAATTCTTTTAATTACATTTTCATATTGTCTTTGTCTTACAGACAAACTTATCGTTCTATAGCTTACAAGACCTATTGTTAATAATAATCCTAATATTACGATTGTTACTAACAATTCAATAATTGTAAATCCCTTCTTTTCTTTCATAATATGCTCCCTATCTTTATTTATTATATAATATCATATTTATTTATTTAAATAAATTATCTGTATTAATATCTTCTTTAGTAATAGTTTTTAAAACTTCCTTATTCTCACTATTTTTTGTATTTGATGCATGTTTTAATACCGTTTTTTCAAATAAGTTTCTAATAAATCTAGCATTACCAAAATTTTGAGTGTTTTTATATTCTTTAATTATATTTTTTATTTTATTAGAAACACCATCTGCAATAATAAAACCACTTTTATTTGCCATTAAATTAAATATTTTAATTAATTCTTCTTCAGTATAATCATTAAACACTAAAGTATAGCCTATTCTAGATGCAATTCCTGAATTAGAATCAATAAAATCTTGCATTTCTTTTGTATAACCAGCAAAGATAACAACTAAATTATCACGATTATTTTCCATTGCCGTTATTATAGTTGCAATAGCTTCAGCATTATATGAATTATTGTTTTGGCTAGCAAGGGCATATGCTTCATCAATAAACAAAACTCCCCCTAAAGCTTTCTCTATTACAGCATTTGTTTTCGGAGCTGTTTGTCCAACATATTCAGCCACTAAATCTTTAGAGGTTACTTCAATTAATTTATTTTCTTTTATATATTTTAAATTATATAATATTTGTACTAAGATTCTAGCAACAGTTGTTTTACCTGTTCCTGGATTACCTAAGAAAAGCATATGTAAATTAATATCTTTAATATCAAGATCACCTTTGGTTTTCTTTTTTAAAGTAATTAAATCTACTAAATCATTTAAAGACTTTTTAATATTATTAAGTCCCACTAATTCATTTAATTCTTTAAAGATTTCTTTAATTGATTTTGATATTTCTAAATTAGGAACCTTTTTATTAAAAGATATATAACTAACAAGTTTGTTTTCATATGTAACAGGATCTAAATTTGTCTTAGGAAACGTTTCTGTTATATAATCAAGAGTCTTAATTTTATTCTTATCAGATAATTTGCATTTCTTTAATACATTATTATAGATGTCTTGAATATCTGGCTTAATTTCTTCGATTACAAAATCAAAAGAAATGTCTTTTAAATTATTATGACTAAAAAAATTATTTAAATCCAAATTACTTCCACATACTATTATAATTTTTCTTTCTTTTATATTATTTTTAAGTAAATAAAAATATTTATCTATATAACTTTGTTCATATGATTCTAAAGTCTTTAAATGATTAAAAGTTAAGATATCATAGTTATTAAAAATATTTGAAATATCCTCAATATTGGGGACATCATAAAATGATATTTTAATATCAGCCTTTTTAACATAATCAAAATATAAAGCTGTTTTAGCTATTATATTATGTACATCATTTATACTATTTTCATTATTAGAAATAAATGACATATTAAAACTAATATAATTAGTCTCTATCTTTTCATTATATTTTCTCATATATTGAGTAATATTTTTAAGTAACTTTTTATTTTCCTCGGTTACATAAAGTTTATTAATTCTATCAAAAATATCTTTTAAAAAATCATCCTTTTCCTTTTTTAAAACTTCTGTTTTTTGTTGTTCTTCTATTTTAGGAGTCTCAATCTTAAAAAAATCATTATAAATATTACTAAAATAATTTTTATTATTCATCTTAATCTTCTTTTACCTGAATTTCTAACAATTTATTCTTAAGTTCTTTTTCAATATTTTCAAGTTCTTTTTCAGCTGCTGCTCTTTGGATTCTACCGTTTTTATGAATATTAATAACTTCATCAAGAGTCTCAATTAAATTACTATTAGTTTTCTTAATTGTTTCAAGATCAATAATTGCCCTTTCACTTTCTTTAGCAATTTCAATAGAACCTTGTTTTAAAGTTTCACTGTTTTTCTTTAACATCTCATTGGTAAGTTTGCTTACTTCTTGTTGATTTTTTAAAGCTATCTTAGCATTATTAATACCCAAAGCTAAAACTATTTGGTTTTTCCATAAAGGAATAGTATTATTAATCGAAGATTGAATTTTTTCTATTAATTCGGCATCATTATTTTGTAATAATCTAATTTGGGGAGCCATTTGAATAGAAATAATCCTAGTAGTTTTTAAATCATATATTTTTTTGTCAAAGCGATTAATAATATTTTCTAAATCATTTACTTTTTGAACATCTAATTGTTCCCCTGACTTTTTAGCTTGCTCTTTTAACTTAGGAAGCATTTCACTTTTAAGTTCTTCAAGTTTTCTTTGACCAGCTATAATATATAAAGAAATCTCTTTAAAATAATCAAGATTCTTCTCGTACATATTATCAAAAATATTAATATCTTTTAATAAAGTTATTTTATTTTTTTCAAGTCCATCAGTAATAATATCAATATTCTTATCAATCTTACTATAACCTGCAATAATTTTAGTAATTTCTTTTTTAACACTATAAAAGAGTTTAGCAAGACCTTTTTTATTTACATTAATACTTTTATCAAATGTTTTAATCTCAGCAACAAGGTCACTTAAAAGTTCTCCAACATCACCTACATTTTTAGTCCTAACTCCCTCAAGGACAGAATCAGAAAACTCTGATATTTTATTTTGGGCTGCTGCTCCAAACTGTAAAATTTGAGCCGTATCTGTTATATTAAGCTTCTTATTAAATTCATCTATTGCTTCTTTTTCAGCCTTTGAAAGATCATCATAACTTAGTGACTTTTCTATTTTCTCCTCACTTATTTTTTGTACATTATTAAGTAATGTACTTGTCTTTTTTTCATCTAACTTTTTTTCTACTTTTAATTCCATATTTTAAACTACTCTCCTTTTAATATTTTACCATATTTCTTAAAAATTTTATATATCAGAAGCTCAAAAACCTTTATTTTAAATAAGCTATTAATTTGTTATATATATCCATTTTTAAACTTGTAACTGTACTGGTAATTGTTTTAGGAACTTTAATTTCTACTGTAGAAACATCATATTTACCCCCAGAAACACCAGTTCTAAAACCATATTTTTCCCATGCTATTTGACTTATTCTTTCATCTTCAAAAGCCTTAAGTAATTTATTACCATTTTCAGTAAATGTTGCAAGACAATGAGAATTCCATATCGTTGGAGATGGATATAAAATTCTAATATCATCTTTTATTTGACTATAACCTGTAGGATTAGAATTAGCAAAATCAATAATACTTTTTTCATAATCAACTATCATTGGTTGACCACCCATTCCAGTTTTTAAATATCTTTCAAATAAGTCAGCTGGAGTATTATTCATATAACCAGATTTTATATAAAACTTTTTAAGTTTTTCTAAATTGGGATTAATATTTTCATTAGTAATTTCACTACCAGTTAATATTGATAAAAGAAGTCCATAATAAGTCGCTCCAGGAGATGATGATACGGGGTCAGTAGAAGCAATATTAATATTACCATAGAGTTCTGAAAGTCCAATATCTTTCCATTTTTTACTATTTAATATATAATCCATTAGTTTTTCCATATCAGTTATATAATAAATATCATCCTTTTTAGTAACAATTGCTTCCTGTTCCAAAGCATCAACTACTTTATTCCATGAATATATTACAATAGGAGTATTAAGTGTTAAAGAACCACTTAAAACAGTATATCTTTCACTTTCACCCTTTTCTTTATCTGGTCTTAATTTATAATAATCATAAAATCTTTGATCTGATGTAAATAAAGCATCATACTTACTTACATTGGAAAAAGAAATATTATATACTTTACCATTTAGCATTTCTTCAGATATTACTTGATTACCAAGTCCTACCGCCTCTCTTATAAGAGGCATTGTAATTGTTCTACCATTACTCCAAGTATCAAACACAACATTTAATTTATATTTCTTTTTTAGTATTTTAACAACCTCTTCATCTTGCAAAAAATCTTCTTTACCACCACCTGTTGCTACATAAACATTAATAGTATTATCAAAAATATTTTGACCTTTATTAAAGAACACTTTATAACCAATAATTCCTAATATTAATAAAACAAATATTATAATGCCAATAATTTTATTTTTATTCATCTTCTGACTCCTTACTTTTATTTAATATATAATTTTTATTTATACCATCACTTTCAAGCATTGTGTTAAAAACCTTCATCTCTGCATCTGCATCTATTATATCCGATTGATATATCTTAGATAGTATTTTTTTAAATGCTTCATCAGCTTCAATAATCATCTTTTTAGCTGAATCCATGAACTTTTTACTATCCGCAGAAGTCAACTTTTGATTTTCAATTTCTTCATATTTTTTTGCAATTTTGACAGTTACTGGTAAATAATAATCAAAAAAATTATCTATTTTCTTTTTTTTCGACGGTGTCTTTTTTACTTTATTAATTATTCTAGAAGTTGTTTGATTAATACTTTTTAAAGCTTTAATAATATTTTCATCTTCAATATGTTTTGATACTTCTAAAATCTGTTTGTTATCATCTTGAGCATTATCAACAACTTGATAAAAAGGAAGATTTGTTTTTCTTTCTTTTGTTTTATCTTTTGATAAGACAAGTTCACCAGCTACAAATGCAGCACTGCCAATTAATAAAGAAGGGAAAAACTCTACTGATAATGTTAAATAAGGGACAGCAAAGAAAACCGTTCCAATTAACGCTGAAAAGATGCTTTTATTTCTCATTTGTTTGAACCCTCCTTTAACTATATTCTCTCACAGTTTTAAAAGCTTCGATTAAAGAAGACTTACCATCAAAAACTTTTCCATTAGTAACAGAAGCTAATAAATTTAATTCTTTTTCTTTAGCATCACCAAAACTTATAGAATATATTGGAATATTTTTATTAATTTTATTATATGCTTTTACAAAATCTTTATAATAGCCAATATTTCCCTGACCATCAGTCATTAAAATAACAACACTACTATATTGATTTGAATCCTCATCTTTAAGTAAATTAATTGCTTCAACAGCAGCGGGGAAAAGCGCTGTTGCCCCTTCGGTTGCTTTGTTTTCAATTTTGTATATTAACTCTAATGTATCATTTCCATGATAACCTAACCATTTATTAGTGACCGATGATGAAAAAGTGATAACATCTATAATATCTTTTTTACTAAATTGAATTAAATTTAAAGCAGCATCATCGGATAATATATATTTCATCGCATCTTTTAATTCTTTCTCACCATATCCATACATACTTCCTGAAAAATCAAGAGCAAATACTACATGAATAGGTTTTCTAATCTCAGTTTGATATAACATAAGAGCTTTTGATATAACTTCTTTACTAGGATAATTAATACCTGTTATATATTTATTAGTATCAATTCCCCATGAAGGATTAAATATTTTTTTATCTGCCTTAGTATTAATTCCTCCAAACCAAGTTCTTCGGCCATTTTCTAAAAACATTTCTTGACCTTTTTCACCAAGTAAAAAAGCTTGAATATCTAAAAAGATTTCTTTCTTCTTTTCATCTTTATTATCTATAAAAGCAAAAGGGCTATCAGATAAAGAAACTCCATCAATTGGATATATTGCATAAAGGATCTCTTTATTTTCTTTAGATAATTTTTTATTAATATTAATTATTGAAGATTCATATGATATTACTGAATCATAATCACCTTTTAAAAACATCTCTTCAAGGTAATCTTCATCCCCCGACACTCTTTCTTGTCCTTTAAAAAAACGCGTTAATTTATTTATTAAATTAGCATCCTCTAGCATATTTAAGGTAAGAACTTCGGGATTCCCTGCTAATGTGGAAAGTACTCCAAGATATGCTGATGCACCACTATTAGTTTTAGTTGGATTAGACATATTAAATTTTAAATTGTTGTTATTAATAGCATCTAAAATATCTTTCATATATATTTGTTTGTTTATAAAACCTAATTGTTCTGCTTTAGATTTTTTAATAGCAAAAATAATAGGATTAATACTTGTTGATTTACTGTTAGTAATATTTACTTTTTTTGAATCTAATTGATATAACCAAATTGAATTTGAAATCCAAACTCCATCATATTTTTTACCAGAATTTAAAAGATTAATTATTTCTAAAGTACTTGCAGTATCAATATTTATTTTATATCTTTTCTTTTTTGCATATTTATATATTTTATCTTTAAAAATATCATTTTCAGAACTAATTAAAAGATTAAAATATTTGTCATTTACTTTAATATCTTGTTTAAATAAAAATAGCGGTCTTATTAAGATAATACCCACAATTATTAAAAGGATAATTATCTTATTATTAAAATTTTTTCTTCGCATCTTTACCTCATTATCAATATTATTATATAAAATTATTTGCTTTCTTTCAATCTAATTTATAAAACTATATTAATCACAAAATTCGTATATCTTTTAATTCTTTAATAGTTTTATCTTCCCAGCTAGATGCTTGAATTTCAGCAATATGAGTTTTTTCTAATAAAAACATTAATATTCTTGATAAACCAAGTCCGCCACCAATTGTATATGGTAATTGACATTTTTGAATTTTTTGATGATAAGGAAGTTTAAGTTTATCTAATTTACCAGCTTTTTCTAATTGTGAAACCAAAGATTTTTCATCAACTCTTATCCCCATTGAAGAAAGTTCAACTGCTTTTTTAAGTTCTTTATCATATACAAATAAATCTCCGTTTAAAGACCAATCATCATAATCAGGACTTCTTAAATCATGAACTTTACCTGATTTTAATTTATCTCCGATTCCAATTATAAATACTACTTTTTTATCTTTAACTATTAATTCTTCCCTTTCTTTAGCAGCTTTATCTGGATACATATCTTCTAAATCTTGACTAGTAATGAAAAAAACTGATTCAGGTAATTGAATTGTTATAAATGAATGTTTCTCTTTAACGTAAGCTAATGTTTGTTTTAAAGCTTCATAAATACTTATAACTGTTTTTCTTAAATAACTTATTGTTCGATCTTCTTTACTAATAACCTTTTCCCAATCCCATTGTTCTACAAATAAAGAATGTGTTGCATCTACTATTTCATCTTTTCTAATGGCTTTCATATCAGTATAAAGACCAGTATGTAATGGAAATCCATATCTACCCAGCGCATCCCTTTTCCACTTTGCTAATGAATGAACTATTTCAAATTTCTCATTACCTTTTGTAAAAGAAACTCCTTTTTCAACTCCCGTTAGTCCATCTTGAAGACCAGAGTCAGTTTTAACAAATAAAGGACTTTGAACCTTTATAAGAGATAATTTCTCCTCTAGTTGCAATTCAAAATGTTTTTTAATTTCTTCAATAGCTTTTAATGTTTGAAAATAATTTAATTCTTTTTTCATTTTTATAACCTTCTTTCTTAAAAGTAAAAACCCGTAATCATCCTATTATAAGGACGAATACGGGTATTCGTGGTGCCACCTTAATTTATTACTTTAAAAAACCATCTATATTCTAAATGGTTTGTTATTACAGTAATCTCTTTATCAGTTCTAACAAACCTAGCAATATGATAACGGATTGCTATCCGGACTAGTCTACTAAAATTCTTTTTCGGTAGTCTGCTCGAGAGTGTTCTTCCTTCAAATGTTATTGTTAGTTCACACTATACCTAACTCACTTAAATAATTGATTTGAGTACTTTTCTCCGTCAAAGCAACATCATTGTAGCACGCTTTACACAACTTGTCAAGAAATGCTTTTATTACTGTAAAATAAGTTTATTCATTATTTTAAAATAACAAGCGATTACTTATTTTGGGGAATATATAAATAAATACTTTAAAGAAAATTGCCACCAAGTCCCCCAAACATGAGCCATAAGAACCAAAATTTTACTGCAAAAGGAACCAAAAAAATTGCATTTATAAACAAAATTACAAATATAATTTTACTGAATAGAGAAAGCTTTTTAGAGGTCTGTATTTGTTCAATATTATTCTTTTGCTCATATAGACTTTCAATATTATTTTGATTGTTTTTTTCGTTATTATCCATCTTTAAAATTTTCCTTTATTAATTCAAAAGCTTTTTTTACATCTATTTCATTTGTGATATCTAAATTGTATTGTTTAATTTCTTCAAGCATTTTTTGCTTTTCCTTTAAAATATCTTCATTAGAAAATCCTGTAAAATCTTTTGAGTTTTCGTATTCTAGTAAAAGACCTAATCCTTCAATATTTTGAAAGCATAGTTCAATTTTATTATTGCTATAAACAACTGAATTGTTATTTATTTTTAAAATCGTTTTAAAACCTAAAGCATCTAATAATTTATCGGCATTATTTATATTATCAATATTTACTTCAATTTTTTCTTCATATAGCACTGTAGATTTATCATATTTTTTATTTTTATAAGTTAATACTTTAACTACCTTGCCATTACTCATTTTTAAATATCTAATAATCACACATTTTGATAAAATATCTAAAACATTGTTTTTGTTTAAATCATTAACGTAAAAAGTCTTATAGTTATCTTCCATTTGAAATTTTCTAATAATTTTAAACCCTTGTTTACTTAAGATTTCATCAACTTCTTTAATTGTGTTTCTTACTCGTGTTGTTATTTCGACTTGCTTCATTTATTACCTCTTAATATTATATTTTATTTATGAATCTTCATAATGATAATCATCATCTTCTAAATTTTCTTCTTCAAAGTTCCAAGGATCATATTCTCCTTTTCTAACTAATTCTTTTTGCCATTCTTCAAGTCCATAATTATCTAATTCTGCTTCAGTATACTTACTTGTATTTTCATCTTCAATATTTAAATCACTAAATAAACACATATTATCTTCCTTTCTTTTGTTTATTATAAAATAAAAATCTTATTTTCTATTTCTAACATGTCCTCTAAAAAGAGTTTTAGAGCTATTATATCTATCACCATATATACTTACTGTTTCTTCCTTTAAATCTTCGATTGAGAACTTTTGAAAAAAAGCAAAAATACTAGCTTCATCAAAAAATCTTTTTTTATAATTCTTTGCATAAATAAAATTTTCTTCTATTAAGTTTTCTGCTGTAGGTTTAAAATAAAAATCTTTTGTTGAATCAACTCTAAAAAAAAGATTTCCATTATATTTTAATACTCTTCTAATTTCATTTAATATTTTAATTGTAACATCTTTTGTAAAGTAATGTAATGATAAATCAGCAATGATAATGTCCGTAAAGTTTTCTTCTATAGGGAACATTTTAGCCATATCAAAACGCATTAATATTAACCTCTTGTTTGCTAATTCGTCAGAAAATTCTTTTGTTGCTATTTCTATTGCGACATCAGAATAATCGGTAGCTAAAACTTTATTACCATTTTGAAGTAACCACGCTATTTTCGATTCTACACCACATCCTAAATCAATAACATAGTCTTTGGAAAGAGAAATAATATGTTTATAATTATTTAACCATTTACCATAACTGACACTTTTTTTGCTGGTAAGCTTGTATGAATTTCATTCCAAACTGACCTATATTCTTCCATATACCCTCCTAGATTTATTCTACCATAAAATAGTTATTTATTTTTTACATGTTTTAACCATAATATTTCTAATTCCACCATGAATATTTAATGTGTGTGAAATTTCATAATCTTCATTAATAAAGTTATTTATGCTATATTTGTTATCTGGATGAACCGTTGCTACTAAACCATCTAATTTTAAATCTAATGCCCTTTTTTCTGCAAAGTTTAACATTTGTTTTTGTAATTTATGTCCCCGATATTCTTTTTTTACCATAATACTATCAATTAGCATATAATTTAAACTTGATAATTTATATTCCTTTAAAACACCTGGAAGATTATACAAAAGAACAAGTAAACCAATCATAATATCGTTATACATAATAATATACACATTGTCATTATGATTAATTGGTTCTAAAAACTCTTCTTCAGTAAGTGGCTTAAACCATTCTTTATTTTCCATAAAATCAATTACTTCTTTTTGAAATAACAATATCTTTCGAAGTTCTTCATTTGTAACTATTTTTATATTAGCATTTTTTCCTATAATAATTTTTTCCATATATATTCCTTTAATAATTACTTAACATATATTACAAGCATCATTAAAACACTCTCTTACCATTTATTAATGGATTAATAGTTCTTATCTTCAATCTAGGTATTTCAATTTTAGGAATGTCTTTAACATCTATATTTTCAAAATCTTCAAGCGCTAATTTAAATTTTAAATCAGCATTTTTAATTTTATTATATAATTTTATTTCCGTAGAAAAAAATAATTCTTCATATGTAATTATACCTTTTTCGATAGCTTTTTTAGTAATCTGCGCTAAAAAATCCATCATATATTTATCTTCATTAGAATGGCAAAGTTCATTAAGATATTTATTTACTTCTAAAATCCTTTTACATATTGATAAAGTCTTAAAACCCAATTCTAACTCATTTTCTTCATTTTGAAATATTGTAATATCATTAATAGTATTTTTAATTTCTTGTTTATCTAATAACTTTGACCAACCAATATCAGAAAGGATAATGCCATCTAATCTATCAATACATAATTTAGGTCGTTTATTATCTACAATTGAAAATTTTTTAAAATTAATAATATCATCTACATTTATATTATCGGCATTTAAACAGGATAATAAATAACTGTCTTTTAATATTGTTCTTTCATGATATTGCTCAGTACTTTCTTGATCTTCATAATCACTATTCATAAAATCAATTACATGCGAAAAACAAGGTGTTCCAACATCATGGAATAATGCCGCCAAAGTAGATGCTTTTTCGTTAGTATATTTATATGTTAATAAAGCACATGCAACAGAATGATGGTATCTAGAAATATACTCTCTAAAATTATATATATTTTTAGAAGCATAATCCATTCCACAAAAAAACCAATATGTTTTAATCTAATAAGCGATGGTGAACATAAATATTTCCTTAAAAAATTCAAAATATTATAATTATATAATTGTTTTAAATAATAACTTTTATAACTCATATAAGCCTCTTTTATATCATAACATAAAAAAAATAATATTTACATTTATTTATTTAATGATCTATATTTATATACAGAACCTGTTTTAATATTTTGACCCGAAAAAGCTTTACCAAGTATTTCAACTTTACTTTCGTCTTTGGCATAAATTAAAGAGGTATTAATATATGATGTTAACATCCCTCTGTTATCTAAAAATTTTAATTGCACTTGTTCACCATCCGAAAAATCCATCCAGGTATTTATATCAAAAATTTGACAGTTTTGTCCTGCTTCATATATTGCATAATTATATGTCCATTTGGTATCAATTAATTTCCAATTCCAACTAGAATCTTTTGGTTTTCCAAATACAGATTCTAAATTAATAATTGTTCCATTTTCTCCTCTAAACATTTCCGCTATTTCTTCAATAGGAGTTATATTATCCACTAAAACAGTATTATATGATGATGCTAAAACGACTGTTTCTTGGTCTGATAATTCTAATTGAAGTTGTTCACAATTCGGTGAAGGTTCTTCAGATAATATTTTATAAATTTTAGTACCATCTGCTCTTACCGAACAATGTGCACTTTTATATCCATTAGAATTATAATAATCTTTCCATCTGTATAAAGGTAATATAGTTACATTACCATTTATTAATTTTAGTGCATATTTAAATTTATAGTTAAGGTCTAATATTTGACAGTTAAATAAAGCTTTATTAGTTACATTTTGGGCTTTATCTATAACTTTTCCTGTTGCATAATCACAAGCTAATGTTGATGCATTAATTTTCTCTGAACCACCATTTAATAAATCTAAAAAAAGCGATGAAGTTAATATTACATCTCCTGTAGGTAAAGTTATTTGAAGCTGCTCTCCTTTATAATCACACCATTTATCTATACTTATTGCAGTTGCACTATTATTATTTGAAATAATAGCATTATTAAATCCATATTCTAAGTCTAATAAAACCTTATTAAGAAATCCTTTTGTATCTGGGAATCCTAATGAATAATCAAAAACATTATCGCTTAGCATTTTAGCAATTGTTATTGCTTTATTTTGGCTTTTTGTATCATTTATTAATATACTATCATATGCTGCTGTTAAAAGTAAGGGACCATTATGTACACTAACTTGTAATTGTTCTCCTTCATAATCAGTCCAATTATCAATTGGTAAAACCACTGCTGTTTCATCTTTAAAAATGATTATTTTATTAAATACATAGTTAAGATCCAATATATCATAATTAAAATTACCAACAGATATTTCTTCTCCATATACATGAACTTGGCCATCAGAACCAACATATTTTTTAGCAAAATCTTCTGCTTTTATTGGGCTTTGTAAATCATAAAATAATTTTGCATTATAACTTGAAGGAAGCATTACCATTCCGTCTTCTGTAACAATCTGGAATTGTTCACCTTGATAACTTCGCCATTTAACAATATTAGCTACAAGAGCTTTGTTTTTATTAAATATTGTCGCTTTATTATATTTCCAATGAGTATCAATTATTTGATAATTAAATCTTTTATCTTTATCACTAATTAAACCTAAATAATGTAGTTCTCCTAAATTTGATATAGCATTTGAAGCAAAGCTCTTTACTGAGTAGGTATCGCTATGCCCATAAAATAACTCCGTATCAAATGATGAAGATAACATAACTAAACCTTGAGGAGTTTTAAGTTGATATTGTTCCCCCTCATAATCTTTCCAATTTTCTATTTCAAAAATAATTGCTGTATCATCACCAATTGTTAGTCCTGTATCTAATCCATATTTTGTATCGATTATTTCCCTATTACATCCTGACAACGTCATAGTTATAGCAGTAGCCACCACTAATGTAGATCCCCTTTTAAGAATTTTTTTAATTATATCCTCATCTACTTTAACAAATATCTTTTTCACAAACCCTCCTCTAAAAGAGATAAAATTTTACTATTTTTAAAAATTATAAATATAATATAGTTAATGTTTTATCAATTCCTATACTTATCATTTTTTATCTAGAGCACATGTTTTTACAAATGAATCAAACAATGGTGCTGGAGATAATGGTCTTGATTTAAATTCGGGATGAAACTGACATGCTATAAAATATTTTAATTTAGGTAATTCAATTGTTTCTACTAGATTAGTTTTCTCATTGATGCTAGAAAATACCATTCCATTTTCTTCCAATATTTCTTTATAATTATTATTAAATTCATAACGATTGCGATGTCTTTCTAATATTTTCTTAGCTTTATAAATCTTATATACTAAAGTATCTTTTTTAATAGTACATTCATAATTACCTAATCGCATTGTTCCAATGTTTACAATCGATTTTTGGTCAGCCATTAAATCAATAACTGGTTCTTTAGTATTAGAATCAAACTCTGTTGAATTAGCATTCTCTAGCGAACAAACGTTGCGTGCAAATTCTACTATAGCAAGTTGCATCCCAAGGCCTATTCCTAAAAAAGGAATGTTGTTTTCCCTAGCATAATTAATTGCTTTAATTTTTCCTTCAATTCCTCTGTTGCCAAAACCACCAGGAACTACAATACCTTTTGAATTCTTAAATACTGACTTAATATTTGTTTTTTTGGCCTCTAATAATTCAGAATTTATCCAATTAATTTTTATTTTTACATTATAATTATATCCTGCATGATCAAGGGCTTCAACAACTGATATATAAGCATCATGTAACTCAACATATTTACCAACCAAAGCAATTTCTATCTCTTTCTTTAAATTATTAACGGTGGTAATTAATTTTTTAAGTTCCGTTAAGTTAGCCCTTTTAATTGGCAAATCGAATTGCTTTAAAATTATTTCATCTAACTTTTGATTATAATAATTTATAGGTATTTCATATATATTATTCACATCTATTGAATCAATTACATTTTCCTTGGCAATAGAACAAAATAAAGATAATTTTTCTTTAATACTATTTGGAGTCTCAAATGGTGCTCTACATACTAAAGCATCAGTTCTTACTCCTCTATTTCTCAAATCCTTTACACTGTTTTGAGTCGGCTTTGTTTTAAGCTCATTTGAACCCATAATAAATGGCACTAGCGTACAATGAACAAAAAAAGAATTGCTACTTCCAATCTCGTATTGAATTTGTCTAAGAGTTTCAATAAATACTTCTGATTCTATATCACCTACGGTTCCCCCAACTTCTGTTATTACAATATCTGCACCACTAGAATGTCCTGCCTCGTATACCTTGTTTTTTATTTCATTAGTAACATGTGGTATCATTTGTACCGTAGCACCTAAATAATCTCCATGTCTTTCTTTCTCAATAACGGATTTAAATATTTTACCACTAGTAATATTCGAAGAATAATTTAATTCTTCATCAATAAAACGTTCATAATGCCCTAAGTCAAGATCGGTTTCACATCCATCATATGTTACAAAAACCTCTCCATGCTGAATGGGATTCATAGTACCTGGATCAACATTAAAATAAGGATCAAACTTTTGCATAAAAACCTTATAACCACGTGATTTAAGCAATAAAGCTATACTACTAGCAGTAATGCCTTTCCCAAGTCCAGAAACAACTCCTCCTGTTACAAATACATATTTTGTCATGTACCCTCCTAAAAAAAGTTGGGTAAGAAAACTCTTACCAGCTCTTTTTAATTATATCATTTTTTTATAAAAATTGTATATAAAGTTTTTTTAAAAATCTTGTCTTATTTTTATAAAATTTAAAAGATGCTTTTTTACTACCTCATCAACAATGCCGCTACTTTAAATAATTAATTATGCAACTAATAAACTTATCTTTCATATTTGTAAACATATGATCTGTATTAGGTATTATTTTTAATTTAATCTTATTATTTATTATTTTTTTAATTAATTCTATAAATTCAATTGATTGATCATATTCACTATAAACGATCAATATATCCTCGGCTTTGCTTTTTAATAAACCCTCTTTTTGATACGGCCAATTAAACATTATCGGAGAATTAATTAATAACATCTTCTTAATTTTATTATACAAATAACCCCATCTTGAACCAATCATTGCTCCGTTGGAATAACCAACATAATATACATTATATTCTTTTATGTTTTGATAAGATACAACTTTATTTATAATTTCAAAACCCACATCTAATGGATTTTTTCTTGTTGATGGATTTGAAGAAACTATTACAGTATATCCATATATTTCATTTAACTTATTTGCTATTTCTAAATATTTATTATTATATCCATATATACTACCATTAAATCCTACTTTTATGAAAACAATGGTATTATTACCAAATTTGACCCCATACTCTATTTGTTTATTATCAAAATTATTATAGTATACTGCATCAAATAATAGTTTCATTTATTTTCACCTACTTATTGATAAACTTATATTATTTTCATAAATTAACTTAATTTTATCATAACATGTTTATTCTTCTTCTTATTTCTTCCATACCTAATAATTGCATAATTTCATATAAATTTGGTGTCATTGATTTACTAGTAATAGCTACTCTAATAACCATACTTATATCAATAATACTTCCTTTATAATTATTGGGATTTTCTTTATAATCTTTGACATTTTTTGCATAACCATGCTTTTCAGAAAGTACTTGCATTTTATAAAACCAAGTATCTTTATCATCTTCAATTTTAAAATAATTATTAATATAATCATTTAAAATTTCTTTAATTTGATTGATATCATTAATTGCTTGCCATTCATAAGTAGGAGTAATAAACAATTCATTATACATATACCAAATATATTCTTTAATCTCAGAATAACAGCTAAAATCTTTACGGGGTTTCTTTTGTTCTCTTTCAATATTTAGTGTTTTTATTGTATAATCTTTATATTTTTCGATTAATCTTTCTAAATCTTTATCAAATTCCTTTGACCAATTTAATAAATTGTTATATACATCTTTAGCTGATAATCTAGAAATATAATTTTTAGAAATATTTATTATTTTATCTAGATCAAACAATGCTCCTGTTTTACTCATCTTTGAAAAGGAAAATTCAAAATCCCTATAAGATTTATTAGGATTCTGGATATACCATTCATCGAAATTAGAGTTCATTAATGTAGCAAAATATAATTTAATTGCTTCAACAGGGACTCCTTTCTGATGATAAAAAACAGCAGCAGCTTGAGGATCTTTTCTTTTACTAATCTTTCTTATCGAATCACCATCTTTAATGTTAAGTGGCAAAAGATGAGCAAATTTTGGCATTTTAAATCCACAAGCATTCCATAATTCAACATGATATGGAACTGATGATATATAAGAGTCATCTCTTGTAACTATAGTAACTCTCATATAGTGATCATCACATACGTGAGCAAAGGCATATGGAGGAATTCCATCAGACTTAACTAAGACTTGGTCTAAATCATTTTCAGGAAGCTCAATATTACCTTTAATTAGATCCTTAAAAATTATAGTTTTATTAATATCACCATTAGATTTTAATCTCAAAACCCACTTTTCATTATTATCAATACGCTTTTTTATCTCATCGTAAGATAAATTTCTACATTTAGTATAATGACCATAATATCCAATTCTATCTTTTCTTTTTTCTTGAATTTCTCTCATATGAGTTAAATCATCTTCAGAACAAAAACATGGATATGCTTTTCCTATTGAAACTAAATATTTAGCCACAGTATGATAAATATCCAACCTTTTAGTTTGAACATAAGGTCCATAGTTTCCCCCTTTAATTGGATGCTCATCAATTATATATTTATAATGTTCTAAATCACTTAATCCTAGTTCAATACCATTTTCAATAATTCTTTTTTGGTCTGTATCCTCTATTCTAAGGATGAAGACTCCACCTGTTTGTCTTGCTATAACCTCCGGTATAAATGAAGCATATAGATTTCCTAAATGCATTCTTCCAGTTGGACTTGGAGCAAATCTTGTTACCTCTGTGTTTTCTTTTAACCCTCTTTCGGGATACTTTTTCTCCAAATCATCAATGGTTGTTTTGATATTTGGATAAAGCAATTCTGCTAAAGCATTATAATTCATTTTTATCATTCCTTTCTTATATAAAAAAAGACTCATCCTATAAGGACGAATCTATTCGTGGTACCACCTTAATTTGTATAAAATATATTATACATCTTGATATCTTAACGCGATAAACGAAATAATTTGTATACATTATTTAGCTCTAAGGCTTCATTCAAATAACTTAATTATTAATTTACACCAACCATTAACTCTCTATAAATTAATATTATTTTACTCTTCCTTTTCAATGCTTTTAAAAACACAACTTCATTATAGGATAATTTACAAACAATGTCAATTTTTATCTTAGTTTTCTTGTTTCTCCTAGTTTAATATATACATGATTTTCATCTTCAGATGAGATAGATAACCCATTTTTCTTTAAAATATCCTCGATCACATCTTTAACCATAACATCTTGCTTGTTTAATATTGTTTGATACATCTTACCGATTAGATTTCTAACAACTATATTAGCGCTTCTTGATATCTTAAATAGTGCATTTTGATACATTTCTAAACTTGGCGATGATTCTTTTTTCAAGCGTTTTATCTTTCTTGCTTCTTTAATTAAATTAACTAAACCCATTGTATCAATATTAAAACCTGTTACATCAAATATTCTTTTAGCATAAAAATTTATTTGAAATTCTATTAACTTAAATGATATTACATCAAACACATTTTTTATTATATTATTTTCTGTTATATTTCTTCTTAATAATTTGTCAATTATGATTTTTAGATTATCGTTAACATTAGTAATAGTCTGATTTTCATTTAATAATTTCTCAAAAATAATTTTTAAATACTTAGTTATATTAATGTTAGTTTCATTTTCCTTTAACAATTTGTCAAATATAGTTTTTAGAAAATCATTTATTTTAATATCTATTTCATCTTCTTCAAACATTTTTTTATTTATGATTTTTAAATAATAAATTATTTGAGATTCAATAGGATCTAGCGAAACAGAATCAGATATATAATTTATATTACTATTAGCTAAATTCATCTCTAATAGCCTTTTAGGTATTATAATATCCGTAATTTTAGTTACAGGTATTTCATCTTTAACAAATCTTTCATCTCTATATCCTCCAGCATTTATAGGAACTGTTTTTTTTATTTTCTGATAATCTACAAAAGAAAGCTTATTAGGATCTAATCCCTCGATGGCATTAACATCTTCAATACAAAATATAATTTCTCCTTGAATATGCATTTGATAGGCATTTTTCTCTGAATAAAATTCATCTCCATATATAGCTACAGAAACAAAATCTTCAATATTACAACCATCAAATCTTTTGGAACTAGTTATTTCTTTTTCTTTTAATTTGTTTTTTGATAAAATTCCATTTTGAAGAATACTTTCCATCTTAAAAAAATCTACTCCAACAGAATGAAGATATAAATCACCTTCTTTATTTTCTTTAAACTTATCTAAATCATTTTGATTATTTTTTTTCTTCAGCGTATTTAAATATAACTCATTTAGTTGATGGGCCATTTTAACAATTTTTTTTGCTTCTTCATTCCTTAAAAAATTTATATCTAAATTTGATTTATTTTTACCCATCGATATTCTAACACGATCTAAGCCATCCGCATCTTTTAAAATGCTTGCTAAAAATTTAGCATTAGTCACATCTTTTATATTATAATTACCAAGTTTTGAATCTAAGAAACTATCATCAACGGAATGACACTCTATTATATATTTCAGTGTATCTAAGTTTTCTTCATCATCATAAAAAGGATTATCACTAATGACTTCAGCTACCTTACATGAACCCAAAAAGCCATGAGCATCATCAATTAGATCATGACGTCTTCCAATATCATGATATTTTGCTGCATCTAACAATATTCTCATATTAGAGGTTGATAAGCCTTTTAATTTTCCTATTAAAAAAACATAGAATAAAACTCTTTCATTATGAAAATAGCCATGTATAAAACTGGGATATAATTTTTCTTTTTTGATTGTGTTTATTTCGCCGAATAGTTCTTCCAAATATTCATTATCATTTAAATATTTTAATACTTCATGAAGATCTATTTGTTCTTCTAAATCATAGCAATCATTTTTTACTTTTCTTAAATAATCATTATCATATTTTTTATTGGAATTATAATTTATTAAAACATCTCTTAAAGTTATATCCATGCACTCTCTCCCTTATTATAGTAATATTTCTTGATATTTTTTAATCTATTTTAGATAATTATTATATTACTTTCCCTTTAGCATTAGTCAAACTATATACTGGAGTAATATCGCTTATCCAGTCTTGTACTAAACTTTTATCTATTGGCTTTTTGTTATTATTCGAATAGCCCATGAACTGACTTTCTGTATGTCTGTCACTTCCACCACTTTTAAGTAATCCATGTTCATCACAATATTTTTTTAGCCACTCTATCTCTTCTAAAGTGTTTTTTCTATGTTCACATTCTATTCCATCTAATAAATTATAAGACACTAGTTCATCTAAAAACTTTTTTAAATCAGGTAGTTTATATGAAAATGGATGTGCCAAAAAAGTCTTGCCTCCTGCATCACGTATTGTTTTTACAACATAAAATACATCAAATTTACCTTCAGATTGATTAATGTAAAATGGGCTTGTTGGTTCACAAAAATGTTCACGATAAAAACTTCCTCGGTCATGTATTCCTAACTGTTTAAGAATATTTTGATTTTCATCATAAGTTAATATGT
Source organism: Mollicutes bacterium (assembly GCA_012799635.1). GTDB lineage: Bacteria > Bacillota_I > Bacilli_A > RF39 > UBA660 > UBA6448. The sequence goes on from JAAZKW010000027.1 coordinate 20,254, forward strand.
TATCTAAAAGAACATCATTAGCCATATAATTTGGTCTAGTAATTGATAATTCTTTGCTGTATTTAATATTGAGCTTGTCACAAATGCTCTTTAATTCGTTTAATATCTTCGTTTCACCTTCAATTGTTGCATGAACCATTCCCTGACGAATTATTTCGGTATTTTTTAATTTATCATAATCAAATCCATAACCTAACATTTCAAATATCCGCCCATCTTTAGTAAACTCAAGTTCTACTCCCATAATTATAGTACCGTGAAAAAGGTCTTGAAGAGGCAATGATTTTAATTCTTCATATGCTGTAATATTATTATGATCTGCTATAGATAATATTTCTATTCCTTGTTTCTGAGCTTCAATTAAAGTTTCTTTCGTTGTAAAATCTCCATCTGAATTTGTAGTATGTACGTGTAAATCTATCATCTTTTTACCTCCTTTTACACTCCATCATATATATTATTAACTCTTAAATTAACTAAAAAGGGAAGTGCTCTCCTGTTTGTTTCATAAATATTTAAATATAGTAGAACAACTATAATTATATAATATTATTTTAACATATTTTATACTGTTTTTATATTTAAACATATAATTTATAAAAAAGATTGCGCTTTAGCCCAATCTTTTAATTATTTACGAAAAATAATAATCAAACAATGACTATTATTTTAATTCACAAACAAAACCGCCTGATTCTAAATCTCTTTGTATCCCTTCCATATTTTTTGATACATCTACTAAATTTTTATCATTGTTAACTTCAAGTTTCATTACATTATCTTTAATTGTTTCTATACATTTATTTTCATCTGGTGCTTTGGAGCAAATCATTGATTTAACTTCTTCTTTCAATTTTTCTAATGTTGCTTTATCTACAAATGTTATAACTGCATAACCGCTAGCATCTTTAATATCATTTGTAGTAGCATCAAATTTTAATGTTACTTCACTTTGCATCGTCGCTATTCCTGGTTTTTCATCTTCTGTTTTACATACCATAACTAAATCACTTAAAACCCATTGTGCTGTTAATTGTATGTTCTCTGTTATAGGTGTTGCAAAATCGAAAAGTTCATTATCAAGATACCAGCCAGTAAAATCATATTTTTCTTTAGTTGGATCATTAGGTTTTATAACAGTTTTTTTATTAACAACTTGTTGAGTCTCAACAGTAGAGCCTCCGGAACTATCAAAACTAACTTCATATTTTTTATTTACGACAAATACAAACCATAAAATAATGGCAATTACCATAACAAAAGCAAGACTTAAAATTATAGCTAAAGTCTTTTTATTCATAGTCACACCTCCTTTCGTTATTTTTTATTTTATATTAATTATTTTTTGTATGTTCTATAAATAAAAGAATTACTAAAAAAATTATCATTATGTAACAATATTTAAACATATATTTCATACTTTTAATAGGAATATTTAGGAATTATCTTTTAATAATTCCTTCCACATATATCTTTATAATGTCTTAGTGATTCATAACTCACATCATCTATAAATCTAATTATTTTAGTTTCATTATAATTATACTTTTTGACCAGTTCTTGGATTTAAAACTTCATCCCCAGTAAGAACTTCTTGTGGCACTACAAACTTAGATGCATTAACATCTATATATCTGCGAGCAATTAGTGTCGCCAATTCATCATATTCAGGTTTTCGCACATTTTTTAAACCACCAATAGTATAATATGTTCTACATGATAAACCACTCTTAAATTCATACCAATTATCAGTTATACCTCTAATATCTATATAATATGTTTTACCATTATGTTCAAATACACAATATACATGTTCAAGGCGATGTTCATAATATGTCGCCTCAATTCGATAGCCAAATTTTTGTGATAACATTTCAGCAAACATAACACGATATTTATCTAAAAAATCACATTTAGTTATTTTTCTTGAGCAATAACCTCTACATAAATCACGATTTTTCATTTCTTCAATATCAGTATCAAAATCAAAAGAAGAGGACTCTATTGAAGGTTCTTCTTGCTCAGGTAATTTATTTCTTTGCTCAGAAGGAGTGTAATACTCAACATTTTTTTCGATAAATTCATTTACTAACGATAATAAGTAATCAAAATTAGCCGGCATTTCGATTTCTTTTTCAAAATCCTTTGTTTTTACTGTAAAATTTGATAAAAACTCATCCCTTTTTTCCATCATTTCTTGAAAATCATCTGTAATTCCATTAATATCAACATAATGCCTTTTACCATTTAAATCAAATGTACAATATACATATGCAACATAATCATCACTCATTAAAGCTTCTATTTGATAACCAAATAATTGGGACAACGCTGTAGCAAAAACAAATCCTCGATCATAGTGTAATCCATCCTCATTGCCTTCCTTGTGAAAAATATAATCATATTGATAAATGCTTTTTAATAATTCTTCTTTTTCTTTAGGAGACATTGAACTATATAATCCCCTCTTAATCCCCGATTTCTCTTGAAAAGACATAGATAATACTGAATCTATTTCTCTTAAATCGGTTTCATAAATTTTTATAAAATTTTGATTAGAGTGTTCACTATATCCTAATCCGTGTATTATTGCATTAGAAATAATTTTACAATCTTCTTCAGCTTCTTCTCTACTAGTGTATATTGCAGGTACATATTCAGTATTTTTAGACAAAGAAAAAAAATATGGCGATAGAATGTTAAAAAAATATACCTTTCCTTTTTCTAAATCTTCTTTTTTCCCATAAATAGGTACTGTCAATTCTATAGGTTTTTCTTCAACATATATATCTTTATTATCTCCGTGGCCATCATTTTTAATTTTTATTCCTAATTTTCTTTTATAATCTTCAAGTTTATCTTTATCAGTTATTGCATATATTCCTTGAGCACTTTTTACAATAACCCCCTCTCCTATTACATTTGTTCTATGGGGATGTGTTCCATCAGCATGCTTTTGATACAACAATTCTTGATACATTTTAAGTAAATCTTCTACACCAATAATTCCTAAAGCATTTTCAAAAGATTTATAATTCACACCACCAATAATTGCTACTGCTTCGTAAAAAGATCTATAATCCACACCTTGATCTACTAAATATTTAAGTGCTATCTCATTTCCAACTTTATCCATTGTTATATGATCTCCTATATATCTTCTAATTTCTCCTCTATCTAACATAAATAGCCTCCTTGATAACATTATATCAAAAAAATTATATTAATCCAACATTTTTTATTTTCGCGTTAATTCCATTTTAAAGTTCCCGTTTTTAAACTACCGTGACTATTTAATACAACATACGGCTATAATTTTAATTTATATTGCTTAATTTAATAATTAATTCATAAAAAAAGATTAAGTTTTATCTTAATCTTTTAATTATTAAAATTTTTTATTAATAGGCTTTCTATTCTGTAATGAAAGGAACTTCGCTTACGCACTTATCATTTTCTAAAACATAATCTTTTGGACAGATTTTAGTAGCATTTTTCTTTTCATATAAATAACATTTATTATTATCTTTTGTATATCCACTTGGACATGTATAACTAATATCTTTTGCTACTGTAGTATAACATTTATTATCATATAAAGTTGTTCCTGGTAAATGATTACAGTTTCTTGTTACGCCAGCTGGTGAACCATCGTAATAACATATTGAAGTTGAAGTTTCAAAATAATACGATTTATCATCTCCTCCACAAGTATCATATGGTGGATTCCAATCTCTTTTTTTCATATAACAATAAAGATATCCACCTTCTCGAATCTTTTCTTTTAATGTCCCCTCAGGACAAGGATTGTTTGTATGGCCTGATGATTTTGGATCTTTACCACAATATTCTGTTAATTTTATATCTGTTGAACCCTCTGGACAATTTGCTAACATTGTTGCATCTTTTATTATTGTTTTTACACACTTACCATTTTCTAGTTTTTCACCCTTTTGACAATTATAAGTGAATTTTACTTCTTTTCGGCACTTAGTCTCCCCTTTAGTATAACCCTCAGGGCAAGTATTTTTTGGCTCTTCCTTTTCCTTTTCTTTTTCCTCTTCTTTTTTTGTTTCAACCGTTTTTGAAACTTCTTTCTTGGCTGTTAAAAAATAAACTGTTGTGCCACCTCCAACTAATACTAGTAATAAGATTCCTAAGATGATTTTAGATTTTAAACTCATATCTTTCCTCCATTACAAACATTATATCTTAAATAAAAAATATGTAAAGTTTTATTAGCCTTATTATTATTATTTATCAAGGCAAATCTAATAAATTAAGGCCAAAAAAGCATCTTTAACTACTTATTTTGTTTTTAATTTCTGTAAATTTAAAATTATCCTGCGGTGAACTTGCTGCATATTTATGCCCCTTACCACCAAAAAAAGTTGCCACAACAGAACAATCTATATTTTTTATACTGCGATAAAGTCATTTATTTTAATATTTTCAACTCGTAAACTTCTCAGACTGTTGACAAAGTCGGAAAATTTTAATACTAACTTAACCTCTTTTGCATAACACCTTTTTTTGACCTACTTTTTGAAAATATATATGTTGTCCAATCAGGGTTAATAAATCACGAATTTTATCTTTTTTTGATTCCTTATATTTTTCGATTACTGGTAATAAATTATGAATAATATTTTCGGTGTTTAGTTCCATAATTTTAGAAATATATTTATATAAACCTTCTTCTTTTGCTTCTGGTATAAATTCTTTTACCATTTCTTCACCTTTTACAAAAATTTCTAGACCCGCGTCATAATTGGTTATAACCTCTTCGATTGGATAATTATCTTTTTTTATCTCACATTTCATTGTATTAGAACGAATAGTTGTTTTTCTGGAAAAAGGAGTTAAAATTGAACAAAAAATATTATCAACATTCGAATCAGGTTCAAACATATTATATGTATATAGATTAAAGACATTGCTACCTGTATCTTTTCCTAAATATACAGAACGATGTACACTTTCTAAATTAAAATTTTCAGAAAATTCCATAATAACATGAGCCTGGCGTACAACAAACCAAAAAACACGTCCTTGTTTTTGATGAGAAATCAAAATCTCAAAATTTTTCTTATCATGAAAAAAAATTCCTTTTAATTTCTCACCATTTTTTTCAATATCTAAATTTTTACGCATAAAAATTTCCTTTCTAATCAAGCTTTATAATACCTTTCTGCTTTATATTTGTCAATGTTTTTTTGTTTATGATTATTCCGCGATTATGTCCTAGCTATGTTATACTACACCATAAAAGCGAAATTATAAATAAAGTTATATCAATGAATAACAAGTTAAAATAGAGATAAAATAAACAAAAGATTAAGTTTTACCTTAATCTTTTCAATTAAATTAAAAAGTTCAAATCAAAATTTCAAGATTTTATACTTTTTCTAAAAGTTTAATCTTATTCAAGCCATCTAGCTACTAATGTTATATCTCTTGTTATTGGAGTTCTAAAATCAAATAGTTCACCATCAAGATACCAACCTAAAAATGTACATCCGTCTTTTTGGGGATCAACTCTTTTGTAAATAAGTTCATTCTTAGCAACTTTTTGAGTTTCAATAGTAGTACCACCAACACTATCAAAACGGACCTCATAGTACTTATTTCCTGAAAAAATGAATAATAATGCGACAATAACTACTACAACAACCGCTGCTATTATCCCAATCATTTTTTTATTCATATTATTCCTCCTTTCTTTATATTTAATTTTATATATTTTTATTTTTAAAACTAAATATGAATTAAACAAAGATTTATTTTATACAATATTATATTACCATATATTTTTTTGCTTTTAAATAGATATTATTTTAAATGCTTTATTTATTTCTAAACTAACATTCTTCTTTATCAAATGACAAATTAGGATCCTTTTCAATATCAATATTATAAAAATTTAAATAAATACTTTGAACTCCTAAAGTTGTTGTCTTTTCTTTTGATATACCTAATAATTCTAAAGTGTCATATACTTCTTTTTCATTTTTTCCTTCAATTTCTAAAAATGTTGGAATACTTGGCCATGTATCAATATCAATTTCTGTACCATTTAAGTCATAAGTAATTCTTTTGTTTTCCTGAAACCCCTTAGGTTTATATCCGAGTTCAAATAATATTTTATTAGTAATATCAAAATCATCTACAATTATTTCTAATTCTTTCGTACCATCAATATTTGTAGATACTATATTTTTAATTGCTAATGTTGTTACCTTCCCATTAGTTCTTAATCTAATCCATTTATTCTCCTTTTTAGGATTAAAATCATAAACATATCTTCTTTGAAAAACCTCTTCTACTAAAGTAGCTCCTAAATTTTTTAACTTTCCTTTTATTTGTTCTTCATCTATTTCTAATACTCTCAACTCATATTCTATATGGCTCATTTTCTTCCTCCTATAATTATATTATTACCGTTTAATATCCAAGTTTCCTTTATATAAAAATTATATCACAAAAAAGATTAAGTTTTACCTTAATCTTTTAGTCTTTTATTTATTTTTAAGTACAGATTATGCTACAGTCATGGTTACAATGAATTAAGACCAAGTTATTGAAATAATCATTTTTATTTTATTTATCAGTTTTTTCTTTTATACTTTTTTCTAATTCTTTTATTGTTTCTAAA
>JAAZKW010000058.1 GCA_012799635.1 Mollicutes bacterium
CTGATTCTTATCAAATACTGCTTCTGTCTGAGGAACATTTGTGATTATATCTGATTTGAATAATACATTATCCATATCTGATACTTTTACATCTGCCATACTAATTTCTCCTTTATTATTGTGTATTATAATATAATTGTAACTTTTATATTATTAACTTTTACATCATTATTCATATTAACTAATCCTTAATTTTTTTACGCAACATATAATAAACTACTTCAGCACTAGTATTACTCAAATCTGGATAATGATTAGCTATATATACATGCAATATAAAATCTTCAATTTTACTTCTTTCTAATTTATCATGAGTATCAACAACCACTTTTTCTATTTCATCTTTTATCATTTTAATATCAGCATCAGATATGTCGTTTACTAGTTTTTGTAATTCTTCTTTTTTCTTAATTTTATATTGTTTTGATTTTTCGTTATTAATATCAAGCTTTTCTCTTTCTGCTCTAACTTTTTCTGCTGATTTCTTACTCATAGCATCATATTCTTGTTTAATATTAATTAGCTTTGTTTTTCTTATATTATTTTCTTCTTCTGTTAAATCATTAAAATAATCAACACAAAAATCAGTTCTCAGATATGAGTCCCGCTCAGTGTCCAGATGATCGTTCCAAAAATATTTAATAATATTACCTTTTAATTTACACCCTGTAACTACTCCATAATCACCCCGCATAAGATTTGGACAATCTTTATGACAATAAATAGGATTTTCTTCGTCAAACATTGCTTTTACTCTTACTTTTGTTTCTGGGATAATTTCATCTTTGAATAATATATTATCCATATCTGATACTTTTACTTCATTATTCATATTAACTACTCCTTAAAAATTAGAATTTGGTAATGGATATTTACCTTTAATAAATCTACTAAAATAGGATCCTTTACTTGGTGCATTTTTAAATCCTATCCAAACTTCTTCAGACACATTATAATAAATATAGGTTTTACCTGTAGCAAATGTTACTTGAAGTTCTTTTTTATCTTTATCATAACTAGCTTTTATCATTTTTGTACTGCTAGTAATACTAATGCTTTCCATTCTTTCTTTCTCCTTTAATTTTATAAAACTTTAATCGTACTTTCTGAGAAAATCTAAATCTTCTTCCTCTATTAATTCTTATTCAGCTGTAGATTCAACAAATTCTCTCATAGCATCGTTTAATTCATTATAATTTAATTTGTCAGATATCCATTCTACTTTATCTGGAGTTTTATCATTCTCTAATCCGCAATAAATAATAAAATCTTTATAAGGATCGTTCTTAAAATATTTGTTCATAAAATGAACAGCTTTCTTATAGATTCCGTAATCATTATTTATCCACATCATAACATTCCAAGTATCATAGTTAGTCCATCCATTATAATCAGATACTAGTGCTGTTGATTCTTCTAGTGCATTATCGTTATCTAGATAATCATCCATATCATAAGGAGTTACTTTTGTATCATCTTCCGATTTAATGATTCCAGAAACATTAAACTTTTTAACTAATGCAAAAAATTCTCTAGCAAGTAGATTCCAATATAGTTTATCAACTTGTTCATCTGAATATTTTGAAGCTTCTTCATCACTTTGATTA
>JAAZKW010000028.1 GCA_012799635.1 Mollicutes bacterium
GTAAGGGATTTTTTATCTCTTGGGCTGCTTCGAATAAGAAGTTTGCTTTATCATCATAGGTTTGTTCCATTATCGTTTTATTCTTATATAATTCATTTAATACTTTTATGTCGGGGTTTTCAATTGTGAAATACATTAGAAAAATAATGAATGCTATAGATGGATTAATCAAATAATTAAGTTGTGGAAAAATTATTTGAATTAATAAATTAATTATACTTAAAAAAACCAACGTAAAAATTGGATAATATTTTTTATTAATATTTTTAATATTCATTATTAATAATATAATCATAAATAAAAATTCGATTCCTATAGCAAAAAATGTGAATTGCAAAGAAAGCCCAGACACAATCGCTTGCCCATCGATAAAATCATTATGAATGGGTAATAAAAAGATTAGAAGACAGCAAATTGAGCCCAACATTACAAATAATTTTAAAGGATTTTTAATATTTCTTTTAATTTTTGATACATGGAATGTATAATAAGTTAATGTTAATCCCCACAATAATAAACCGCTTAAATAAATTTTATTAAGAAAATTTATAATTAAAATTGGTATTTTGGATATTTGTATTATACAAATGCCTAATATCAAACCGCTTATGCTTGTTAATATAGTTATAATTAGTATTAATAAGTAAGTATTATCTTCAGTTTGACAAATTCTTCTTTTAGTAATAAATACTATGTAAAACAATATTAAAACTAATAAAGCAAATATTGTGAGTGAAATAAAACCGATGGAATTACTCATAACCTCTCTCCTATTACTGTTTATTATATGATAACATTATAATAATAATATGTGAAGAATAAATACCATAATTATAAAGATAATAATGTTTCGTATTTACCAAATTAAACAACTCGCTTTAGTACTTTTGTTTTTTGCATTTCTTCTGGCACTACTATTTGAACTGCTCCAATCGATATATTCGTCTCTGAAACTTTAACTAAAACATCATTATTAGAAATGCCCTGTTTAATTAAATTAAGATAATCGACCTTGCTATTCTTAGTAAATGGTAATTCTTTTTTATATTCTATTCTTGATGGAATTTGCCTTGAAGACATATCAGGATTTTGAATTATTTGTTCATTAATTATTCTTTTTGTCACTTCATAATAATCAATATCATAATTTTCATCCTCCAGTACAATATGTGCTTTTGGCATGTTTCCTCTTCTTTCAACATCATAATATGGAACAATTACACAATATTTAACTAAAGGATGTTCTTCAATAGCTTTTTCTATTTCATAAGTAATGACATTAAAGCCATCAAATCGAGAAAAAGCTCTTCCTTTCCTTTCATTAAAATAAAATACTCCATTTCTATCCATTTCAGCTAAATCTCTAGACCTAATATAACTTCTACCATCCATTTGATAATGAGGAATAATTATTTTGCCATCAAGCACACCTTCAGTAACAGCATCTGATGAAACAACCAATTCTCCCGCCAACCTATCCATTTCTTTTTCAAATTTTAAAGGTACTAATCTATCTTCTACATTAGGATCTACGATTGAATAAATAGTGTTTGGCAAAGGTATACCAATTGAACCATATATATTATATTCTCTTTGAGCATACGAACCACATCCACAAAATTCACTCATGCCATGCCCTTTTTCTATTCTTTTATTACAATTATGCTCTTTTAACCAAGCATTCATTTTTGCTTCATCAGCGCTAGTCATAGAATCACCACCATATATAATTCTATTTATAAAAGATAAATCCATATTATCTAAATATTTACACTTTGTTAATGCTAATAACCAACTTGGTGTTGAAAGGATAACATTGGGATGATATTTTTTTATTAAATAACCAAATTCATTAATTTTAAATTCAGGGACTTCAATATTTATAGCATTACTCGCTATATTTAATGCATAGTTATTAAAAGCTCCAAAAGGTGCAAAAAATGGTAAAATATGTAATACTCTATCACCTTTTTTAAAATTAGCTTTTGCTTTAAATAACTGTTCGATTGATGATATTTGATTTCTACTAGTTAAAGGAATTGGCTTTGGTCTCGAACCAGTTGTCCCTGAAGTATGACCAATATAATTTATTAAATCACCAATGATTATTTCATTATATCTAAAACTTGTTGTATTATTTAAAACTTGTTGATATGTAACTATTTCTAATGGAGATTTTTTAATAGCATCTTCATATAAACGAGTTAATTTATTTGCTTCTCTTATTTTATTTAATATTACTTGATAAAATCTTAATTTTTCAATATTCTCGTCTTTACGATTATTCTCTATCTTATTATAAGCAAGTGCCTCTTTTAAATAGTCTATTTTTTGAAGGAGGTTCATTTCCTTACTTGCTGATACTGTTACTATTCTATCAATCCCAAGTTCTTTTAATTCATTTTCTATTGGCTGTAACATACCTAAATAACATTGCTCCAATGCAACTATATGTTTGACTTTTTCACTCTCAAGTAATTGTAACATCTTTTTAGCATTTACTTCAGGAATCATACTATCTGGTCTTGGATCCGAAAAATTACTGACAGCACCTATTTGAGCAGCTCCAAGCCACATTTCCCCTGCTTGAGGAATGTTTGGTACAAGAAACTTTATTCTTTCTTCAGGATTTAATCCCAAACCTGTAAAAGCATTTGAAGCTAAATCAACATCATGCCAAAATTGTCTATAATTTTTGGAGTGTCCATAATATTCACTTGCAATTAAATTATCGTTTCCTTTTGTTTTATTTTTTAAATATCGAGTAATATTAATGTTCTTATCTGGAACATTAATTATACTCTGGTCATAATATTGTTGCCAAGGTTGGTCAATATGTGGATAACCAGTCTTATTTCTTGCCATTTTATTACTCCTTTTATAATTATTTTGTAACTAATAAAGATTATATTCTTTCTCTTGTATAATGATTTGATAAGTCTTCAACAGTAATTCCTCTTATCTTTGCTTCTTTTTTATCAGATTCATATTGAGCATAAAATTTAATTAATTCAATTACACGATATTCCATAACCCTCACCGAAGCCATTGCTATTATTTCCAGCATTTCTTCTTCGGTTGTATAAATAGGAATTTTTATCTCTTCAGGTTTTATTTTTCTTAATCTTTCTATTTCCCTTTGATGTTGTCTTTTTCTTAATATTTCATATTTTTCTTTTTCCATATCTCCCATAGAATTCATCGCTATCATATTTTCAATATCTTCTGGAGTTGTAGGTAAAGAGCCATCTACCAATCCACTTGACATTCCCCCAATTTTTCTTATCTTCTCTTCAAGCACTAATTTTTTTGAATATAATACAAAAACATCTTCCATAAATTTTATAATTTCTTTTTCTAATGAAAGCATTTCTTCTTCTTTAAAAATAATACTTTCTTTTACTTGCTGGATATACTTTTCTATTTTATCTAAATCATCAAATGGAATATTAGTTATACTAAGAATATCATAAATTGATGAATTAAGATACCAGTTAATTATCGTAGTATATAATTTTGATAATATATACTCTAATTCAACATTTAAATCTAATATTTCCTCACGTTTAAATATACACCACTTATTTAATGATGCTCTTTTTTTATAAACACTTTTTAATTGTTCTAAATCATTGTTACTAATTTTATCACTATGCTTTTCAAAAAAATCAATATGACTAGTTATATCTTCAATATCAAATAAGTATTTGTTCTTTGACTGATTTTCCCTAATTTCACTATAAGATAATCGCTCTTTACTTTTTCCAGCTAATTTTGAAAGCTTTGATAAAGTAAATTCACTCTCAAACTCATCTTTAGCTTTTTGAAATTCTTCAACAAATTCATCAATAATTATTATTTTTATCTCATAAGGGTTTATAACTTCATTCTTATCTTCATCATAATAAGGACTACTTTTAATCTTATTTATTAAAATTTTAGGTAATGAACCTTTTATTATTAAAGGATATTTAGGCTCACATAATGAAGCATACTGTTGTAATAACGTTAGCATTTGATCTAATTTTTCAGGATTATTAGAAGCCACCCCCAACATTTTATCTTCATTTGAAGGTAAATACTCTAAAGATGCTTCTAATATCATAGCTAAATCATCTTTATCTTTAATTTGAGATAATAAATAATCCCTTAACTCACAAGATTTACTAAATTCTATCCTTAATTTCTGTCTAGTTATATCTTCTAATTGTTTTCTAATTAATGCTAATATCCCATAATTAATATCAGTATACCTATTTATTTTACTTTCTATCTCTTTACTTTCAGACTCAGCTTCCTTTAATTTTAATCTAAATAACTCATCATCTGCTTGTTTTTCTTCTAATAAAAGTTTTTGAATCTTACAATTTAATTCATTAAGTTTTAAATCTCTATGTTCTTCAAGTTCTAAATCAGACATTGTCTGAATCCTCATATATTCCATAAGATTAACATATTTTTTTAACATTCTTCGAGCATATTTTGCCTCACGTAATTTATATTTTTCATATAAATAAAAACTATAATTTTCTTCATTTAATTTATCTTGATAATATTTAATAGTTTTACTAGCTTGCTTAATTTCACTTTCTTGTGCATCAATCAAGCTTTCTATATAATTTGGTTTAGTTTGTTCATCAACGATTACATTCATATTGTTTTCCTTCCTTTATATAACAATTGTGTCAATTATTATATATGTTTTTTCTTATTATGTCTAGAAGATAACAAGCTTTCATAAAAAAAAGAGTGACTTTATCACTCTTACTTTGTTCCTATTTGATTAATCAATATATTTAATTTATTCTTAAAGCTTTTCTCCTCTTCATCTTTAAATCCATAGGCAATCACTTCTTCAACATCTTCATTATCAAACAAACATGTCTTATCTGCTGCCATATATCCTTCTGGATAAAAGCATCCTGAATAATCATATACTTTTCCACTTTCTTCTTTAGATATTGAACAAAAACCCATTACCATAACTTTCTTATCAATATTTTTTAATTTTACAATTGAACCAATTGGTAAAAAGTTATCTTTAATATCTTCAATTGTATCAAGCATATCTTTCGTAGCAGATCCAATTCCCATTCCCGCGATAGCTGCTCCAGCAGTTCCTATTGTAAGATTTTCAACGCCTTTAGAACCTGATGCAATTAAATCATTAATAGAAGTTAATCCTGAGTTAGATGCTCCAACAGACATTCCTGGAATAGTAGAAGATACCACATTAGCCTTTGGCGTAATAACATCACCGCCTCCTACAATACTACTAACTGATTCATCAGTATTAACAAGTTGAGGTGGAGCAGTTTCAAATGAATACTGTGGTGTTACTGGTGGTAGTGGTTCTGAATATTTACCCACTGGCTGTGGTTTAGCAGCAGGAGCTGCTGCTGATAATCCTAGACCTGTAAGAATAATTTCTTCTGGCCCAACATTTGTAATTGTAATATCTGGTACAGTAGGTTTTTCTTTATCTGGTTCTTTTAATGGACCCTCTATTCGATTTGTTGGTCCTGACACACCAGATGATCTTGATGAGCTAGCATATTTTGCACCTTCAATTTCGGCATTTTTATATTTTAAACCAACGTTCTGATAATTATTTTCAATTTTATTTATTTCATCATAATAGTCCAAATAATTTGCTTTTATATTATCCATCCATTTCATTGTAGATGTTTCTAACAAACCATGTTGCTCAAAATAACCTCTTAATTTAAAATAAAATGTGTGAAATTTAGCTTTAGTTCGAGAAATATCATTATTGGCATCTCTTAAATAACCTTTTAATGTGTTTAAATCATCATAATCAACATGAACTAAATTCATTATTTCCTCCTTTCTAGTCTTGTCAAAACTTTATTACTTTCCTTTAAAACTTTCAATACTTAATATTAAATTTTCAAGATTTTTAATATGTAAAGTCATAGCCTTTATTCTATTAATGTTTTTATAAATTGAGGCTAATTCTTTTTTATCATGAATAGATTCTCCACCATTATTACACTTTAAATTATATCTGTAAAAACAATGTCCTTTAATTTTACAAAGATGTTCTCTTGTAAATGAATAAGTTTTATAATATTTTGTTTCCTCCCCTTCTTTAATACTACTTTTATTTTTATTATTTGCAACTATATTATAGTTTCTCAAAGATAAAACTACTTTCATTACTCGATTATCATATTCATTATAAACTTTTTTAACTAATTCATTCGCCTCTTTTTCCATATGTGATACACAATCTCTTTTTATCATGGATGGCAATTGTTCCGTTATATTAGTAAAATCACTATCAATTCTATTATTCAAAGAAATAATCCTTTCTCGCAAAGTTGCGGAACTATCATTTCCACTATAAGCATCTGAAGCAATTGAGATTGCCCTTGTCAAACTCTTTTTTATTTGAGCGGTATAACTTAAATATTCCTTTGCTTGATTCATAAATTCAGTTATTTCACTTTCTTTCATAAAACAAGTTGGAGGATTACTTGCTGCAGCAGTATAATCCACACTAAGACACTTGGCCATAACACATTCCTCCTTTTTACATTATCTAATGTATTATAAATGAAAGAATAGTTTCTTTCATTTACAATACACTACATCTTTGTAGTGTATATAATAATTAAACTTCCTCTACGCCAGCATATTCAAAAGCAGCTTTTTCAACTATAGCTGTTTGATGTGCGAAACTGGCAAGTATTGGTCCAAAATCTTTTGCAAAATCAACCCACTTTCTTTTAAAATCCGTTGCACTTTGCCCCATCCAAACTTTTGGATTGTCTACATTTTCTTCTACCAACTTGTTCATTTCATTAAATATTTTAGTTAATTCAACTTGCTGTTCATCCATTTTTGTCCTGGCAGCACTAATAGCTAAATGATCTAAAGCCATTATTTATCCCTCCTTTTAACAACAATATAACCCTCTTATTAGACGTTCATAAATCTATTAATATTTTCTTCAGCTTGCTTATAATTATCTGCTTGTATATCAGATCTTTTACCAAATTTTTCTGCCATTGCACTCAACTCATCCATTTGTTTAGAAAGCGAGGTATACATAGATAAAAAATTGTTTAATACACGCATAGCTTCTTGGTCATTGTCTACCCAATTAGCCTTAACCTTATTCACTTCATCAGATATTAACTTATGTGCCTTTCTTGCATCGTCAATGTTTTTAAGCATACGACTAGAAAATATACGCATTTCCTCTTTTTGATAATTTGTAACTTGCATTATTTCACCTCCCATTATATTTAAGAATATTAATCTAAGTTCTGTTGAACTATATCCTTATGATTTCATTTTATACTAAAAATAAATAAAAAGCAATGAAATTGAGTGTTTTTATACATGGATTTTACTTTTACATTAATATTAGTCTTGATCCATTCATAATTCGATTTTCTTTTATAGTATTATTTGGATCATATGGAAGTCCTGTATAACCATCTACTAAAACAAGTTCATTGTTAATAGGAAAACAACCTGTAGATAAATCATTAATAGCTTTATTTAATAAAAATATTATTTCAATTGTTTTTTTATTTACTGGTAAGAAAACATTAAATTTTTCCTCTAAAGATGGAACTATAATATCAACATTTATTTTATTTTTCATAATAACTCTTCCTCTTCTCCATATTTTTCTATATATTTAAATAAGATATTCTTATTTGATAATACATAATAAGCAAAATTATATGGTAAATTATTTTCAATATTTCTTGTAGAATATATTCTAAATAAAGATTGATCTGCAAGTCCATCACCAATCCAAATACCTTTTGATGGATTTATAATATCTTTATACCAACTATCATATTCAAACTTTTTAAGATTATCAGCAGAATCTACTATTACATAACTAATCTTACCTAATTTTTTAGAATCAATCATCGGCGAAGATACTAATGATTCAAAATTATCATTAAGTATTGTCTTTATTTTATTAATACCTACTATTACAAATACCATATCAGCATATTTATCAAGCACTGAAGCATCATAACCATTATTTACATATTCTTCATTTAATTTAGCAACATTCTCCTTAAATGACTCAAAAACAGGTTCAAAAGAAGAGTTAAAATAATTAGTATGTTTTATATTATCAACTATCTTTTCAGCATCAATAACAAATACTTGAGTATTTTTTATTGTTGTAAATTGATAAACTAAGGAACTAATAAATCTTTTAGCATCTTTAATTTTTTGACATGAAACCATTAAAGAAAGATCATTTTTAAGATCATAAGTTAAAATATTAAGATCATCTTTAGCAACCCCTATTGGAATACTTGAAAGTCCATCTAAAGCACTTGCTACAAATGTTGTTGATACTACATCTGGAAGTGTTGGAATACTTAAAGCTCTTTTGGTATATGTTTGATTTAAATTACTAATTGCTGTTTTTACTACTTCGGCAATATTATCATCTTCAGCAATACTTCCAGTTTGAAATTCAAATATACCTTCTCTTTTAACCATTCCTCTTCCTAAAACTTTACTTGGTAAAACATCAGTTTTACCTAAAATAGCACGATAATCATATTCATCATTCATTTGTAATAATATTTTTTCATTAAAGTTTTGTGTTATCTTAATACGCATATTATTTATTGCACTTACACTTACTACAAAGATAATACCATATTTTTGTCCTTCTCTTGTTAAAAGACTAAACTCATCCATATCATCATCATAAAGTTCATTAAATGATTCAAAACCATTTACAATAATTATATCAGTTGGAACAGTACTTCCACTGTTAGCACAATAATAATCATAACTTCCATTATAATCAGCAAATAATTTCTTACGATCTTCAATCTTATATTGTAAGAACAAAAATAATGATTTTATTTTATCTATCTCACTTGAAGCAACAATACCTCCTACCTGAGGAGCCTTACTATACATTTTCATAAGTCCTGAACCAAAATCTAAAATATATAAGTTTAATTCTTCTGGAGTATATGTTGTAATAAGAGAATATACTAAAGAAGAAAGCGTTACTTCTTTACCAGAACCAACAGAACCATAAATAATAGTATTACCCATTTTAGATAATGGCATTGTTAAAATATTTTGTCTTTGTTCTTTTGGAACATCATACTCTCCAATTACAGGATTTATTTCAAATGGTTTCTTATTATACTTATATTTTATCTTCAATTTATCAATATATATTATTGCAGGAATTGGATCAAGCCATAACTTTTCAATATTAATATTTTCTTGTCTTCCAACAGATTTAATATATTCTAAAATATTAGTTATTTCTTCACCCTTATGAACTCCACGATCATCATGAGACTCATTATCTATTTGTTTAACAATTGATCCTACATTATCAACAAAATTAATGGAAGTATCCACTATTTTCTTTAACTTCTCCGATTCATAATATGCTGCCCCACACCAAGCAGACTGTCCTTTAGCAAAAAAATCATTAAATCCTACTTGCAAGTAAAACCTACCTGTCTCTTTAATATAAGCAGCATCTGGAGATTTAATCATATCATGACTATCTGATTTATCTTGAACTTTTAAACATACTCTAAACTTAGAGTTAGACCATATTTGGTCATCTACTACGCCACTTGGCTTTTGAGTAGCTAAAATTAAATGCACTCCTAAAGATCTACCTATACGAGCTGTAGAAATAAGTTCATCCATAAAATCAGGTTGATCTGCTTTTAATTCTGCAAATTCATCTGAGATAATCATTAAATGAGATATCGGTTCTTTTACTCTTCCTTCTCTATAAAGTTTTTGATATTTATATATATCTATTGTACTTTCATTACAATCATCTCTTGCTTTATTAAACATTCTTTGTCTTCGTTTAAGTTCACTTTGAAGCGAAGATAAACTCCTATTAATTTCATTTGTATCTAAGTTAGTAATAGTACCTGCAAGATGAGGAAGTTTTTCTCCGGTATCTTTATTTTCAAAAGCTCCAGCAAGTCCTCCACCTTTATAGTCTATTAAAACAAATTGTACTTCCTTAGGATCATAATTTACTGCCATTGATAATATATAAGTAATAATAAACTCTGATTTACCAGAACCTGTCATACCAGCAATAAGTCCATGAGGACCATGAACTTTTTCATGTAAATCAAGTTTAAATAACTCACCATTTTCATCAATTCCTACGGGACATGATAAAGAAGTCGTTGGATCATTAGTCTTCCATCTATTATAAGCATTTAATTGTTCTACATTACCTGCATTATACATCTCCATAAAGGTATAAATAGTAGGTAATTCAAAAAAACCACCCTTTATTTCAATTGCAATATTAGATACCACAAAGATATAAGCATCAATCGTTGTCTGAATATATTCACATTTAAACTCTTGTATCTTATTTATCTCTTCTTTAACAAATCTTTCTCCTGTTTCCGATGTTATATTAACAAAAGCCTGACACTGGGTTGGAAGTTTATTAATTCTTTCTGTTAAATAAAGTAAAGAAAAACCATGATTATCTTTATTTTCTAAAATACTATGAGTAATACTTATTTTACTTGCTATATCAAGACTATCAATAATTATCAAATAATTTTCTTCATAATAATCTTCTTTTCTAAACTCTTCAATACCATATTCGGTCTCAACAGTAGATCTTTCTCGATATATTTCATCTAAATATGAAGAAAGTCTTGAAGCTTCATCTTGATTTGAAGCAAAAAACCTTACTTGTTTATCATTACTCCAACAATAAGGACTATTCTTAAGCTTACTCCAATAAGGTTCATTTCTCTTATTAGTAATAATAACTATTTTTAATTCATCATAAGATTGAAAAGCAATTAACTGTAATATAATCCCATCCATAAATCTTTTTAGATTAACCATATTACCTATAAATCCATTAATAAATGATTTTCTTAAAGAAATATTAAATGGTACATCAATCAGTTTATTACTATTGTTTACAAGATCTTGTACTTCTTGTTTAAGATTATCTTCATCTAAACTAAACTGCTCTTTAGGAGCATTAATTACTATATCAGGATCAATATTACCTATTCCAAGTCTAACTGACATAAAATCATTATGTTCTGGTCTTCTTTCCCATAGATTCCTAGATTTTTGAAGTATAATATTACCAACTACTTCTAAAGTAGGACTATTAATCTTCAAAATACTCTTTTGATTTTCACACTCCGATTTAATATCATTACCAACTTTAACTAAATATTCATGATATTTTTTTTGTCTTAATTTTTCTAATTTTTTCCTTCGGTAATTTTGATAAGCTCTATTTAAACTAGGAAAAACAAGCATTGCAATAAGAAAAGTAAGTGCCGTAATAATTGAAGTCATATTTTCTTTAAAAGTTGTTTCTTTTCTTAAAACACCAACTAAAGCAATAATACCCGAAATTGAAGAACCCATTCCCATTACTAACATCGGGCCTAAAGTTAAAATCGCAGGAATATTTTGATCTGTCTGCTTCGAAGGAGGGGCATCAATATTTATGGTTTTCGTTTCAATAATTTGACTAAACCTAGGAGGTCTTATAAAATAATCTTTTTCTTCATATAAAACTTCATTTGATTCAGGAAAATCAGTATTAGTAAAATCAAGCTTATTTGGTTTATGAACTTCAAATTTCTTAGTAACATATTTTACTTTATCATCAACAGTTCCTAAAAGAAGTTTATTTCCAACAAAAGAAAAAGTAAGGCCTTCGATAAAGATAGCATCCCCATATGATACTGTCGCTTCGGTTACAAGACGATTATTAATATATAAATTAGCATTATTATGTAAATTTTTAATATAATATAAACCATTTTTTCTTACAACTTCTAATTGATTATAAAACAAATTAGGATGTTCATATGAAATATAATTGATTTCTCCTCTTTGTTTATTCGCAGAATTTCCAATATAAAAAGTAAGCTCATCTTTTTCAACAAAATCAAGCATTAGCATTCTACTATCAAATGTTTCCCCAACAAAAACACGATAAGTTTCTTTAGTAGCATTTTCATAAAAATTATAAAAATGGTTCTGTTTTAACTCAGTAAACTCAATAATATTATTATTCTCAACTATTTTAACATCATCATTGCTTTTAATAGTCCATTTACCATCTACACCACTAATGTTAATCAAGTTTTGATTTTGTTCATTAGTTATCCAATAATTACCGTATACTCTTGGTGGTAATATTAAATTAACTACTCGAGATTTCCCAATTAACTTAACCTTCACACTTACTCCCTATTCTCCTATAAGTATATAATAAATAAGTTTAAAAAACAATATTGATTCTACAATTGACAAATTTTTGTAATGTATTATAATAATAGTGCAATTTCATTTGGCAGTGTTTTTAAAAATTATAACGTGTTTATGAAAAATAAAAGTAGCTTTCTGCCTAAAGCGAAATTTAATTTAAACTCCCTATAATTATTTAAAAATATTAACTTTTGTTTTTGTAATATTTTAAGAAAGGAGATCTTTTAAATATGGCAAGATATACTGGTCCTACATATAAAAAATCTAGAAGATATGGCTTTTCAACATTAGAAACGGGAAAAGAACTAGCTAAAAAACCATATCCACCTGGAGTTCATGGTAAAAGTCGTCGTAGAAAATTATCTGAATACGGTGTTCAATTACAAGAAAAACAAAAATGTAGAACATTATATGGACTAACAGAAAAACAATTTAGAAAAGTTTTTGAAAAAGCTTCTAAAATGAAAGGTATTGCTGGTGATAATTTATTTATTTTACTTGAAAGTAGAATTGATAATTTAATTTATCGCATGGGAATGGCTAGAACTAGAAGAAGCGCAAGACAAATTGTTAATCATGGTCACATATTAGTAAATGATATTAAAGTAGATATTCCATCATATACTTGTAAGCCTGGTGATATTATATCTGTTAAAGAAAATAGTAAAAATCATCCTGCAATTGTTGATGCTTTAGAACTTAAATTATCTACTCCAAAATTTGTAGAATTTGATGCAAAAAAACTATCTGGTAAATATATTAGAACACCAGATAGATCTGAACTTAATCCCGATATTAATGAACAACTTATTGTTGAATATTACAGCAGATAAAAAAAGAGCAAAATAGATGCTCTTTTTTAATTTCTTTTAATTTTCGTTTTCTATATTATTTTCTTTTTTATTGATAACACTATTATCATCAACACTAACATCTTCTTCGTTTAAATATATTCTTAAAGCATCATTATAATTACTAACTTTATTCCATATTTCTTTTAAATGATAAGATTTTATACATATTTCTTTATAAATATCTAATGCGTCATTAATACCTTTGTTTTTTAAATCATAAACTTTTAACATATTCTTCTTTACCATCCTTCGTTTGTAATCGCTCTATTTCATCTTTAACAATATTCTGGAATTGTATAAGATGCCTAAAATCTCCCTTTTCTTTTTTCCTTTTTTCTATTTCAATAGTCAATTCTTTTAATAAAACAGTTAAATGATTATATTTTATAGTATTATCATTAATATTCTTAATACCTTCAATTACTATTTCAAACATTTTTTTGAACCCTTTTGCATTAAAATATTTATTATATTCTAAATTACCATCATTATAATCATGACAACCAATAATATTATTAAAATACGTTATTATTAACAAAGATAAATATGAAGGATCTTTCGTTTGTAATAGCTGTTCATATATTAAATAACATTTATCCATCTCTTTTTTAGCAAAATACAATCTATCTACTATAACAATTGGTAAATTCATATCTTTTGCTGCTTGAAGTGATTGTTCATAATAATATACACATCTAATTTTATGTGTATCTTCTTTACTTATCTTATGTTCTATTAACATTTCATATACAAAATACGCATCATTTGCTTCTTTTAACAATTTTATAACATCCTTGCTTATATTTTTTACTTCAAATTCCTTAATTAATTCTTTCCTAGTCATAAAATTATATTTATTATTTATATCATCTATTATGTATATTATATATGAAGGCATCCTTTTTAAAATCTTTCCGTCTTCATACTTCATTCTTTCAATTAAAACTTCATTATGTGTATGTCTAGTATTATTGATTAGTTCCGAAGGTGTTGAAAAAGCAAAATCTATATTTCTAGAAATATCATAATAATGTTTAAACCAATTGGAATTTGCATCGGTATCTGTAGACATTAATAATTCCTTTCCATTTAAATTATTGAAACCCAAAATAGGGTAGAATACTCTAGCAGTAGCTATTTGATTATTTCCTATGTAACTACAAGAGATTCCATGTAAATAAAGTTCTGGCCTATTCCAATCATCTAAAAAGCTGCCTTTTCTTGAATAATCACTATATGCTCCTAAAACATGGATTAATAAATTAAAATCATCTTTTAAAAGGAATATTTTACTTTGATTATTATTAATACTTCTTAGTCTACCTAAAATTTTTGGATCACCGATTAAACCTTCATTATTATCTAATTTTTCATCATCTGTTATATAATATAAAGTACTATCATAGAGTTTGGCATATTCATTTCTTAGATAGACTTCTAAATATAGATAATTATTAAAGCTTGGTAACATCATATCACTAGCACTAAACATAAACATTAATTCTTCAATATCATTACAATTAACAATATCATAAATATCAAACAATATAAGTTTAACGTTCTCATCTATTTGTAAATTTAATACAAGATTTTTATCTTTAAAATATCGATTTAATATAAAAAGTGATTCCTTTAAATCAAAACCATATTTTTTTAATAAGAGCATATTTTTTAAATTACTAATGTCTTGCGCCTCTTTAATCCTTAATTCATATTGTTTATATTTTTTGGTGATAATTCCTAAAAAATTGTTATCTTTTAAGTCTTCAATATTTTGAATCCCAAAAAAATTATGGGCTTTTTGTAATATATATATATAATTTATTAATTGCTCATCAGTTACATTTTCACTATTATTAATAATTCCTTTATAATATAAAAAATGATTTATCACATTATACGATATTGATGAAGTATCATATGGCATTGTATCAATTATTTTTAACATTCTATTTAATAATAGTAATTCTCCATTAGTTAAGCTGACTACTTTATACTGCAACTTTGGAGATGTACATATTTTATGAAAATATTTTGAAGAAAAAATATTCATACGGGTTTCTAACATTAAAGGATTTAAATAAGAAAGAAGTTCAGAGTCAATTAAAACTAAAGATTCTATTTTTTCTTTTATTTGATATGGATCAATAGCTAAAAAATGAGCGTATAAAGCTGTAAATTTTTCTACAGGTGTTTTTTCAGGAATTCTATTACGTTTACTATAATTTACAATTTTATTACAAAAATTTTCTAAATTATTATAATAACAAATATCCTTAAACAAACCTGAATACAAAAGATTATCTGGTAAGATAAACTCTTTTTTATTTGCCATCCAATCAAACAATTCCTTTTGTTCTTCTTTAGAAGAATGACATTCAATAAGCGAGGGGTTAAGACGACACACTATATCATACCTTTTTAAATTCATAGCAAGTCTAAAAAATTTCTCGTTATACCATAATTTTTCTAGCCATTCATCAGGAAGTTTATCAAATATTTCCAAGATCATTTGCAATGTTTCATCCGTATATGCTTTTTCTTTAAACTTAGTAACTAGATCATATCTTTTAAATTCTATTGCTTTTTTTAAAAGTTTATCATTACCGGTTAACCTAGGTGAAGTTTTATATAGGTCCAAAGAAAAAAATGTAACACTAATTGTTCTCACAATATAATCACCATATTTCTCAACTATATAATCTTCAACGGTTTCGTCACAAATACTAATTAAATCATATCTAAATGACTTTACTAATATTTCAGAAAACTTTTCAATTTTTTCTACGCTTGCAAATTGAAAGTCCATTCTAAAAGGAACTTTTTATAGATTTTCTGCAATTTCATAACCATATTCTTCTATTATTTCATCATTAAATGCATCAAAATAGAAAATACCTAAAAAGAAATATAAACCATTATTTAATATCTTTTTTAAAAATCTTGCACTATATCTTAAATTTTCTGGTATTGTTATGCCAAGTTTAATGACTTGTTCCATTAATTCATCGGTAAAAGTGTCCTCTTTAGCAAGGTCTAAAACAACATATATTCCATTATCCAATGCTATTTTTAAAAAGTTAATGTCATTAATAGCTTTATCATATTTACTAAGTAATTCTTTTCTGCAATAAAAAGGAATTCCTGATAACTCGTATTGATGACAAGTTTCAACTGCTGCAATATAATTGCCAACATCTACATAATCAAAAACTAGATGCCATTTTTTATGCTTTTCATCACTTTCTTGCTGTAATTTTTTATAATCTATCTCTTTTTCCACTATAAATTCTCCAAAAATACGCTTGTTTTTTTCATAATTCCCATTCTATTATATAATATTATTTTTATTTTTTACCTATCTACTACAATTTAATTATATCTTACTTTTGAAGATAAAAAAAGAGCAAAATAAATGCTCTTTTTTTATAATTATATATTTATTTTATTTTGCTACTGCTTGAGCAATTGGAATAAATATAATGAATATTGCTATTATGATTAACATAAATAACCAAATATATTTAATCCAAGATTTATAATTGATATCTAAATAAGAAAGACCAATTAACAGTAAGCCACTTGTTGGTATAAACATATGAGCTAGTCCATAAGTAATCACATATATTGTATGAGTAATATCTACGTGTTTACCTAATACAGTAATACCAGGGCCAATTAAATATCCAGTATAACCAAGATCTGCATGGAATATAGATGTAACAAAAGCATTTATGGCAACAATATAAGCATTAAAGTTCTTTGTTAATCCCCAAGCCCAAGCTGTAATACCAGCGAATATTTGCGTCATATAACAG
The DNA here is from genome assembly GCA_012799635.1 of Mollicutes bacterium. GTDB lineage: Bacteria > Bacillota_I > Bacilli_A > RF39 > UBA660 > UBA6448. Next base: position 16,955 of record JAAZKW010000028.1, read on the forward strand.
ATAATAAATACTGTATAAGCCATAACATATAAACTTATAGGCTTCATCATCTTTTTACAACCATCAGCAAAATTAGAAGCAAAATCGTTTAATTTCATCCTATTAATAATTGCAATTACTAAAGAGAATATTAATAAGATTATTGTTAAACTTGATATTTCCCATGAACCAGGAACAAGATTTTGACTATCTGCTGAACCAAGAATATACTTAAAAATAGTAAAATCTTTACCAAATTTAAGTGACATAAACCACTCATGAAGTTTTTCAAACCACAAAAGATTAAAATTAGTTTTCCAATCTACAAACCCTATTACTACTATTACAAATAATGCAATTAGAAGTACTAGAATTGGCCAAATTTTAGCATCACTACGTGGCATTTCAACAGCAAATAAATCTTCTGCTTTTTCGCTAGCTACATTTTTAGCTTCTTTTGTTTTAGTTTTTCTTATTCCTTTAACAGCAGGCTTATTAGTTTTTCTTGACTTTACAAGTTTTATAACTACGAACAAAACAAATGCAAGTTCAACTAAACCAGCAAATACTAAACGATATTTTAGTGCTGAAGTTACTGAAAATTGCATATAATTGTTAAACCAGAAAAGACCTTCTGTACCATATGTAGCGCCAATTGTTCCAGCTAAAATTGAGCCAAAAGTAATTGCCATAGTTGTAGTTTTATCAAATTTCGCTCCTAAAAGCACCGTTACTAACAATGGTATAAATACAAATGTTGGTAATGTGATTCTAAAAATAGATGTTAAGAAAAATAACAATAACATAATAATAATTGCTGAAGTTATGTAATTTTTTTCAACAGTCTTTGTCATCTTTTTAACTAACGTTTGATAACCTTTAGTTTCTTTTAGTACACCATATAGTCCGCCTAAAGTTAATAAGAAAATAATTGTTGATAAACCAAAATATATTGCATATAAATATATTATTGGAATATCATTAAGTCCCAGACGACTCATTCCGCTTTCAACAAACTTAAGTCCTTGCATAGTACCATTTGGTAATATCCAAGTTAAAGTAAAGGCTATAAAAATAAATATAAATATCCACTTATATAAATCTTTACCTTTTGACTTCCAAGTAAGTATTGAAAAAAAGAGTGCTAAAACTAAAACAAGTATTATACCTAAAACTTTTAACATACTTTACCTCCTTATCAGAATTATATCACTACAGGACATAAAAAAAAAGCAAAATTGCTTTTTTAGTCTAAAAATTCGATATTTATGGAGCCAAGACTACCATTTATGTCTATTTTTCTTTTACCATTTCCAATAATGGTACTTTTTTTAATTACTTGATTTTCAACTTTAAAATCACCTAAACCAATATCAATATCAAGTTCATAATCATTTTTAGTGCCATAAAGTTTAATGTTTGACGATCCAACACCACATTCAATACTGCTATCGCCTTCTAAGTTACCTGTAAAAAACAAAGTTCCTAAGCCAAGTTTAAGCTCTAAATCTTTAAAGGTACAATTATCAATTTTTAAACTACCTGCCCCACCATCAATTTGAGTATTATCATAAGTAACAATATTTTTTATATCAACTTTTCCAGCACCCAAATCAAGTTCCAAATCTTCAGTTAATAAATAATCTATTTTTACTTTTCCAGCACCAGCTTCTATTTCAACTTCTTTAAAAACATAATCTTTTGGTACTGTAAGTTTTAATACATTACCCTTAATTAACTTTAAAGCATTAGAATGCTTCTCTTCAACAGATAATTTATTATCTTTTTGTTTAATATTTATATTTTGATTATTAGTTTCAATTTTTATTTTTTCACCTTCTAAAATCATAAGTTCTGTATTTTCAAGTTCAATATCAATTTCTAAAATATCTTTATCAATTTCAAAAGATTGCATTTTACTTTTATTAGTCTTATTTATAATACTTAAAGGCTTTATCTCTTCCTTTTTAATAAATATTTTATAACCAATAAAAATAATAAATACAAATATAACTAAACTAATTACTCTAGATAAAATTTTAAACATATATGATTATTCTCCTTTATATAAGTATAATATCATATTATTTATTTTATTTAAATTAAAAACCTTGCTTTTGTAAGGCTTTAATTATTTATTTGCTTCATCACTTCTTCAGCAAAGTTTTCAGATCTTTTCTCCATTCCTTCGCCTACTTCAAAACGACGCATTGTTATAATCGTTCCATCATTATTCTTAACAAATGTTTTAACATCAATACTATCATCTTTTATAAAAGGTTGTTCTGCTAAACATACTTCTTGATAATATTTCTTAATTCTTCCTTCAACCATCTTCTTAGCTATTTCCTCAGGTTTTCCCTCTTCCATAGCTTTCTTTAATTGAACTTCTTTTTCATTATCTAAGATATCACCAGGAACATCTTCAGGAAATACATATAAAGGTTTCATTGCAGCTACTTGCATAGCAACATCCTTAGCTATATCTTCATTTGCTCCTTCAAGTAAAGCTAAAACAGCAATCTTACCTCCCATATGAATATATTCACCAAAAACTTCATTATCCTTTTTAGTTATTCTTTCAAATCTTCTTAAAGAAAGTTTTTCACCTATTCTAGCTGTCTTAGCAATAATAAAATCTGCTATACTTCCTTCTTCACATTTAAGTTTATTTGCTTCTTCTAAAGTTGTTACATCGCTTTTTAAAATAGTATTACCAATAGTATCGATCATTGATATAAACTCTTCATTTTTAGATACAAAATCAGTTTCACTATTTACTTCTAGAATAACAGCATTATTGCCCTTTATATATATATTAGCAAGACCTTCCGCAGCTATTCTACTTTCCTTTTTTAAAGACTTAGCAATGCCCTTTTCACGAAGATAATTAATTGCTTTTTCCATATCTCCATTTGTTTCACTTAGTGCCTTTTTACAATCCATCATTCCAGCACCAGTTGTTTCTCTTAATTCTTTAACTAAATTAGCTGTTATTGCCATTATTTCCTCCTTACTTTAAAAGCTTTAAAAGATCATCTTTTCTTAGTGAAGAGTATCCCTTAAGACCTCTTTCTTTAGCAATTGCTTTTAATTCTACTAAAGTTTTATCACTTAGATTTTCTTTTACTTCTTCCTTTTTAATCTCTTTCTTAGTTTCCTTAATTTCTTCTTTTTTATCTTTTTCTACTACTTTAATTTCTTCTTTTGGGGCTTCCTTCTTAGCTATCTTTTTATCTGTATCTTCATCAACAAAATCAGTTACGGTATAAACATCACTATCTTTTTCTTTTTTTACTTCTTCAGAAATATGTTCTTCTTTTATTAATTCTTCCATTGACTCATTTTTATTAATTTTATTTTTATCATCTTCGGTAAGATAATCAACCATTTCTAAATTAGTTGCTTCACATATTGCATTAGCCAAAACTCCAAGTAATACTTTAATACTTCTTACAGCATCATCATTACCAGGAATTACATGATCAACATCATCAGGATCACCATTTGTATCTACTATTCCAAATACTGGAATACGAAGCTTTCTTGCTTCTTTAATTGCATTATATTCTTTTTTAGGATCAACAATAATTAAAGCTTGTGGTCTTTTATCCATCCCACGAATACCCGCGAATAAACGGTTTAATTTTTCATATTCCTTTTTAATTTTAATTACTTCTTTTTTAGGTAATACTTCAAACTTACCACTTTTTTCCATTTCTTCGATTTCATCTAATCTTTTAACACGACGACGAATATATGTAAAATTAGTAAGTGTTCCGCCTAGCCATCTTTCTGTTATATAGTAAGAATTACTTCTGGTTGCTTCTTCGATTGCAACCTCTCCACTTTGTTTTTTAGTCCCTACAAATAAGAACTTTCCCCCATTAGTTGCAATCGTCTTAATTGCTTCATAAGCCTCTTCTAACAACTTTTGAGTTTTTTCAAGATCAATAATATAGATATCATCCCTTGAATTAAAAATATACTCTTTCATTTTAGGATTCCATCTTTTAGTTTGATGTCCAAAATGAACTCCAGCTTCTAATAAATAACTCATAGAAACTACTGCCATGAAATATCCCTCCTTCGTTATAACACCTTAATGCTTCATCCTACATCTTCACCCTTTGGGCACTTGAAGATAATAGTCCACATTAATGTTTATTTGCTTTCAATAGCACTTGTATTTTATCATATGTTATATAAAGATAGCAAGGACTAAATTCATACAATACCTTTTTTTGTTTATAAATCACCAATTTTAATATAAAATAAATTAAAAATGATATATAATTAAAAAAGAGGTAAAAATGGAATATAGAGATTTATACGATGAAAATAAGAAGTTAACTGGAGATAAGATAAAAAAAGAAAATAAAATACCAGGGGGTAAATATTATTTAACTGTAATTGTTTTTATTGAAAATAAAAATAACGAGTTTTTACTACAAATAAACAAGAAATTTAATTTATGGTCAACTACAGGCGGACATCCTAAAAGTGGAAAATCTAGTTTAGAGGGAATAAAAACAGAATGTTATGAAGAACTTGGCTTAGATATTGATTTAAAAGAATTTAATTTATTCAAAACAATAAAAACAGAGGATGATTTTGTTGACTTATATTATGTAAAAAAGGATATTGATTTAAAAAAAATAAAAAAAGAAAACAAAGAAGTTGAAGATGTTAAATGGTTTTCTAAAAAACAAATTACGAATTTAATAAAAAAGGGCAAGTTACTCCCTTCTCACATAGCGTTTTATTTGGATTGTTTAAATTACTTAAAACAAACGGATAATAATTGAACTATTCAATCCTAATTTCTTACAATTAATAAATCTTCCTTATTTTCAAAAATACATTCCGTTACTTGTTAGTATTTTTATTTGTAATCTTTAGATTTTAAAAGTTGATAATAGCACTTCATAATCCTTTAACATAAGTTCATACATAATAATTGGATCATAACAATCATATGTATATATTTCTTGTTTTACTTCTTTTTTGAATTTTATGCCCTCTAAAGATAATAGTTTTTCTTTAAAATCATTAATATCAATATTAAGTATTTTTATTTCTAATTCTTCATCATTCATAAAATTTCTTTATAACGTTTTTAAAAGATTCATATCTACCTATTTTTGATTAATGAATTATATTCTTTTAAACCATCTTCATAACTAATATAATCCTGCCAACATTTCCATTTCATTATAGGTAATTTTTCCTCAGACCAAGGTAGTTTTGTTATTGAATAAACATCTCCCAAATAAACAATTGGTTCAACTTTTTCTTTTCTTATCAATACTAATCCATAATCTTTTTTCAAAGCTTCTAAAAATTGTTCATGTGTTTTATTATAACTATGATAAGAACCGTTTATAAGTCGTACATAGCCTAATGGAGTAAGTATACTTTCAGGTATGCCATAATAAAACTCTAATCCCATAGCTCCATTATCAACAATTTGACTATGACAAGGAGATACTTCATCGGTACTTGGGCTATTGATTTCAAAAGTAACTTGACATTGGTTTTTTATTCTAGCAAAGATGTCTTTTCTTACTTTTTCCACATTTGTCCAATACGTCATTTTATCCATGGAAAAACCCTCCTTTAAGCGCCTGTTATTTTATATAATAAATTGTTATTTATTTGCAAATGATCTTACTATATCATCCTTAACATGAATCGTCTCACTTATAAGTTTTGTTTTGATAATCTCTTTTGCTTGTTCATAAAAAACACGCAATAGCTTCGCATTATTTTCTGCTTCTAAAAGCTTTTTTAAATATTCTAAGCCCTTTATTTTCTTATCTACTTCATAATTAGAAATACTCTCGATTGCTTCATTAACAAGTTCTATTTTATCACTATGAGAAATTAATTCTTCATGATGTTCGTATTTTTCCAAACAATATATACTTTTTTGATTTCCTTCTAAAATCCCTGCTAAAATAAATGCTAAATAAGGCGGTGTTACTTTTATACCATCAACTCCAATATAGTCATGAAGAAAGCCGTAAATAGTATCACCGGATAAGTGATATATATTTTCTATGTTTTCAAACATAGGATCCCCATTAGGTAAGCTCGCTCCTGAAATAAATTCTTTTTTTTCTTCATCAAATTCTGCGAAAGAAAAAACTTCATGTTTTTTCCCATAAGTTCTATTACTACATTTTCTTACCACTTCATCTAATAATTCTTTTAATTTTTCAGCATCAATTAAAACAGTATAACGACGCTCTATATTATCTTCTTGGATTATATATTCAATCCCTGTATCTGTATACTTCACAACAAAACCTCCGTTCAAAAGATATTATAACAGTCACATATATCTTTAGTCAATTCATTTATTCATCTTATTTATAAGTATATTAGCAGTTATATCTCCGGTTACATTTAATGTTGTATATGCCATATCCAATAATTTATATATATCCTAATTATAATCTTACCTATTAATCATCTTTTTTTATCGCTTCATCAAAAGTTAATATTTCATATTCATTTAAATTTATACCACTTTCTTCATATACATCATCAGTATTTATAACTCTAATATCTTTTTTAATATAACCTAATCTTTTAGCTAAATCATAAATATCTTTAACATTTTTCCTTTCAATTTCAACATATTGGTTTAATTAAAGGCCATGAATCTATTTCTATTTGCATATCTTTATAAACATAGCTTATTCTTTTTTTCTCGACCAATTTTTTACGAAAATAACCAAATTCTTCAAGTAAAGAGTTTGCCATTTCAAAATTATCTACTTTAATTTCGATTTCTTTAACATTTTTTATATCATAATCTTTTAAAGTGCTATATATATATTTAATCTTAAGTTCACATGTATCACCATTTTGTCTTAATCTTATCCATTTAAAAAATCTATTTTTAGTATCTTTATTGTTAAGAATATCTATATCTACATTTTTTATATTTTTATAAATATAAGCATCTAAATAATCATATCTGGTTATCTTATAGATTATCTTTTTATCTTTTTCATTTATGTTTTTAAAAAATTCATATCTACCTATTTTTTCTTAATGAATTATATTCTTTTAAACCATCTTCATAACTAGTATAATCCTGCCAGCGTTTCCATTTCATTATAGGTAATTTTTCCTCAGACCAAGGTAGTTTTGTTATTGAATAAACATCACCCAAATAAACAATTGGTTCAACTTTTTCTTTTCTTATCAATACTAATCCATAATCTTTTTTCAAAGCTTCTAAAAATTGTTCATGTGTTTCATTATAACTATGATAAGAACCGTTTATAAGTCGTACATAGCCTAATAGTATACTTTCAGATAACTCTAATCCCATAGCTCCATTATCAACAATTTGACTATGACAAAAAGATACTTCATCAGTACTTGGGCTATTGATTTCAAAAGTAACTTGACATTGGTTTTTTATTCTAGCAAATTTGAATAGCTATTATTTTATATAATAAATTGTTATTTATTTGCAAATGATCTTACTATATCATCCTTAACATGAATCATCTCATTTATAAGTTTTATTTTAATAATCTCTTTTGCTTGTTCATAAAAAACACGTAATAGCTTCGCATCAAAATATTGCTTTTCTTTTTCTGCTTCCAAAAGTTTTTTTAAATATTCTAAACCCTTTATTTTTTTATCTACCTCATAATCATCAATACTCTCGATTGCTTCCTTAACAAGTTCTATTTTATCACTATGAGAAATTAATTCTTCATGACGATCGTATTTTTCCAAATGATATATACTTTCTTGGTTCCCTTTTAAAATCCCTGCTAAAATAAATGCTAAATAAGGCGGTGTTACTTTTATACCATCAACTCCAATAGAGTCACAATGATAGCTGAAATGATTATTAGAGGTAAAGCGATATATCTTTTCTATGTTTTCAAACATAGGATCCCCATTAGGTAAGCATTCTCCTGAAATAAATTCTTTTTTTTCTTCATCAAATTCTGCAGAATAAGAAGCTTCATGTCTTTTCCCATGAGTTCTATAACTACATTTTCTTACCACTTCATCTAATAATTCTTTTAATTTTTCAGCATCAATTAAAACAGTATAACGACGCTCTATATTATCTTTTTGGATTATATATTCAATCCCTGTATCTGTATACTTCACAACAAAACCTCCGTTCAAAAGATATTATAACAGTCACATATATCTTTAGTCAATTTATTTATTCATCTTATTTATAAGTATATTAGCAGTTATATCTCCAGTTACATTTAATGTTGTATATGCCATATCCAATAATTTATATATACCTGAATAAAAACCTATAAAAGATAAAGGTATATTAAAATAAGATAAGTATGTAGCACCAATTACAATACCACCGCCGGGTATTCCTGGGGCTGCCATATTAATAAAAGTCGCTACAACAAGCATTAATAAATATGTTGTAAGGGTTATCTTTATTCCAAATAATGTAGCATTAAATAAACCTAATAATGCAAAAGATACTGCTCCGCCACACATATGAATAGTGCATCCCAAAGGAACTACTATATCTGTTGTCTTTGAAGGTATATTAAAGCCTTCTTTACATGTTTTAATTGTATAGGGAAGAGTTGCCATTGAAGAACATGTTGTTAATGTAATAAGCCATACTTTACTAACTTTTTTTATATAAGTAATAGGATTAATCTTAGCAAAAAACCACACTGGTAAAATCATTATAAAAAACAAAACAATGATACTTGAAAAATATGCAATTCCTATATATTTTAAACCATATTTAATAATACTTATCCCATAGGTTGCAACTGTATTTCCAACTAAAGAAAAAACTCCTATTGGTGTCAGAAGAATAATATCTTCCAAAAGTTTATTAAAAATATTTTTTAATCCCTCTAATAAATCAATTACTTTGTTACCATTTTTAACCTTATCTGCATATATTCCAAAAAACATAGCTAAAATAATACCCGGAAGAATTAAATTGTTTTGAAAGATATCAATTATATTACTTGGGAATAAATTTGTAACAATATCGGTCATTTTGAAAGATGTTAAAGTTCCATCCCAATCTTTAAGTTGATAATTAAAACCCTTCGAAGGATTTATTAAAGTTACAATTAATGATGTTATTAAAAAACTCATAATAAACATAACAATAAACAGTACCACCGTTTTTATTATTAATTTGCTACCTTTTTTAACTGATTTATTTATAGTTATAGAAATAGATGTAAATAAAATTGGAATGATAATAAATTTAAGAAGGTTTATATATATGACTCCCAAAAAAGATAACTCTTGCATTAATTTAGGGAAAAACACACCAAATATAATACCTATTATTAAACCTATTATAATAAATATATTAAAATTTTTTCTCATAATAATTCTCCATTCTTTTAATTGCTTTTAAAACAGATTCTCTAGTTCCTAAAGCAGATACTCTAAAATAATTATCTCCTTTGTTGCCAAATATAATACCTGGTATTACAATAATATTTAATTCTTTTAAAAAGAACTCAAAAGTTTCCCAAGAGTTTAAATTATTAGGATTTTTAATCCATAAAAAGGGAGAATCTATTCCACCCATAACAACAAATTGATACTTTTCAAAAACTTTTTTTAATAACTTTGCATTATCTTGATAATATTTAATATTTTTAGATATTAATCTTTTTGCTTTTGGTAAAAAGGTTGCTTCAGCACCTTTTTGTGCTATATAATCAGCCCCATTAAAACGATTAATTGTTCTTAATTTCCAAAGATCATTAATATCTTTACAAATATCATTAGGAATTATAAAGTATGAACATCTTACTCCTGTAAAACTAGCATTTTTAGAAAAACTTCTAAATTCAATAGCAACCTTTTTAGCATCTTTTATATCATATATTGATTTAGGAACATCTTTATTTGTTATAAAACGATGATAAACATTATCATATAAAATAATAGCTTTATTTTTTAGTGCATAAGAAACCCATTTTTCTAACACATCTTTTGAATATGCAATACCAATAGGATTATTTGGTGAACACATATATATTAAATCATATTTTTCTTTTGGGATTATGGGATTAAAATTTTCATCAAAGTTATTTAAGATAGTTACTTTTCTATTAATACATAAAGATCCATCTTTATAAATAGGATATAATGGCTCATAGGCACATATTTTACTATTGATATCAAATAATTCCAATATACTTGTTGTATCTGTTTTTGTACCATTAGAAATATATATTTCATTTAATGAAAAAGATTTATCTTTATATTCGTTATCCAAAATAGCTTGTTTTAAAAAATCATGGCCATAATAAAAACCATATCCCTTAAATGTTTTAATATCCGCTAGGTCATTAATAGCTTTATGCATAGCATCAACAACTGGTTTAACAATCGGTTTTGAAACATCACCAATACCAAGAGAAATTATTTTTTTATTAGGATATTCTTTTTTAAAGGCTTTTACCTTCTCACTAACATTTTTAAAACTATTTGTCCCTTGCAGTACATATATATCATTAAATTTAACCATAGTATTATCACCCTAATTTATATTTTTTTTATAAAAGCAATATTCACTCCTCTTTCATTTTCATATTTATTTACAATTTTATAATCAAGATCTTCAAAGTTTTTCTTTGAACGAATGTTTTTCTCCGATACTTTTGTAAAAATATATTTATAATTTTTACTTTTAGCATACTTTTCTAAAACTAAAATCATTTGTTTTTGAAGTTTATTTCCCCTATAATTAGGATGTACCATAACAGGACCTACTGATGTAGTTTCTTTTTCATCATATGAAAGATTATGTTTATCAAGTGTTTTTCTCATTACTGGTATTAAAAAAATTGAACATACAGGAATATTATTGTCATAATAAAGCCATATTTTTCCACCATTTTCTAAAATATTTATTACATCTTCTTTAGTAAAAGCGCCTAGTAAATCTTTATCATCCAAATTATCTAAAACTATATTATATAAATTTAAATAATCATCTATATTAGTGGTTTTTTTTATTTTTAAATCTTTTAACTTTATCATCCTTTCTCCTTTCATTTTTAAAACAAACTAAGTTGTGAAGATTCCGGCATTCCTTCAAAAATACCCATATCCTTCATCTTATCAACTAAGGTTTGAGAAGCTCTACAGCGATTTTGAAAGTCTTCAATAGAAATAAATGGTTGCTTTTTAGCCTCTTTTACAATATTATTTGCAACAGTTTCTCCAAGACCATCAATTGTTATAAACGGTGGTATTAAAGTAAAATCATCTTTAATATCAAAATTTTTTGCCTTACTTTGATATAAATCAATTGGAGCAAGTTTAATTTTTCTAGCAGCTGCTTCAAGAGCAACACTTAAACATTCTAATGTACCAATTTCTTTATTAGTTGCCTCAAAACCTTTGTTCTTAATCTCTATTATTCTTTTCTTTATTTGGTCATATCCACCAAGCATAGCAACAATATCAAAATCTGTTGCTTTAGTAGAAAACCATGAGGCATAAAAGCATGCTGGCATATGGACCTTATACCAAGCAATTCTAAAAGCACTCATAACATAAGCTGCAGCATGAGCTTTTGGAAACATATATTTAATTTTTTCACATGAATCGATAAACCATTCTTCGATTCCTGCATCTTGCATTGTCTTTCGATGCTCTTCCCAAGTAAGTTGATCTTTACTTGCCTTACCTCTTCTTACAAACTCCATTATCCTAAAAGCCTTTATCGGTTCTAAACCTTTATAGATAAGATAAACCATTATGTCATCACGACAACCAATTACCTCTTTAAAAGGAACAATTTTATTTTTAATTAGTTCTTGAGCATTACCTCGCCAAACATCAGTACCATGTGATAGCCCTGCAATTTTAACTAGTTCTGCAAAGGATGTTGGTTTTATTTCATCTACCATTCCTATTGTAAAATTAGTACCAAATTCTGGAATACCTAAAGTACCTGTAGGACACATGATTTCTTCAGTAGTAACTCCTAAAGCATCAGTTGATGAAAAGATAGACATGGTCTTTTTATCATCCATTGGAACTTCTAAAACATTTGTATTAGAAAGCTCTTGAATTAAACGTAATTGGGTTGGATCTGAATGTCCTAAAATATCTAGTTTAAGAAGATTTTCTTCCAAAGATTGATAAGCAAAATGAGTTGTTCGCCATGAAGATTTATTCTCATCCGCAGGATATTGAAATGCAGTAAAATCAAAGACTTCTTTATAATCAGGAATAACTACAATTCCTCCGGGATGTTGACCAGTAGTTCTTTTTACTCCAGTACATCCTAATGCAAGACGTTCTATTTCAATATTTTGTTTACCTAAAATACCATTATCTTCTAAATAACCTTTAACAAAACCAAAAGCCGTTCTATCTGCTACAGTAGTAATCGTTCCTGCACGATAAACATTATCAACACCAAACAATACCTTAGTATATTCATGAGCATCTGCTTGATTTAAATCTGAAAAGTTAAGATCAATATCAGGAACTTTATCGGCATTAAAACCTAAGAAAGTTGCAAATGGCATATCTTGACCATCTTTTTTTAATGGATTACCACAAACAGGACAATCTTTATCTGGAAGATCAAATCCTGAAGCATAATTTTGACCATAAGGAATATTTTCTTCATCTTCAAAAGAGGAATATTTACATTTTAAACAACGATAATGAGCTGGAAGAGCATTTACTTCGGTTATACCTATTAAATGAGCAACAAAACTTGAGCCAACACTTCCTCTTGAACCTACAATAAAACCAGCATCATTAGAATTTTTAACTAATCTTTGAGATATTAAATAAATAGCATCAAAACCGCCACCAATAATACCACCCAAAGATTTTTTAATCTTTTTTTCTAAAATTTCATCAGTAAGCTTGCCATCTTTATCATCCCAATTTTCTTTAACATATTCTTTAGTTATCTTATAAACTTTATCATAACCCGAGAGTATCGTTTCATGGATATTATTAAAAATTAGTTTTTCTAACTCTTTTTCTTCCAATTTAGAATTTTCTTTTAATAATTTATCATGCCAATAATTATATACAATATCACCATATAATTCTTTAGATATTCTTTCTTCAATATTATATGGTAAAACATCTCCATACCATTCTTTAGCAGTTTGATAAACAAGATCTGTAACAACTTTTTGACAATCAATAAATTCCTTAGTATTTTCATCTCTAACTCTTGGGGAAAAAGGAACTCCTTTGGTATCAAGTATTACTTCAATATTTTCTATCATATCAAATACTTTATTAGTATTAGTAACCACTATTTCATAAGCAAGGTCTTTATCAAGAAATTTAAAATCATCAAGCATTTCTTTTGTAGTTCTAAAATGCATCGAAGGAATTTCTTTGATATCTTTTTTATTAAGAGGATGAAGTCCACCACCAGGTACTTTTTGATTAACAATTATTTTTCTAAATATTTTATCTTCTTTATCAAAATGATGAACATCTCCAGTAGCAACAATAATTTTACCATTTTGTTTAGTAGCATTAATTATCTTTTTAAGATGATTTTCAACCTCTTCTTTATTTTTAAAATCAGATGTTTGAATTAAATGATCATAACATTCTGGTGGCTGTACTTCTATATAATCATAGAAATTAATTATATTAGCAAGATCATCTTTATCTTTACTTCTTGCTTCAATAAATACCTCTGATTCATAACAACCACTTCCAATAAGAAGCCCTTCTCTTAAGGAAGAAAGCTCACTTCTTGGTATTCGAGGGGTTTTATAAAGATATTTAGTTGATGCAAGAGAAATAAGTTTAAATAAATTTTTAAGACCAACCCTATCTTTACATAATAAATTAACATGATAAGTCTTACCAAATTTATATATTTCATCTTTAGATATTAATCTTTCAATATCATTTATATTCTCTATATTTTGATTAATTAATTTTTTAAGCATTTTATCAAATACTAAAGCCGTAGCTTTGGCATCATAATCAGCTCGATGATGATGCTTTTCATCAAAGTCTACATTATATCTTTTAACAATCGCAGAAAGAGAGTGTCTTGCAAAACCTGAATCTAAAGTTCTTGATAATTCTAAAGTATCTATTACGGTATGATTAAATTCCCCAAGATTATATTTTTGCATGGCCCTTTTAATAAAAGAGATATCAAATTTAGCATTATGAGCAACCATAGGATTATCCCCCACCCATTTTAAAAACCTTGTAGTAACCTCTTTTTCATTATCAGCATCCTTAACCATTTCATCAGTTATTTCTGTTATTGCAGTAATATGATCAGGAAGATGATAGCCAGGATTAATAAATTCATCAAAAGTATCAATAATTTCTCCATCGATAATTTTAACAGCCCCAATTTCAATCATTTGATCTCCAACTGCTGCATTAAAACCTGTTGTTTCTGTATCAAAAACCACAAATGTAGTGCCTTTTAAGGGTAAATCCATGGAATTTGTAACAATATTAATCATATCTTCTACTAAAACAAGTTCCGCACCATAAAGTCCTTTAAATGCTTTTGATTTATCTTCAATATTTTTATTATATTTTTTAATAAGTTCATAACAAACCGGAAATGCTTGACAACCATTATGATCAGTTATAGCAACACCTCTATATCCCATATCAATACATCTTGTTATCAGTTCACATGTATGAGCATCTAAATCAAGTTTAGTTAAGCCATCCATTTGACTCATCATTGTATGAGCATGAAGTTCAACTCTTTTTACTTTTTCATCGTCAGTAATGGCCTTTTCTTTAGAAGGTATAATTTCAATTGCTTTAGGAGTTAAAATATATGTTTTAGTATAATCATCTTCTTTGATATCTCCAAAGACTCTTATCCATAATCCTTCTTTTAATCTTGACATAATACGATTATTTTCTTCTTTATTATATTTAACAATTTTCATTAAATAACTATCCGTTTTATCACTTACTTTAATATTATTAATAAAAACAGGGCCTAACTTACTAGTTCTTTCTAAAGTCTCTATTCCAAATATATAGCATTCAAAAACACTTTTTAAAGCTTCCCCATACACATCAATAAACTTAGTTATCTCTCCTTTTACATGTTTTCCCATAACATAAGGGGACTCTTTCTTCTTCAAATCTATTTCTTTATTATTCTCATCTTCAATTTCTTTTTTTGTTTCTTTTAAAACATCTTTATCCACAATAACATTTAAATTAATATCACCAAACCCATAAGCTTTATAAGTATTTAATATTTTATTTTTATTAGTATCAAAAAACTTAGCAACTATTTCACTTAATAAATTTACTGTTAAATTATTATCTTTTAAACTAATTTTGTTACCCTTCAAAGAAGGTTTGTTTTTAATTAAGTCATTAAATACCTCTTGAGCATATTCTTCATCACTAAGGTCCTTTTTATATTCAAGATATATTTGACATTTTTTCTCACCATTTATTTTATTCTTGGCAGCTAAAAATAACTCATCTACTTCTTCTTTAGTCTTAACTTTCTTACATGATAAAAAAACATCATAACTATCTTTACTTTTATAAAAGATAACCTTTTTAAGTTCTGTATCATCAAAACTACTACCCTTATATTTAATACTATCTAAGAATCTTTTTACATCTTCATTCATATTACACCCATCCTGCTTTATCTTCTTTTAATATTATTAACAATTATTTGGTACTTGTCAAACCTTTTGGAAGATTTCCCCTCAATAAATATTATTTCATTTTCTTTTAAATCACTAACTGTTTCAAACACCTCTGGAAACAAGGTAAGTTCCACTATTCCCGTTTCATCAGAAGCAACCACAAAAGCCATATTATCACCCTTTTTAGTAGTAATTATAGTTATTTTCTCTATTAATAAAGCCATCTTAATATTTTTAAATAAATATTTAATAGTATCTTTTGCTTTTACTACTTTGGTATATATACTTACAGGATGATTACCAAGATAAGTCCCATAATATTTTATTTCATCTTTAAGAAGCGTTTTATCATCATATTCATCTTTTACATCAATAATTGGTTTATCAAAAGAAAGATCTTCTAAAGAAGCATAATTAAATATTTCATATTTTTTTTCAATTAAAGCTTTATTAGTAATCTTAAAAGAAAAAAATACTGATGATCTTACTAAAATCTCATATATATTATCATTAATAATACTTTTATTTTTAATTAAAAAATCATATATATCTAGATATTCTTCTTCTCTATTATTTATTATTTCATTTATAATATTTTCATTTAATCCTTTAATCATATTAAAAGGAAGTAATAAATAATTGTTTTTAAATTGAAAATCATTATGCGATTTATTAATATTAGGTTTTAATATCTTAATACCGCTTTTCTTAAGTTCATTTAAATAATATTTTCTTTTTAAATCATCTTTAGTTTCACTTAAAAGACTTATATAAAAATATACAGGATAATTTGCTTTCAGGTATGCAAGACGATATGATATAAGTGAATATGATACTGAATGAGCTTTATTAAAACCATATTCAGCAAATCTTTTAATTTGATTAAATAAATCGTTTAAAAACTCTTTATCATAACCATTTTTTATCCCTTTAGCAATAAAATTTTCTTCTTCCTTTATAATAATATCTTCTTTTTTCTTAGATATTGCATTTCTGATATTATCTGCTTCATATTCAGTATATCCTGCTATTTTTACAAGTATTCTCATAACTTGTTCTTGATAAATAATAACTCCCCAAGTGCTTTTTAAGATATCTTTCAAGCTATCATGAACATCTATTTTCCCTTTTTCTTTATTATTTACATATAAATCAATTTGATTACTTGGTCCTGGTCTTACTAATGCCATTGCAATAGAAAGTTCTTCAAAAGAAGACGGTTTTATCTTTATTAAAGTCTTTTTAGCATAATTTGACTCAAATTGAAAAATATCATTTGTTTCACCATTTTTAAACAACTCATAAGTTTTTTTATCATCTAAAGGTATATTATCAAAAGAAATATTTGGTATCTTTTCAATAATATTTTTTATTGTAGTTAAATTCTTTAATGCTAAGAAATCCATTTTAAGAAGACCTAACTTTTCTAAATAATCCATAGTTATACCAGTTCGATTTATAACATCATCTTTAATTATAGGAATAATATTTTTTAAAGGTACTGATGATATAACTACCCCAGCTGCATGAGTAGAAATGTTTTTCTTTAAATTCTCAAGATGCATTGCAACATCATATAATTCATTAAGTTCACTATACATCCTTAAATATCTATGTACTACATCTTCTTCTTTATTAGTTTTTAAACTTTTTCTATTATCAATACATTTAATAAACTTATTAAATAAATATATATCTATCTTAAATACTTTTGCTAAATCCCTTAATATTAATCTTGCTTTATAAGTATTAAAGGTAAGTCCTAAAGCAACAAAATCATCCCCATATTTTTCTTTAACATAGTTTGTTACTTCGCCTCTTTTAGAATCTTCAAAATCAATATCAATATCAGGCATTTTATTTCGATAGGGATTCAAAAATCTTGCAAAAGATAAATCATATTCTATAGGGTCAATATCAGTAATTCCAACAGAATAGCTTACTAAGGAACCTGCAGCACTACCTCTTCCAGGACCTACTAAAATATTGTTTTTCTTTGCATATAAAACATAATCATAAACAATTAAAAAGTAATCAACAAAGTTCATTTCTTTAATTATTTTTAATTCTTCTTCTAATCTTTTTTGATATCTTTTATTTACTTTATTATTCAATCTTTTCTCAAGACCAGTCTGAGCAAGCTTACTTAAATATATAAATGAATTAATATTCTTTCTATATACTGGAATATATCTTTTATCAAAAGGAATTTCAATATTAATATGGTTACTAAATTCTAATAAATATTCATAATCATCTTTAGATATACGATCATTTAAATAATCATTATCACTATGTTCAAAAGATTTACCCAATAATTTTAAATAATCTATATATTTAATATCTTCTTTAAAAAGACATCTTATATTATTAAGATATACTATTTTATCAGTTAGTATTAAGGCTACTTTCTTTTCATCATTAGTATTATATGAAATATATATATTATCTTTATTTTCAAACTCTTGGTAAAGATTAATTTCTTTATTTGGTAAAACAACTAAAATATTATCATCTATTATATCTTTTAAAAGAAGACTTTCTTTTTCATAATTAATAGCAATTAATTTTTGATACCCAATATAATTCTTAGCATATAAATATACCGTATGATCTTCTATTTTTATTTCCATGCCTATTAATGGCTTTATATTATTATTTTTACATTTAAGGTAAAATTCAATACTTCCATAAAGTTCATCATCACATATTCCACAAATCTTAATATTTTTTTCAATTAAAACTTTAATTAAATCATCAATTTTAATTAAACTCTTAAGAAGGGAATATTCCGTGATAACTTTAATTGGAATTAACATATATCATTTACCTCCTTAATAATATTTTATCATATATAATACTTATATGTATTAAAAATGAGCTACTCGCTCATTTATAATCTTCCCTAATAATTGAATATGACTCCAAGTTAGCATATTTATTGGTATTCTTATCTATTAATCTATTTCTTAATGTTCCTTCATGTTTCATACCCACTTTTTCCATTACTTTACCACTTCCTATATTTGTAGGAATAAATTGGGCATATATTGTCTCTACTGGGGTTTCTTCAAATAAATAATTAATAACTGCTCTTAGTGCTTCTGTTGCATAACCTTTGTTCCACCACAAAGACCCATATGCATAACCTATTTCAACAGTATTGTTTGTTTTATCGCAATTTACAGATGTTATAGTACCAATTAATGTGTTCGTTTCTTTTAAAATAACAACCCATCTAAATTTATTGTAGTCTTTATATTCGCGAACCCATTTTTCAATTAAATTTTCTGCAACTTTTACATCATCATATTTATTCCAAACTGTATATTTTGATACTTTATTATCTCTTCCCACATTAAGAAACAACTCTGCTGCATCGTTTAATTTTGCCTTTCTTAATATTAAATTTTTTGTTTCAATTTTTTTAGTTATCGCTTTCTCCATAATATTTTACTTAATAGAAATTAATTCTATTATTTCCTCCTTTATTTGAATTTCTTTTTAATTATTATTATATTCATCTAATAATTCAAGAATTATTTTATTAACCTGCTTTATTTTTACCTGAATATCTTTAATTATATTTTTACCATTAAACATTTCTTTGTATTTTTTATTTAATAAATCTATTTCAATTTTACATAAACTATAACTACTAAAATCGTATCCTAATTCATATAATATTATTTCAAATTTAGCAATTAATGAAAAATATGAGTATATATGTATATATAGTTCTTCTCTTATTCCTAAAATAGCTTTTTTATTTTCATATTCAATAATATCAATAGCATTAATGGGCACTCCTTTTTTAATGCATATTTTATAAACTAATGCAAAATAACCATAAATTATATCACATTCATGATTCTTAAGCTGTTTTTTTAAGTCTCTAATTAGGATAACGTCTTTAGTAACACTTGTCTTTTTCTTTATTTTTTTTACAATGTCTATTATTGCACTATTAAAGTCTATTTTACTACAATCAAGCTTTTTTTCAAGTATCTTAATTTGAGCATTAATATCAAATTCATTATTATCATAAATAGTTTCAAAGCAATTTGTCCACTCATTAAAACCCAACATACTTTTTTCTAAATATTTTACTAATTCATCAAAATTTTTCGTTGAATTTAATACAACCATCATTATTTCCTCTGTATTATCTCTACATGAATAATCAAGTACGCCATCTTAAAAGTGTAAGCTATATTTATTGTTTTTGATATTATCTAAATAATTATTTGATATTATTGGTAAATAATTCGTAATACCGTGTACTCTATCCCTTCCTTTATATCCTAAAACATAAGAAATCATATAGGATATTTTATTTTCTAAATTTAATTTTTTTGCAATATCAGAATCACCATAAATAAAACTAATATCAACGTCACTAAATATTAGATTAGTATTGCGAGCTAAACTACCAGTTAAAAAAATACGCCAATCTTTTATTTTTTCTTGAGGAAAAAAGGAAATTATTTTTTGAATAGTTTTAATAATAATTTTTTTATGTTTGCTCATAATATATCTCATTTTTTCTTTTGAATAATCATTTAAAACATGTAAATATTCTTCATATAAACTATTGAATTTTTTTGAATAACTTTTTCTTAATGAATTTATTTTTTTCTGATATTCCCTTTTGCTAATACTTTTATCAACCAAAATAATTCCCTACTAACAATTAAATGTAATTCTAAATTAACATGCTCTTATATACTGTTTTTTAGCCTATCTTTATTTTTTCGATTTTACTTAATAGAAATTATTACTATTGCTTTTTTCTTAGCTTTTTATGTCTTTATTTTATAAATATCTTTTTGAAAAATTAGTTGCTTTTTTAAATATTCGTTTAAAAATTCATAAATATCAATGTATTCTTCTTCTTGTATAATTTTGTTATATAATTTTTCTCTACCTATTTTTCTCTTTTTTGCTAAATATTTTAACATTCCTTTATTAAAACTGCTTTCTGATGAAAACCACTTGTTATTATAAATAAAATATAATTTCATAAACAAATGATCATATTTAAAAACTTCTTTTTCTAAAACAATGTTTTCTTTATTTTCAATATATGGATGAATTAAATAAATAACTTTTTTGTGAAAAATATGGGCTAAATAATCTACAATATAAATATTAAATAAATGTTTATTACATATAACTGCAATAATGTTTTCTTCATTAAATGTTGTTAAAAATAAACTCCAGAAAAAGTCTATATCTAAGTTGTAATCTTTAAACATAACTCCTGTTTTTCTTGATTTAGAAATTAATAACTCTTGTTTTGAATAATATTCATTAAATTGTTGAAAATTATTATTATATAATTGAGGAATACATTTTATTTTTTTTATATATCTAGGTGAAATTTTTAGAAATAATCTTTTTTCTTTTTTTTCTTGGCATCCTTTCTTACATTTCGTACATATATATTTATTATTAATTTTTTTAAATAACTTATTGTTATAATATTTCAATGCTTTTTTAGGAAAATCTATTAATCCACAATCACACTGTATTATTGTTTCACTTTTTTCAATTATTATTTTTTCATCATATAGTCTTTGAATTTTTTCAATAATAATATTAATATTATCATTATCTATAAAATAATCATCGAATGTTAACTGTATTTCGTTTAAAAATTTAATAAATCCATTTGTCTTTTTATTCTTAAAACTATGAAGTAGATTAATTGATAATATATTTTTTATTTTTAATTTTTCAGAAATTAATTTAGATAAAATAATAGATGTTAGCCTTGCGGTTTTTTCTTTAGTAAATGGTGCTATAGGGAAATTTGTAACAACATAATTATCTTTTTTCATTTAAAACTCTCTTCATATTTCGGCATAATATTTTTTCTTTTTCTCCTTGAGTAAAAACATTACTTGAAGTAAAAGCATTCAATTCTAAGCTATGTGAAGAAAATGGATAATCCGAACCCCAAACAACTTTGGTAATATCTACATTTTCTAAAATAACAGTATATAAATCATCTAAACTTGCATATTTCTCTATATCAAAAATAATTGCATTTTTAGGCCTTTTTATATAACGATCATATATTCTTTTAGATGGTGCTATATCAATAATAGTATTATCAAGATGGTTCATTTGTTTTATTGCCGGTATATTTAACGCTGCAAAATGAGCGAGTTGGAAGTAATTTTCATATGATTTAATAAAGTTTATCATATTACTTGGATTTTGGTTGTCAAAGATACCACAATGAACTAACATAGGAACCTTTCCAACAAAAGATGAAACATCATCAAGATTATATCCACTTAGACCAGTATACGCTTTAATACCCTTTACTAATTTACCATACTTTTCTAAATAATAATCTATTAACCATTTCATTGAAGTTTTTGTCACAGATACTAGCAGATAAAAATATAAATTTTTTTCATATTTTAGCAGTTCAAATAAAATATCATTGTATTTTATGTAAGGGTCAATACCACTATATGTTATTAAACCACAATTCATACATTTACATAATATTTCTCCTGGCTTATTGCCATCAAACATTGCAATTCTATGATTTTTATTGTTCTTACAACTAATATCTTCAATATAAGGGTCAATCATTATTACAGACTTATCAATTCCGTTAATTTTCATTAGTTCTTTAAATTCTTCTAATTTTTGTTTAGATTCTTCAACATTTTTTGTTATTGCAATATGTGCATGTGAATCTATAATCATATAATAGCCCTCCTATTTATTAAATTCTCTTATTCTTTTTTTAGCCAAGGTAGTATGTGCTTTATTTAACCAATTATTTCTTAGTCTATATGTGAATTTGTCAGTAATAACTCTCACTATATCCTTATTATTTAAAGTATAAGTCACAGGAACATAATTACCATTAACAACAACTCCAACCATAGTATTTCCAATTTCAGAACTAATATAATAAGCAAGTGGCGCAAATATTTCTATTGTTTCAAGCGCATTTTCTTTTTGCTTAATTTCTAATTTATATTCTAACGTTCTCATATTATGTAATCTATCAGCAAGTTTTATTATAATTATTCTAACATCATCGGTTATACTCGTTATTATTTTTCTTGTATTAGCTACGTCTTGATCTTCTTTACACACAAAGTTAACTTTAGATAATTTTCTAGCCCCATCAACTAATAATGCAATATCCTGATTAAAATAATAAACAATGTCCTCTTTAGTACATTTTGTATCTTCAAAAACATCATGCAATAATCCAGCACATACTGTATCACAATCAGCATGTAAATCAGCAAGTATGAAGGCAACATTAATTGGATGCGTTATATATTCTTCTCCACTAATTCTAAATTGTCCATCATGATATTTTTTTACAAATTCATAAGCTTTATTTATTATTTCTAATTCTTCTGGATTATATTCTCTTATTTTATTAAGTAAATCTTTAATAGTTATTTCTTTCATTTTAACTCCTTTCTAAACAATTAAAAAACGGCGTAAAAAATCTCTTTTTTTACGCCGCTTATCTTTGCCTCCATATTTATAAGGCATAAACAAGATGTGATAAAACAATATTTCAATTTATTAATAATTTTAATAATAAAATATTTAATATAATTAAAACTTATCATATATGCTCCTTTTTATATAAATTAAATTCATACTATAACAAAATTTAATAAAAAGCAAGCTTTAAGATGCTGTTTATGTTGAAAATATATGATTATTCCGTTATAACTTTAATTGGAATTAACATATATCATTTACCTCCTTAATAATATTTTATCATATATAAAAATTTTATAAATATAAAGTACATCTTTAATTAAAATGTTTTTTATATCTAGATTGAATTCTTTTCTGATTTGAATTTCTTTCAAGTATTGTTCCACGAATATTATTACATACCTCTTTATTAATTGCTATCCTTGAGTCAAAAACTAAAACTATCATATTATCATCTGTAATATTAATAACTTTTATGATTGAAGATGGAATAAAACCCAAGTTTTGCAAACGCCTTTTTTCTGCTTCAGCACCATCTAAATATCTAATAATAAACTGATCATTTATATTACAGTCATTTAATTTATTTATAATCATATCCTAAACCTCCAACTATTTTAACAAATTTTTAATAAAAAGATGTTTCCACTATTAATGAAAACATCTAGTAAAATTCAATAATCAATATTTAAGTTATCAATTATTTTTAATAGATAAAAGTCTTTATAATACAGCTCGTAATCTTACATGTGGGTCTTTATCCCTTATTTTTAACTCACGTTTAACTGTTTTCAATAATAATTCAAATTCCTGTATCTTATTATTCAAAATTCTAATTTGTATTAAAAGCTCCTTTTCTTCTGCTTTCGACTCTGCACATTCTTTTGAGTTACGTAAAATATCATCATAGGAATCTCCGCTGTTAACCTCAAAACGCATATCACATCTTTCACATAAATGTTCACATAAATCATTATATACCTTTTTGCAGTCTTCTAATCGCTTCTCATATGATTTAATAATATTTAAAATCGTGGCTTTTTCTTCATCCGTTAAAATTCTATCATGATTAACTAGATATACGTTCCCAGTATTTACATCATATTCTACAATATTCCCAAGAACAAAGTTGTTTGAACCTAAAGTATTAAAATTAATTTTCTCACAAACTTCTCCATCAAGATCACTAACACTAACAGTACCTATAACAAGTCTCAAATTCGAATCATCAAGTTGTTCAATTACACTTTTATTAGCAAATTCAAAATAACTTTCAGGAGTAATTTCCTCGTTATAAGGAATTAATCTACTTATTACTCCAATTTTCATATTTTCCTCCCTATAAATATTTTAGCATATATAATATTTTATTCAAATAAAAAAGATGTCTTCACTATTAATGAAAACATCTCTTAAAAACTTTTAGAAAAAAAATGTTATTTATCTGGTTTTCTTATTTGCCATAATGTTTAAACTTTTTATAAAAAGAATCTAACCTAATCCTAGCTGTTGTTTTTTCTTCCTCTGTTTCAGCTCTTTTTTCTAAAATTGTTGCAAGTTTTATTAATAACACTTCTTCTATTTCTCTTATTTTATAATCCAGCAACTTATTAAACTCAAGATCATCATCTCTTTTTGCTTTTAAAGTTTTATATTTTTCCCAATTATTATTAACATCTTCAGGTGTCACCCCCAAATCTACATGATAAAGCTCAATGTCATCATCTACTTTACGCCTCAAGCCCTTATAAGTGCGTAACATTTTTTGATACACTTCAATTAAAACTAAAACCTGCTTTTTTTCATCATCTGTAAAAGGTCTGAAGTCTCCATAACCATATACATCCTTTGGGCTTTCATCAAGTGAAAATACTTCGCCAGTTTCTTCGTTAAATTTTATAACTTCGCCAAAGTAATGAGGTTTTGAAAAAAATTTTTCATATACTATTCCAGTATTTAAATTTCCTTTGCTATCAACAAAACTAATAATTAACTCCATAGGCAAATGTCCATATGAGTCAGATATGCATTTAAAATATTCGTCAACAGTAGGATCCCATGCATAGGATATTCCGCTTATAACTCCAATTTTCATATTTTCCTCCTTGCAAACATTATAGCATACATAATATTTTATTTAAATAAAAAGATGTCTTCACTATTAATGAAAACATCTCTTAAAAACTTTATTTATCTAATCCTAGCCGCTGGTCTTGATGTCCCTATCTTGATTCTTTGTTCTGAAACTGTTATAACTCTTTCTAATAACAACTCTATTTCTCTTATTTTATAATCCAGCATTTTATTAAAAGCAATATTATCTGATATTTCTTTTTTTGTTCTTTTAAATTTTTCCCAGTTATTATTGATATCTTTCTTTGTAACCCCAAAATTTACGTGATGAATTCTATCGTCAACAGGTATTATACGTTTAGTTTTCCTATAATCAATTAACAATTTTTGATACGCTTGAATTAAAACTAAAACCTGCTTTATTTCATCATCTGTAAAATTCCTTAAGTTTTCTGGATTACTATAAATATCATCAACGTTCATTGGTTCTTCATCAAGTGACAATACTTCACCAGTTTTTTTGTCATATAATATAACTTCGCCAAAGAAATGACGTTCTGAAGAAAAATTTTTAGTAAATATTTCTGGTTGTAGTCTTCCTATTATATTAACACAACTAATAATTAGTTCATCATAACAAATCCTAGGTGTTAAAGGCTTAATCATTTCTTCATAATATGTTTGTTCATCAATAACCTTTCCAACACAATCCCAGTACCACAAGTACCGGTTGAATCCGCTTATAACTCCAATTTTCATATTTTCCTCCCTGCAAATATTATAGCATACATAATATTTTATTTAAATAAAAAAGATGTCTTCACTATTAATGAAAACATCTCCTAAAAAACTTTTCAAAGAGAATTAAATCTAATCCTAGCTATAGAGCTTGTGTTCTCAATTCTTCTTTTTGAAATTGTTATAACTCTTTTTAATAACAACTTTATTTCTCTTATTTTATAATCCAGCATTTTATTATATTCAAGATCATTTTCTCTTTGTGCTTTTAACTGCTTGTGTTTTTTCCAGTTATTATCAATATCTCTCTTTTTCCCCCCAAAATCTGCGAAATGAATTTTACTGTCATCAAATATTATACGCTTGCTTTTTTCATAATTACTTAACCTTTCTTTATACGCTTGAATTAAAACTACAACCTGCGCTAATTCAACATCTGTAAAATTAATTAATTTTTCTGGATGACAGTCAATATCATCAAGGTTCATTGGTTCTTCATCAAGTGACAATACTTCACCAGTTTCTTTGTCATATAATATAACTTCGCCAAAAAAATGACGTTTTGAAGAAAAGTTTTTAGTAAGTATTTGTGTTTGTAGGTTTCCTTTTCCATCAACATAACTAATCATTAGATGATCATAATGAAGCTCAGGTGTTAAAGGCTCAATCATTTTTTCATAATATGTTTGTTCATCAATAATAACCCCTCCAATACTACCTCCAAACCACCAGTACCGACATAACCCGCTTATAACTCCAATTTCCATATTTTCCTCCCTACAAATATTATAGCATACATAATATTTAATTGACAACTCCTTATTATTTTGATAAACTTATACCGACTAGGAGGTATATTCATGGCTACTAAAGTAACAACAAAAAAACCTTTAAAAGGTAATAGACGTTCTCATGCACTTAATAAAACTAAAAGGGCGCAAAAACCAAACTTACAAAAGAAAACCATTGATGGTGAAAAAATAATAACTTCTGCAAGAGAAGCTAGAACCTTTAGAAAAGAAGAAAAGTAAAGCTGCAAATAATGCGGTTTTTATTTTGATGAATATATTCTTGTTCTAATAGTTTTTGAAGCTTCAATATCTTGATATTTAAAATTAGTAATTTCATTATGAAGAGCAAATCTTACTGTATCATCACTTCTAAGTATTTTATTAAATGGTACTATTTTATTATTTACAAGAACAAATGATGTATGCCTAAAAGCATCCTCTCCTATGGCAGCTAAATAATCGATAATATTGGAATTAACTGGTAAATCAACAACATCTCCATTCATATCATTATATACATATATTCTACCCATAAAAAGTTCTTGATATAATTGTTCTACATACATTTGGTTATCACCATAATATTCATCAATATCTTTTAAAGTTTGAAAAAAACTATAATTTTCTTGCAATGTTTTTTGAATACTTTCTTTATTATTATTTCCATCATAATATCTAATGATACCCCTAAGATTATTTTGATCCATTTCATAAGTTTTTATTCTGGCTTGGACAAGATGATTACATGGCCCAAATAAAGTTGTATGAATTGCAGAATACATATTAGTTTTAGGATCACGAATATGGTCTTTAATTAGATTTTTTTTATGCTTATATAACTGATGAATCTCGCCTAAAGTAACATAACAATCCCCAATACTATTAACTAATATCTTTAAAGCTATTAAATCATTGATTTCTTGTAATTCTTTACCCTGACGTTGTAGTTCATAAATGTTACTAACATTTTTAAAGCGTTCTATTATCTTAAAATTCATTTTTATATTATATAACACTTCTGCATGCTGTAATCTTTCAGAAATAGCACATGTCATTGTTTTTAAAATATGATCATGTTTTTCATTAAGACTATTTAATTTAGTTGTAATAGATAAAAACTTATTAGGATTTAAATATTTAAAAGCAAGGTCATTTAATTCATCGCGAATATAATATGCTCCGATAAAATTTGCAAGAGGAACATATATTTCTTTTGTCTCTTCGGCTTTAAGAATTTGTTTTTCAGATGGCATATATTTTAAAGTTAACATGTTATGAAGTCTGTCTGCAAGTTTAACGATTATAACCCTAGCATCTTTATCAATATATCGCATCAGTTTTCTTAAATTAGCATAATCAAGATCCTTCATTGACTTATATTCTTCATTTGGAAACTTTGATACGCCTTCAACTAAAAGATATATTTCTTCACCAAGACTTTCTCCGAAAACTTCAATAATATTATCTTTAGTACAACAAGTATCTTCGATAACATCATGCAAAAGACCAGCACAAAGCATTGTTGTATCTGCTTTCATATGAGCTAAAATAATAGCTACACAAAGAGGATGCGTTATATATGGAGTTCCTTCTTTTCGTTTTTGTCCTTCATGGAATTTTTGTGCCAATAAATATGCCTTATTAACATTAGTTTTAGTTTCCAAATTATAAGAATTTACTTTTTCATTAAGTATTTTAAATAATTTTTCTTCACTAACTATTTCGATAATCAGTTCATATAAATTTTTCACATTAACTCCTTTCTTAAAATATAAAAAACAACCAATATGTGATTGCTTTGTAACTATCGTTTTTGCCAAAATCCCCACATATCCTGTTAATTCATACTATCATTTTATATTATTTAATATAAAAATGCAAGAATTTAAAAAAGTATCTAGTTTTTATTAGATACTTTTATTATAAATTCATTATCATAATCAATAACTAATTTATCATTTTCATGTATTTTTTCTTCAACTAAAGATTTAGCAATCAATGTTTCAATATTTTTAGTAACATACCTTTTAATAGGTCTTGCACCAAACTCTTTTTCATAAGCATCATTAATGATTTTATCTTTAGCTTTATTTGTCAACACAACATTTAAATTAACATGTCTTAAGTTTTCATTAAGAACTTCAATTATTCTATCCAAAACCTTAACAATTACTTCTTTAGATAAAGAATTAAAGACAACTATTTCGTCTATTCTATTGATAAGTTCTGGCCTAAACTTTGATTTTAAAATATTTAGCACTAAATCATTTTTATTTTCTTCTTTACTATTTAAAATAATTTCTGATCCTAAATTAGATGTCATAATAATAATGGTATTTTTAAAATCAATTAATCTTCCTTTAGCATCAGTAATTCTTCCATCATCAAGTATCTGAAGTAAAATATTAAAAACATCAGGATGAGCTTTTTCTATTTCATCAAATAATACTATTGAATATGGGTTTCTTCTTACAGCTTCGGTTAATTCTCCGCCTTCATCATAACCAACATAACCCGGAGGAGCTCCAACTAACCTTGATACATTAAACGCTTCCATATATTCGGAGCAGTCTATTCTAATCATATGTTTTTCATCATCAAAAAGTTCATAAGCAAGTGATTTGGCAACTTCAGTTTTACCTACTCCAGTTGGCCCCATAAAAATAAAGGAACCAATTGGTCTTTTAGGGTCTTTAATCCCACTCCTTGCCCTTATAATAGCATTTGTTACAAGTTTAATTGCTTCATCTTGACCTTTAACACGTTTTTTAAGATTATCTTCAAGTGATAATAATTTAGCTTTTTCACCACCAACAAGCTTAGCTATTGGAACATTAGTCCAACGTGAAACAATTTCAGCAATTAAGTTTTCATCAACGGTATCCGATAATATTTGATTTTGCATAGCAAGTTTAGCTTGGGAAAGTTCCATTTCTATTTGAGGTATTTTTCCATGTTTTATTTCGGCAGCTTTTGTTAAATCATATTCATTTTCAGCCCTTTCTAAAGCAAATTTCAATTCTTCCAGCTCAGCTTTTTTAGTATTTATTTCTTCTTTTAGTTTTTTCTCTTCTTCCCATGTCTTTTGATATTCCTTTTGCTTTATTTTTAAATCTTCCATCTTGTTAGCAATATCTACTACTTTAGATTTAGATACTTCATCTTTTTCTTTTTTTAATGCTTCATATTCTATTTCTAAAGTCATAAGACTTCTATTTATTTCATCAAGTGATGCAGGAACAGAATTTGCTTGCATTTTAATAGTAGCACATGCCTCATCAACTAAATCTATTGCTTTATCTGGTAAGAAACGATCTGTAATATATCTATTTGATAAATTAACTGCTGCAACTAAAGCTCCATCTTTTATAGTTACACCATGAAAGACTTCAAATCTTTCTTTTAAACCCCTTAGTATAGTAAGCGTATCAACATCACTAGGCTCTTTTATTAAAATCTTTTGTAATCTTCTTTCTAAAGCTCCATCTTTTTCAATATATTCACGATACTCATTTAAAGTAGTTGCTCCAATAAGGCGCATTTCACCTCTAGCAAGCATTGGTTTTAACATATTTCCAACATTCATTGCTGAAGAAGAACCTGCTCCGGTTATCATATGTATTTCATCAATAAACATAATAATATTTCCATCTGAAGATTCTATTTCCTTTAAAACTGCTTTAAATCTTTCTTCAAATTCACCTTGATATTTTGCTCCAGCTATTAAAGCAGATAAATCAAGCTCCCATATCTTTTTATTTTTTAAATCACTTGGAACATCGCCTTTATTAATTCTTTGAGCAAGGCCTTCAACAATAGCAGTTTTACCTACCCCAGCCTCTCCAATTAAACAAGGATTATTTTTTGTTTTACGTGATAAAATCCTAATTAAATTGCGTATCTCTTCATCTCTTCCTATAACAGGATCAATTTTATTATTAGAGGCAAGATAAGTAATATCTCTTCCAAATTTTTCAAGTGGGTTTGTATTTGTATCTTCTATATTCATAAATCCTCCCTTTCTATTAACCAAAAACTAGTGAAATAATTCACTAGTTCGTTATTATTTTATATTAATATATTTTTTAGTTGAATCTTCTTTTGGAACTGTTACAAATAATGTACCATTTTTAAATTCTGCCTTAACATCTTCTTCTTTGACATTTCCAACATAGACTTGTCTTTCACATTTTTCATGATATTTTCTTTCGCGATGTAAATATTTTTTACTGTCCTCTTCTTTTTCTTCTGAACGTCTTTCAGCATGAATTGTTAAATAACCATTTGTAATATCCATTTTAATATCTTCTTTTTTAAATCCTGGAACATCTACTTCAATAGTATATAAACCATCCTTTTCATAAATGTCCATTCGCATTAAATTTTTAAAACTCCTAGTACTAAAATCAGAATCATCTAAAAAACTATCAAATAATAATCTGCTTGGTAACATATACATTCCTTCCTTTCATATAACCTAATTATATAACAACAATTAGCACTTGTCAACCCTTGAGTGCTAATTATTGTTTTTTATATAATTCCCGATATTTCCTTGATGTTTTCATTAATGTTTTATGATCTCCAGAAGCAATTATATTACCCTCCTCTAATAAAAATATCTTTTTAGCATCAATAATTGTAGATAAACGATGAGCTATAGTAATAACCACTCGGTCTTTAGAAACAGCTTTAATTGCTTCTTGAACTTCTTCCTGAGTCTTATTATCCAAAGCGCTAGTTGCTTCATCAAATAATATAATCTTACTATTTTTAAGAAGTGCTCTTGCAATAGCAAGTCTTTGCTTTTGCCCACCCGAAAGTTTTACTCCACCTTCTCCTATTATTTGATCATATCCCTTTGGAAAAGATTTAATATATTCATCAATTCTAGCAATCTTACATACTCTAATAATATCTTCCTTTGTTGCTTTATTATTAACTAATTTCAAATTATCTTTAATAGATAAATTAAATAAATAGGGATTTTGACTTATTATTGAAATACTATTATTAAGGGTCTTTTTACTTAATTTCTTTATATCAAATCCATCAATAGTAATTAATCCTTCATAATTATCATAACTTTTAGTAATCAAATTAAAGATTGTTGTTTTACCAGCACCGCTTTTACCAACAATTGCAACATCTTCATGTGAGGAAATTTTAAAAGATAAGTTATCTATTACTTTTTTATTTTCATAAGCAAAACTTACATTTTTAAACTCAATGTCACCCTTTATATTTTCGATTTCTATTACTCCAAAATCTTCAACAGGAAATAGTTTATCATCAAATATTTCAGCAATTCTGTTTTTAGCAACATTATATTTAATTAAATGTTCTTTTAAAGAAGCATAACTATTAGCAAGCGAGAAAACTTCATTTCGATAAAAAATAACAATCAAAAAGTTAGTTAATAAAAGCAGATTGTTTTTAACAAGATAAATTCCTACTGTAAAAACTATAAATGTTATAATTATTTTCATAATTTCAACTAAAATAAAGACATTCATACTTGAAAAAGTCAACTTTGTTTCTAATTTTGTAGTATTATCAAGAGCTTCTCCAACATTATGATTAACTTTTTCAGAAATACCTAATTGTTTTATATCCTTAATTCCTTTTAAAATTTCATTTATTAATGTACCACTTTTCTCTCGCTCTGCTTTCGTTTCTTTAGAAATCCTCTTATATATTTTAAATTGTTTTTCACCCAAATAATATATAAGAAATATACCCAAACAAAATATTAAGCCTAAATATATATTTACATATAATATATAAAATAAAATAAATACTTCAGTTATAATATTAAAAAGATTATATTGAACGATACTAAATACAGAAAAAACATCTTCGGGGTCACTTTTTATTCTTTCTTGAAATTCACCAGTTGTTCTTTTATCAAAGTTAGAAGTTTTTAGTCTAAATACTCTTTGAACAATATCATATCTTATATCATATAAAAGGGTTTCTTGAATATTTCTTAAAACTTTAGTAGCAATATATTCTGTAAAAGCCGATAGTATTGAAAGAACTGAAAATAAAGTAATTAAGATATATGTTGCTTTAATATTAAATTCTGTTATACTTACAACCATTTTAGCACCCAAAACAGGTCTTACAATATTAAACGCTGAAAGCATTCCATATATAAAGAACATCAATATTATAGGCCCTTTAACTTTTTTTAGATACTTTTTCATTTTTCTCCTTTTTATTATAATCATCTAGAAAACTTTTATATTTACCATCTTTTTTTGTTCCTAATACACAATTTAAATTAATATTACTCATCGAAGCAAAGATATTCTTATCAACATCAATGTTTATTTTCTTCAGTTCTGCTATTAAATCTTTTATTTCTTTTCTTTTACTATCAAGCTCATCTAGATTACTATTTTCTAAAAACTTACATGCACAATTTAAAAAACACAACTCATGGTCTTTAGCCCAAGCAATAATAGCTTTTTCTCTAACTAAATATAGTGGTCTTATAAGTTCAATTCCCTCATAATTATCACTGTGAAGTTTGGGTAACATTGTTTGAACCTCCCCAGCATAAAAAATTGATAAAAGTGTTGTTTCTATTACATCATTGAAATGATGACCTAAAGCTATTTTATTACAACCCATCGCTTTAGCTTTGCTATATAAAGCTCCTCTTCTCATTCTAGCACATAAATAACAAGGTGCTTTTTCATTTAAAGCATTACTACTTTCAAATATATTTGTAGAAAACACCTCTAAAGGAAGATTTAACTTTCTAGCATTTTCCTTTATTAAGGATATGTTTTCATCATTATATCCTGGATTCATACAAACATAGCTAACTTTTATTTTACAAGGGCCATGCAACGCTAATTCTTCCATACATTTTGCAAGTAAGAAAGAATCTTTCCCTCCAGATATACAAACCATAATATGATCATTATCACTAACCAATTTATAATCACTTATTGCCTTTGTAAAAAGACGCCAAATATCTTTACGAAATTTAGTGATAATACTTCTTGATACTTTTTCATTATATTTTAATTTCTTTTTCATTTTACCCTTTAAATGATGCATCAACATAATATATTGGTCTTTTCTCTTTTAAATATTGTTTTTCATAATTAGTCATTATATTCGGAATAGGATTTTCATCATTATGTAAATCTAAAGAAACTCTATCAAATGAATACCAATATTGACTAAGTGTTTCTAAAGAATATGCAAAAAATCCTTTATTATCAGTTTTTAATATAATTCGTTTGTGTTTTCTAAATACCTTATCGTATCGTTTTAAAAAACTTTCATGAGTAAGACGCCTTCTTATATCATGTTTTTTAGGCCAAGGATCACAAAAAGTTAAATATATAGTATCTATTTCTTTTCCAAAGATATGATCTATTTCTTGAGCATCTGCGTTTATTAATCGCAAATTTTTTAAATTTACTTTTTCTAAATTGTTAACAGCCATCACCATTTGAGAATCTATTTGCTCAAGACCAATAAAGTTAATATTCGGATAACTTTTAGCCATATCAATAATAAAATCCCCTCTTCCCATTCCTAACTCTAGTTTAATAGGGTTATTATTATTAAATAACGTATGCCATTTTCCCTTATACTTTTCTGGATTTTTAACTAAATATTTGCTTTTAGATATTATTATATCAGCATTTTTTATTACATTATATTTCATTTATCTTCCTTTTTTCTAAATAATCGATTGCTTTTGTAAAAAGTTCTTTAATATCTTCATATGTAATTTTTATAAAGACTTCTTCTTTTGAAAACCACCCATAATCACTTACTTCACTTTCCTGAACAGTGATTTCTTGATTCAAAGCTTTAGCTATAAAAAAGACCACTTCTTTTTGGACATCCTTTGCTTCAATATAATAACTTATAACAAATTTTTTATCAGATAATATTTGAACATCAATATTTGTCTCTTCTTTAGTTTCTCTTATAGCAGTTTGTTTTTCATGTTCCTTTTCTTCCATATGTCTTTTGGGAAATCCCCAATAATTGGCTTCTTTTTGTTTAATAAGTAAAAATTGTTTCTTATCATTTATAACGATACATCCACAGCACTTTTCTTTTTTCATTTTATTTTCCTTTTAAAATATCTATTATAGGAAGAAGATTCATACCAAAAGAACCTTTAAACAAAATAGCATCATCTTTTTCTAAAACTTCGTCTAAATAAGGCAAAATATCATAAGCCTTCTTAAACCATTTAACATTCTCTTTATTATATCCCTTATTAAGAATTATACTTAATGTATCTTTACAAGCATCTCCAACTAAAATAATTTTATCAAAATTATATTTAATAACTTCTTTACCCAGGTCTTCATGAATGCTTTTGGAAAACTTTCCTAATTCTAACATATCCGCTAAACATATCAATTTTCTCTTACTAGGCAAACTATTAAACTGTCTTAAAGCAAGTTTCATAGAATCTATATTAGCATTATAAGCATCATTTACTATTTTAACACCACTTTTATTAATTAATATTTCTCCTCTTCCAGAGCTTACACTATAACTTCTTAATGCCTTTTTAATTGAAGAGCTATCTACATTATATAAATCTCCAACTGCATAAGCAATTAAACTATTATATATAAAACCCTTTCCCAAAATATTTATAACTATTTTTTCATTATTAATCAAAAAAGTATTATGACCATCTTTTTCTATAATATTAGTAGCATTATAATCACAATTCGAATTAATTCCTACAGTAAGTATATTATATTTATCTTTAAGTTTATTATAAGCTTGATGAAGTAAGTCATTATCTTTATTAATAAGTAATTTACCTTCTTTTTTAAGACCATCTAAAATTTCAAGTTTTGCTTTTAAAATATTTTCTCTTGATCCTAGATTACCAATATGAGCAGTCCCCACATTTGTAATAATAGCTAAATCAGGTTTACCTATTTTTGATAAAACAGATATTTCTCCTAAAGAATTCATCCCCATTTCACTAACAATTATCTCTTCATCTTTTAATCTTAATATCGTAAGAGGAAATCCTATCGCATTGTTCAAATTTCCTTCATTTTTTAATACCTTATATTTCTTGGAAAGAACACTTGCTACCATTTCTTTAGTAGTTGTTTTTCCTACACTTCCAGTTATACCAATAAGAGGAATGTTTGTCATACTTAATTTATATTCTGCAAGCTTTTGTAAAAATAAAATAGTATTTTCTGTAAGAATAATAGTATTTCTCTTATTTTTAATCACATCTTTATTATCTAAAATACATATCTTTGCACCTTTTTCAAAAGCATCTTCATAAAAAGTATTACCATCTATTATCTCACCCTTAATACCAACAAAAACATCTCCTTGTTGAAGTTTTCGTGTATCAATACAAAAATTATCTAATACTAGGTTTTCATTTCCGCAAATAATTTTTGCATTTAGTTTTTCTAAAATATCCTTAATTACTATTTGCTTCATAACAATCCCCTTTCAAAATAATTAACTAAATCTATTGTATCACGTAAGTAATAAAAACAAAACTTTTTATTGCTTGACATTTTATCTGTTCTTATGTAGTATAAAGCTTAATTAACTTGGAAAGGAAATTTAAAATGGAACAAAAAAAGAAAGAAGTTACTGGCCTTAGAAAAGGAAATCGTCTTAAAAAAATTACAGCTGCAGCTTTAATTGGTTGTAGTTTAATTACTTTATGTGGATGTGATAGTGGGAATAGAAAAAGTTCATATAGTTATAACTATACCTTTAATAAAGCAATAATAAATAATTACGATGGCAATGTTATGATTGTTGATGTTAAAACTTGGGATTATATTACTTATGAAGAAACACAACAACTATTGATAACCACAACAGATGATTTAGTTATTTTCACTAATACTATTGACACAAGGATCTTTGGTGATAAGAATTCACAAACCTCAGTTGAAGATTTTGCAAGAGCTTGCTTTGGTGAAGATAGGAATATTGTTTATTATAATGATATAAATAAAAGTCACGAAAGATAAACCATATCTATTTGCTTTAAAAAACTGTGATTATTAGTTTCACAGTTTTATTTTGGTTTTTATATATTCATAAACTTTTGATATAAAAGTTCACACTTTTCTTGACCCATTTTTTTAAATTTACATTTAATTGGTATTCTCCTCAAATAATGATTTTGTTATTGAACCAATGCCAACCCCTATAGCGGTAATAAATAAATACCATGCACTATGAATTAAAACAAACTTATTGTAAAAAATAAAAACCGAAGGTATAAAAAGTAAAGATACTATCATAGGATAAAACGCTTTATTTTTTAGATTAGATTTATAACCAAATATTATTGATAAGAAAAAAGCTAATAACATATTTAATAAAATAGTTCCCATATGATTAAATTTCAAAAAGAACATCGGCAAAAGATAAAACAATAGAAGTTGAATAAACAAAATATTTGAATCCCATAAATTTATTTTAAATTTTTTTGACATTTTACTAACAACTTCATTTACTTCATCCCACGAAGAAACCCTATCATATGGAAGATACAAATCTTTATTGTAATAACTGGTAAATAAATAACAGGTCGTTTTAGTATTAGATACTTCCTCAATGTTGAAATGTGAATCATCAAAGAATAAATCTATTCCATATTCTTCACAAGCTTTTGCTTTTTCTTTATCACAGATTAGTTTATCATATTTAATTCCATATTTTTTCAATTGCTTTGCAGTTGATCTATAAGCATCCTTTAAATGTTTATTATTTCTTGCAGTAATTATATATATTTTATGACCTTTTTCTTTTAAAGAATTTATTACTTTAACAGCATTTTCTTTAGCGGGTATTTTATCAAAACTTTTCTCAAACAACTCAAAAACCGCCTTAATATCTTCCTTTTTCAGATATTTAGTTAATTGCATATAATAAATACCATCTTTAATTAAAGAAGAAACATCAATATTAAATTTCTTATTCAAAATATGTTTATTAAAGTATTCACATGTTGACGATATTGTATCATCTATATCAAATCCTATTTTCATTTTATACTCCTTTTTATCTATTTCTAACCTTTTGGTAAAACTCATATAAAGAATTTTCATCTTTAATAAAATAACTATCTATTCCAGCATTCTTAGCACCATCGATATCATCTTTTTGATCATTTCCAATCATAATACATTTATCTTTTGGTGTATCTCCTATAGCGAGTAAAAAAGCTTCAAGATGGGGCTTTATAGCATCATCTCCGGTTATAACCTCATCTATATATTCATATAATCCCATTTTCCTAAGTCTAGGCACTTGAGTTTCTCTAAACCAACTAGTAAGAACAACAATGCTTTTATTATTATTTTTTAAATAACCGAAAAGTTCCCGAACCCCTTTGGGATGTGTATCAATAATATTTTCTCCTTGATAAACAAGCCATTTATGTATTAACTTTTCAGATATATTAAAACCATAAAATTTAAAACAAGAAATTAAGAGTTCTACATCATATTTTTTAGCTTCGCTATAAAATTTATCAATTACTAATTCTTTTTTACTTAAAAAATCTTCTAAAATGCTAGGTTCTAAATTATCTTCAAAAAATTTTTTTTCTTTAGACCAATTTGGTATTAATAGAGTATAATCTAAATCAAAAATATATTTATCATAATCTTTCATGTAATCTCCTATTTATTATTATAAAGCATTTCCATAATAAAGGAAACTGTAAATATTCCAAAATAAAAGTCGCAAATAAATTTTAAGCGACAAAATTAACTGTTAAATCAATTATTTAATTAAAACGAGGTCCTCGTCCCTGCCTTTGACATCCTCTTCCACAACTTTTATTTTGCCCATCACAAAGTCGATACTCTCCACCTTCAATTGTTAAAGATTTTCCATTAACTAAAACTTCTGCTAGTTTTTTTCTTGCTTCAACATAAATACCTTGAACAGTGCTACGAGCAACATTCATTTGCAAAGCGCATTCTTCTTGAGTAAAACCCTCTAAGTCAATAAGTCTTATAGCTTCATACTCATCTACACTCATAATTATATGTCCTTCTTTTTTTAACAAAGGATTAAGAGGACCAAAACTATTACTTATAGGAAGACAACATACTCTTCTTCTTTTTCTTGGTCTTGCCATACTAAATCAACTCCATTTCACTTAAAGACTAACCAATAATTTTTGGTTAGTCTTTAAGGTTTTCTAATTGTTTATCGACTGCTTCAAGTTCATCTTGTAAAATGTCTTTTTGTTCTTTAAGGATTTCTTTTTTTGTTTTTGAAGATACTTGATTCATTCTAAAACATCTTCTCCCACCACGTCTGCAGCCAAACCCTAGGCCTAATCCCATTCCAGTTCCAACATCATTTTGTTGTCCATTATCTGTACAATTTCCTAAGCCTCTTCCTGTTGCTGGGCCTTTACCTGTTGGACCCATTCCATCTTTCTTCGGCATGTTATTCACCTCCTTATAATTTCTGACATATGTCAATAACCACTTATAGTATATCACATTTCTGGCATATGTCAATAATTATTTGGTTATTTTATTCAATTAAACTTTTAGCATCTTTTCTAGCTTTTCTATCTGTTTCAATTAAATCATATTATTCTTTAAATAAAAATAATATAAAAAAAGGTAAAATGTGTTTACTTTTTACCTTTATCTTTTTTATTAACAGATGTGTTAGTAATATTATCCTGAACTTTTGTCATTTCCTCAGCATTCTTTAAAGAAGCCTCATATTGTTCTTCGATAATTTTAATTTCTTCTACCGTAAATAAATCCCTTCTAGCATAAAGTCTTACTCCAACTCTACCTTCTTCATAAATAATAATATATTTTTCATTATCTATATTATAAAATAATGCATCAGATGTATCTACTAGTATATGAGTAAAATCATATTTTTTAATAAATTC
Source organism: Mollicutes bacterium (assembly GCA_012799635.1). Taxonomy (GTDB): domain Bacteria; phylum Bacillota_I; class Bacilli_A; order RF39; family UBA660; genus UBA6448. Next base: position 56,626 of record JAAZKW010000028.1, read on the forward strand.
TTGATAATCTAATTGTCCTGTTTGAAGTTTATAGTTTTCTTCAAAAATATCTTCTTTATGATTATTCTTTTTCAAAAACACTTCTGCTCTTGGATCTATATATGATTTAAATCCTGCAAACTCCACTGTTCCACCATTATTAAATGATGAATATACTGTCGAAGTTTTAGGATCCGCATACATTTGAAGCACTGCCATTGCATTAGAAAGCCCATTAGAAAGAGCAATGTTCTTACTATTAATAGCAAATAATACCATCGTTCCCCCCATAGAGGCAATTGCTAAAATTATAGTAAAAACCTGGATTATTGTCTTCAAAACTTTATTGTTTATTTTTATATTTTTAGGATATATGTCCCTAAAGAAATATGCAAAGGGAAAGAAAGCTACTAGAATAAAATGACTTAATGCTTTAATAGTTATAAAGCCTAATATTAAAGTGCCTGCGATTAAACATAAATATCTAACACGCATACGTCCATTTTTGAAATATCCAAAACATAACATAATTGTAAGAGCTATACCAAAAATTATATAGCAAGTTAAGGAATTAAAAGTAAAAGGTCCTAATTCTAATATATATAAATGCATTAACTTATTACCATAACTTCTAAATATAAATGTTATTGCATCTACCGTATAGGGATTAATAAAACCTACTAATAAAGAAACTACTATTGCTAAAAAGAACGGCTTTTTCTCAAATCCTTGAAGCTTTAATTTTTCACACTTAAAGGAATCAATTACATATGGAAGAATAAATAAGAACATCATCCACCATAGTGAAGCATGTAAATTAATTTCAAGCAGTGATAAAAAAGGAAGCCATAATAAATATCTTTTCTTCTTAGTTTTAATATAGAGTTCTAATACATAAATAACTGCCAATAATATAGCGAAGCTAAATATTTGAGGTCTAGTTACTATATAATTAATACTTAATATAAAATCACAAAGTAACATTATAATAAGAGATAAGTTTTCATTATTATCACTTAATAACATTGATATTTTAAATAATAATAAACATATTATAAAATTAACACCAATAACAAGAACAATAAGTCCTATTTCTTTGAAAAAATCAAATACGAGCCAAAATATAACTGCTGAAAGCCAATTTTGAACTACTATATCTAATCCCTGATGAATAGAAAGAACATCTTGATAATAAATGCCATTATTAACAATTTCTCTGCCTTCAGCAAGAATATACCATAGATCATTATCAAGTATACCTTTTAATAAAATAAATAATGCGGGCAAACTAAAAAATAATAAATATTTCCATATTTTCTTTTTCATAAAAAAACTCCTTATAATTTACTAGTCTAATCCCTAAGTAAATTATAAGGGTATTTGCTTATTAAAGTCAAGTAAATATGCTTAAAACTATATCCACCTTGAAATAGAAACTATTCTTGTAGTATATTCTTGATAGTTAGTAAATAATTTAATAATTACATTAATAAATTCTTTAACCATTTCTTTATAATCTTTTTTAACATTTATTTTAATCATTTGTTTTTGAACTTCTTTTCTAAAAGCATAATCATTTATATACTTTGCTACTGCACTATCTAAATTGGTAATTTTTTCAACACTTACTGAATCATTGATATCAACATTAAAAATGTATTCACGATATATCCGAATAATACTTTTAGTTATTTCATCCTCTTTTAAAGGATTAAATTCAATAATACTATAATAATTTGGACAATATTTTAAAACTTTTTTACTGTATTCCAACTTTATCACTACCTTATCTTTAATACATCATATACTAAAAGTTAGTTTTTGTAAATACAAATTAAAAAAATTTTATACCTTAAAATAAAAAAAGCCCTTAATTATGGACTATTTTTAAAAATGGTGTCCTGTTGGGAGCTCGAATCCCAGACCCCTTGATTAAAAGTCAAGTGCTCTACCTACTGAGCTAACAGGACATAAAACGAAAATGGCTGCCTCGGGTGGACTCGAACCACCGGAATGTCAGAGTCAAAGTCTGATGCCTTACCACTTGGCTACGAGGCAATAATGGTGGAAGGAGACGGATTTGAACCATCGTACCCAAGGGAACAGATTTACAGTCTGCCGCGTTTGACCACTTCGCTATCCTTCCAAATTATTAAAAATCGCGCATAAAAAATAACCGCCTTTTTCAATACAAGCACTATATTATCATGAAATTCTCTTTTTGTGAATACTTTTTTAACAATTTGCTTGAATTTTACGATAATATTATATTAAAAATTATACTAATTAAAATAATATTTCTTTTATTTTTAACTTTTTTCTCCAATAAAAATTAATTCTCTTTGAATAATAAAATTAACAACAAATATTACTAGATCAACTACTATCTTAATTAAAGTTGGATTAATACTAATGAGTGTTGCTAAGTATTCTACCGTTAATCCAGATACAAACATTTGAATAATAACTAATAAGACGTATTTAATAAAAGATGTTTTATTTTCTTTTTTAAATACTAATTTAGCATTAACCATATAATTATATAAACTTGATATAACTCTTGCACAAATTGTTGCTAATAAAATATTGTAATTAAACTTAAATAATATCCAAAACAAAGAAAAAAACAAAATATCAACAACAAATGATGAAATTGATGCAAAAATATATTTTAAAAATAATTTATATATTGAAATAGAATCTTTAATAGGATTAAAATGACTTTCACTATTTCCAGATATATAAATCGTTTCAATATCAACTTCATAAATAGGAACATTCTTATTAATAGTTTCTATTAACATATTTGTTTCATATTCAAACCTTTCCCCTAGTGTATCTATAAACTTAACCATAACATCTTTTGGGTACCCTCTTAAACCTGTTTGAGTATCAGTAATACTAAGTCCTATAAAGAGCTTAAAAACTCTTCTTGTTATCTTATTTCCAAACTTATTTCTTGTTGGAACATTTTTACTATCAAAATTACGACAACCCAAAATTAAACTATTTGGATGTCGTTCTATTTCACTTGCTACTTTCTTTATATCTTTAATGCTATGTTGTCCATCACTATCAGCGGTAACAACACCCTTTAGTTTAGGATAAGTATTTAAAAGATAATTAAAAGCATCCTTCATAGCCCTACCTTTTCCTAAATTAATGTAATGATGTAAAACTATTATACCTTTTTTCTCTATCTTTTTAAAAAAATCATTATATTCTTTTCTACATCCATCATTAATTACTAAAATATTTTTAGTTTCTTTTAATAAGTTATCTAAAAAAGCTTCGAAAATTTGAATATTAGGATTAAGGGTTGGAATTACTACAAAAATATTATCATTCATATTTAATCTCCATTATTTTGCATACTAACTACACGATAAGCACCTTCGTAATAAACAAAATATAATGTTTCATTAAACTTATCTGCTCTTTTTATACCATTAGCTATTGTCATATTCTTTTCAAATGATATATCAACTGAAAATGCAATATCACTATATATTTTATAATTACTTACTTTAATATTAGTAAAAGTTTCTTTATCCAAGGTATGTCTTGAAGTAAAAGTAATATCAACCTTTGTTGCCCAATCATATGCTCTTTTATAAAGAGATGTTCCTTCGATTAAGTTAGGAGTCAGTTTATAAAGTCCATATTTAGGACCACCTAAGTCTGCCGTTAAAAATAAACTCCAATTTTTAGCAAATTCTAATGGATCATAATCCTTATTAGCTAATTTCTCAAAAGCTTTATCTTTATCATCCGTTGTAAAATAACTAGTTACATTATATTCTAAACCACTAGATGTTACCTCTATTTTATTTTCATTCTCTTTTGCTGTTATTTTAGGTTTAGTTGTAAGTCCAGTTATAGTAAAATGTTTTTCATAAGGAAGATCTACCATTTCATATATTTCACTATAACCTTCAATCTGAACCTTTTCTTCTAAATAATCATCTGTTACTTTAATATCGTTAACATAAATATCATATTTATCACTAGCATATATATCAACACTAAATATACCATTAGAATTATATGCATCTATTTTTTTAATTTTATACTTATTAAAATTTAAAAGCCCCAATCTATTTTCTTTTTTACTTGTTAAACTAACGGTAGCAACCCTTATTTTCCCTGCAAAAACATCATATTTATTAACATCTTCTTTATCTTCAACATAAGTTATTTTATTTTCTTTAAATAATTTTGCATATCCTGATTTATAAGAAGTATTTTCAAATTCACTTGTTTTACTAGGATATTTAAAATAATCATTAGCTCGCCCATTAACACATGCTTTTTTAATATCTGTTACTAATGCTTTCATATAACTATCAGCATTTCCGTTCTCATATAATTTAAGAGAACTAGTTACATAAATCAAAATTGCTTCAGATAAAATAAGTAATATCAAAAAGAATATTAACAAACTACTTTTATATAACGATTTTTTCTTCTGTTTCTTAGCCATTTAACCTCCTACTTCCTAATTAAAAATGCCTCAGGTAAACGCCATGAAGAATTAGAATAATAAAACGTTACCGAAGTCATTAAATATTGATCTTGATAATACATAACCGATGATGAGCCACCATCAAGATTTGCAGCATTTACTGCCCCATATTTTTCCATAACTTCAATTAAATCGCTTGCTGTTGCTCCAAGATGAGAAGATGCACCTCTACCATCAGTAACAAGTAAAAGTAATGTGCCATCTTTTCTTTGACCTATTGCTGTTCTAGGGTTTGCACCACTACCAAAGCCTTTAGCAATTCTTTTTTCACCATTAATTATTAATTTAACAAAATGATTATTAACATCAGAACTTTCTTCTTGAAAGGTTACAGCATCTCTAATTTTTTCTGTTTCAACTAATTTTTTAACCCCTTCTTGGTTTAAACCTTCCAAAGAAAGAATCTTTAAAATATTATTTTCATCAAGACCTATTAAATGATAACCAACTCCATGTGGAGCATTCCAAACAATTTGTCCTTTAGAAACTACAACACCCATGGGATATCCACCCTCATTACCAGTACTTTTATATATTCCACCATTTATTCCTCCTAGGGCATCATTTTCTTTAACAAGCTCATCTAAAGTCTTACCATATTGAGTAAAGGGATACGTTGTTGCGACATAAACTGTTGACGGATCTGGAACAATCATCATTGTAGCAAAAAAATTAGCTCCATGTATTTTTTCAATTTTAATTTCATTCTTACTATCCTCTTGAACCTCAATTAAGTCAGCATCTACATCTTTTGTCATTTCCTGAAGAGAATTACTATCTACTATTTTTTGAATATCTTTGCTTGGTAAAACTAAATGAACCACAAACTTCAATGCTCCTGTTTCAAGAAACGTTGTAACAAAGATATTACGGGCCGACTTTGATGGACCATAACAAATAATAAGTAATGATGAATACAAAGTAATAATGGTCATTAAAAGAAAAACACCAATAAATGACAATGCTTTTAAAATAAATAGTAGAAGTTTTTTCATAATAACACCATCCCTTGAAAATTTATTAATCTCCTATACGATAATATTATATCCTTACTTTCACTTTTTAGCAATTATAACTTGATATAATGTAATAGTTTTATGATAATGTCAGTATAGTTAGTTTTTTGAAAATGTCAGTCTTATATAATA
>JAAZKW010000054.1 GCA_012799635.1 Mollicutes bacterium
CGACCCACTCGAGCCCATCAACCGGAAAGACCACCATGAGCGCTAAAAAAACATCCCCGCATCCCTTGCACCGCGTGCCGCTGGAAGCCTGGCGGGAACTCTACCTTCTGGCCTTCCAAATCGGAGCGCTCAAACCGTGGGAGATTCTGGGTGAGCTGGACATCATGGGCATCCAGCCCATCGGTGCCGCGGAACCACTCTACGCCAGCATCATGGGCGAAATGGGCGAGTTCCACGGCATCGACTTCTACATCGGCAACCGTGCGATTGCACAATACTGGCAGATGCGCGAAGACGACCACTGCCCGGAAATGAACATCAGCGTTCTGCTCAACATTCCTCAGTTCAAAGTCTCCTACGGCAGCGCGGCGGAAACCCATCCCGAAGAAAAAAAGCTGATCCGCAAACTGGGCCACTCGCCGCGGGGCGCCCTCGCATGGCCCACGCTCCAAAGCGTGCGTCCGGGCTACGCCCCCTGGTTCCTCATAGACAACGAAATCGAACAACTGCGCGGCGCCCTCGCCAAACTCCTCGAGCTGCTCATCTACTGCGAGCGCGAACAAGAGCTGCCCGAAACCGTCACCCCCTTCGGCACCTACCAGGTATATGTCGAAGACCCCGCCGCGCCGGGAACCTGGACACTCCAACCGGTCAGGCTGCCCTCATTCGAAGTCACCCGCTTCACCTTGGATGTGCCCGGCGACCTGATGGACAAGCTCGCCGCTATCGAGCAAAACCAGATGGAACTCGAACTCGACCTCCAAGTCTTCCCCCTCCTCATGGGCGAAGAAAACCAGCGCCCCGAACTCCCCCACGTCCTCATGATCGTCGAAGCCCGAAGCTGCTTCGTCCTCTGCACAGAAGTCATCCACACCACCGAAGGCATCGAACTGCTCTATGCCGAGGTGCCCGAAAAATTCCTGCGCACCCTCGAAAAACACAACATACGACCCCAAACCATCCACTTCACCAACCCCTACCTGCTCCAACTCCTCCAAGAACCCTGCGACATCCTCGACATCGAGCTGCTCCTGACCGATGAGCTCCCTGCACTCGACGACGCCCTCCAAAACCTCCTGGAATATTTCGGCTAAACTACCCCCCCCTCTTCCCCACCCAATCCGGCAGTCGCCGGTTGTCCCGACTCACGCCGGCTGCGGCAAGGCGCAAGGTTCCAAGAGCAAGGCTCCACCACCCACCACAGGATTCATTGGCCTTTTCCCGCCAGATCAGCTAGATTGCCCCTAATGAGTCAACCTCCCCAGCGTTCCATCAAAATCAGCCGGCCGGTCAAAACCACCCCCGCCCTCCGGTTGGGGCCCAAAGCCGACCAGGCCCGCCAGAAGAAAGCCGAGGCCCAAGAAAAGCAGGCCGCCGAAGCCCGCATCCGCGTCCAAATCTACCGCGACCTGCTGGCCCTGCTCGATATTGCCGAACGCCTGACCATGGACCTCTCGAGCCACCAGGACCGCTACGGCATCGAATGGAACAGCCTCGCCCGCAAAATCATGGCCCACTACAACGCCGACCTCTTCGACCTGATCCCCGCCCTCCAAAACAAAGTCATGTCCAAGGAAGGCGCCCACGGCCTGCCCAAGGGCCTCTACCGCAACCTGCTCGACTTCGCCGGCGAGTGCGACAACTTCCTCAAAAGCGCCCGCGCCATCAACGAACTCGCCCCCGACGCCCAGGAAACCGAGTTTGCCAACGCCTGCGAACACTTCAAGCAGGTCTGCGCCGACATGCGCCAGCAAATCTGCATCTTCGAAAACGAACGCCCCCCCGACGAGGAAAGCTTCTTCGAATAAACCGCGCCCCGCGCCTCCGACGTTGGCAAGCCCCGGCCAATTTGGCATAGTCCTTTCCAACGCCCGGGTGGTGGAATGGCAGACACAAGGGACTTAAAATCCCTTTCCCTTCGGGGAGTGCGGGTTCGACTCCCGCCCCGGGCACCACCCCCGCGAATCCAACACCCATCATGAACCAGCCATCCGCATTCTATTCAAGGAACACCACGTGATCGCATCCATTTTTTTGTTCTGCGCGGGCATCGCGCTGTTGTGGCTGGGCAGCCACTGGGTGCTGTCCCGCATTCCCAAGATCGCGACCTGGCTGGGCATCTCGCCGCTGGGGGTGAC
>JAAZKW010000004.1 GCA_012799635.1 Mollicutes bacterium
ATCTAAAACTAATAAAACTGTTAACTCTCCTTGGGCTAAATGGAACCCTAATAAGATATTTTAAAAGAGTGCCTACTGACATTTTCAAAAAATTTCTAACTGACATTTTCAAAAAAATTTGACATTATTAACCCTTTTTGTTAATTTAAATTTGAAGTAACATTTAACTATATTAAAATAGACAGAAAGAGAATTTTATGCTATAATTTTTCTTATCAAACAACTTTATTAGAAAGAAGGAATTTATTTATGAATACTATAGATGAAACGTCTGTTATTGCTTTAGGTGGTTTGGGCGAGGTTGGAAAAAACATGTATGTTATAACCCACAATAATGAAATCTTAATTATTGATGCGGGTGTGCTTTTCCCAGAAGGAGATCTTTTAGGAATTGATTTTGTTATTCAAGATATTACTTATTTAAAACAAAATCAAAACAAAATCAAGGCGTTAATTATAACTCATGGACATGAAGATCATATTGGAGGAATCCCTTTTTTACTTCAGGCAATTAATATTCCTAAAATATATGCTCCTAAAATAGCTGCTGATTTAATTAAGAAGAAATTAGATGAAAGAAATATCTTTTATGAAAATTACGAAATCATTGATAATGATTATACTATTAAAACCAAATATTTTAATGTAGAGTTTATTAATACTACTCACTCTATTCCGGATAGTTATGCCGTTGTTATTCACACACCAAATGGAACTATTTTTCAAACAGGAGATTTTAAATTTGATTTGACCCCTATTGGTCCTATGGCTGATATTCACAAAATGGCAAAGATAGGTAATAAAGGTGTTAAATTACTATTATCTGATTCAACAAATGCTCTTTCCGAAGGATTTTCGAAAAGCGAATCTTCAGTAGATGGTACACTCAATGACATTATATCAAGGCATTATGGGAGAGTTATTATAGCAACTTTTGCATCAAATATATTTAGAATTAAACACATTGTGGAGACATGCAAACAATATAACCGAAAAATAGTTGTATTTGGACGTAGTATGGAAAATACTATCGAACTTGCATTAAATAATGGTTTAATCGAAGATAGATCACAGTTTATTGATGCTAACCAATCTAAAAATTTAAAAAGAAACGAAGTTTGTATACTATGTACTGGTACCCAAGGAGAACCTTTGGCCGCATTATCAAGGATTGCTAATGGTGTACATAAACAAATATCACTTTTAAATGATGACTTAGTAATTTTTTCATCAAGTGCTATTCCTGGAAATGCTGATAGTATTAATAAAATCATTAATAAATTATATTTAAAAGGTGTTAAAGTATTTACTAATTCTGAGTTTAATGACATTCATACTTCAGGGCATGCCAAAGAAGAAGAGCTTAAATGGATGATTAGAATTATTAAACCAGAATATTTCATGCCAATACATGGTGAATATCGAATGTTAAAAAAACATGGTCAAATAGCCTCTGTCTGTGGAATAAGTTCAGAAAACATTATCATAGCAGAAAACGGGGATGTTATTAAATTAAAAAACGGAAAAGTTTATAAGGAAGGAAAAGAAGCTGCTGGAGATGTTTATGTAGATGGCTCTCGTATCGGAGATATTGGTTCTATAGTTATTAAAGATCGTAAATTAATGAGTCAGGATGGAATATTAATTGCAATATTAAATGTTAATACTTTGACTAGAAAATTATTAATTAAACCAAATGTTATCGCAAGAGGATTTATTATGGTAAATGAAAATCAAGAATTAATTAATAAAATAGAACTAAAAATATCACAAATTGTGTATGATTTTTTATCTAAATCCATATATAATCATACTGATTTAAAAAATCAAATTATCTTTGAATTATTACCCTATATTAATGAAATAACGGGAAGGAAGCCAATAATACTTCCTGTTATAATGGAAATAAATCAAGCAATATAAAAACTGAAAATTCACTTTTCATTTTTCTTTTTCAATTAATTTAACTATTTTAGTAACTTCTTCTTGAGGTGTTGATGCTCCTGATGCTATTCCAATTTTACCTTCAAGCACAATATTCTTTAAGTCCTTTTTATCGCTAATAAAATATGTTTTAGTGTTCTTTGATGCAATATTAAATAACTCTCTAGTGTTCGAACTTTTATTATCACCAACTATTAACATGATATCAACTTCTTTAGATATGCTTTCTACTTCATTTTGTCTTTTTATTGTTGCATCACAAATCGTATTATCAATAATTATATCTTTATATAACTTTTTTAATTTTTTAGTTATTTTATCAAACAATTCCAATGAAAACGTTGTTTGACAAACAACAAAAACTTTAGTGAGCTTTTTTTCTTTGTATAGCTCATAACTTTTGTTAATATCTGCTTCGCTTTCAATAATAAAACTATTTGGACCAGCAAAGGATTTTGTGCTAATTACTTCTGGATGGTTCTTCTTACCTACTATTATAATGAAGGTGTCTTTTAATTTACTTACTTTATGATGAATACTAACTATTTTACCACAAGTAAGATCAACAAGATTTAATTTTTTCGCTTTTATCTTGTTATATATATCCACGGTTGTTCCATGAGCTCTAATAATTATTGTTTTTCCATTTGGAACACTATTAATATTGTCAACAAAAATAACCCCTTTTTTCTCTAAATAATCAATTACTTTTTGATTGTGAACTATTTCACCAAGACAATAAACTCTTTGCTTTTCTGCTAAAACAAGAGCTTTTTCAAAAGTGTTTTTAACTCCAAAACAAAAACCAGAGTATTTAGCTATTTTTATTTCCATCTTCCTCTCCTTATAAAAAGAAAAAGCCATTATTTAGCTTCTTCTTGGGCTCTTGTTTCTCTAATAACAGTAATTTTAATAGTGCCTGGATATTGCATTTCTTTTTCAATTCTTTCTTTCATATCTCTTGCAATTTTATAGCTTTGAGCATCATCAATATCATCAGGTTTAACCACAACTCTAACTTCTCTTCCGGCTTGCATTGCATATGTTTTTTCAACACCTTCATAAGAATTTCCAATTTCTTCAAGTTGCTCTAATCTTTTTATGTAATTTTCTAAAGAATCATTTCTAGCACCCGGCCTTGCAGCACTCAAAGTATCCGCTACTTGTACTAACACAGCAATAATGCTTTTTGCCTCGGTATCTCCATGGTGTGATGAAATGGCATCAAGTACAACCGAATGTTCACGATGTTTTTTAGCTACATCATATCCAATTTCAACATGACTTCCTTCAACCTCAAAATCGATTGCCTTTCCAATATCGTGTAAAAGTCCTGCTCTTTTAGCAAGTAATACATTTTCTCCCAGCTCTGCTGCCAATAATCCCGTTAAATTTGCTACTTCAATTGAATGTCTTAAAGCATTTTGACCATAGCTCGTACGAAAGTTTAGCTTTCCAATTAAAGTCAATATTTCAGGAGATATTTTAGTTATTCCTAAATCGTTTGTAGTCTTATTACCAAGTTCAGTTATTTTATTATTAATATCCTTAACGGTTTTATCATAAACTTCCTCGATACGTGCTGGATGAATTCTACCATCTTTAATTAAAGTATCAAGAGTTATTTTAGCGATTTCTCTTCGAAGGGGATCAAATGAGGATATAACAATCGCCTCCGGTGTATCATCAATTATTAAATCAACACCTGTGATAGATTCTATGGTACGAATATTTCTTCCTTCCCTACCAATTAATCTACCTTTCATTTCATCATTAGGTAAATCAACAGTACTAACAGTCTGCAGACTTACTACGTCATCAGAATACCTTTCCATTGAATTAACAATAAGTTGTTTGGCCTTTTCATTCGCCTCTAATTTGGCCTTGTCCATTTCATCTTTAATATAATCAGCAATTTCTTTGCTCATATCATCTTCGACTCTGGCCATTATTTGTGTTCTGGCTTTTTCTTTTGTATAGCCAGATATTTTTTCAAGTTGCTCTAATTCATTTTTTAATAGAGCATCCATTTTTTCCTCTTTTTCTTGGATGCTTTTAGTTTTTGCTACTAAATCATTTTCTTTTTCATTCAAAGATAAATCTCTTTTTTGTAAAATTTCTTCTCTTTTATCAAGATTTTTCTCTCTACCAAGTAATCTTTCTTCAGCTTGTTTTATCTCTAATTTTTTTTCTTTTATTTCACTTTCAGTTTGTTGTTTTAACTTAAACGACTCTTCCTTAAGTTCTAAAAGTGAATCTCGTTTTTGTTTATCAGCTTCTTTTTTGGCATCTTCTATTAATTTTTTTGCATTCTTTGAACTTCTTTTGCTTACGATTATAAATATGACACCAGTAACAATAATACCAACAATTAATCCAATTACAAGAGTCAAAATGGAACTAACATTTTCCATTTCCTCATTTCCTTTTCTAGATAATTTTTAATTATCTATTTTTATTATATATTTTTTTGCGGTTATTATCAAGTGCCAAGTTAATTTTTTACAAAATAAAAAGCTATACATTTATAGCCTTTATTATTTTTATAAAGTATTATGATTCTTTATCTTTTTTTAATTTGCGATTTATTTGACTAACATCTTTACATATTTTAATCATTAAAATTGAAAATTCATAAATAACTCTAATAACTACATTTCCTATAACAAGAACCCCTAAAAATAGGAAAAAGCTTTGTCCAATTAATCCAAATGAAAATAATGTGATGTATAATGCTAAAATTAAATAAGATATTTTTATAATAGTCTCAAGCAACAAATTATTAAAGTCTAAAAAGTCTTTTAACCAATTAACAAATTTATTACTATACTTTTTATCTGATTTAACAAATAAGAAATAAACTAAAAAGCCTCCAACAATTGCAAAAACTATTGATAAGATTGTCCAAACAAGTATTCCAGTTTGTTGGTGCACCAGATTATTTCCTCCATAACTATACGAATTCATATTAACTCCTTTCAAGTATAATATAACATATATTTTTTTAAATATAAAGAAAAAACCATTTAAACTTTATATCCTTTCGAAACTAGTTTATCATATAACGCTCTATCCGCAGGACACAAGTCATAATTTTTAATGTCCTCGAAGGCTACCCAACTAATTTCGCTATGATCAATTAAATCAAATTCACCGCTAATATATTCACATTCGTACAATCTTAAATCAACGATTTTCTTTGGATATTTATATACAACCTTATCAATGTATTTAATTGCTTTAACTTTTGTATTAAACTCTTCTTCAATTTCTCTTTCAACTGCGATAAATTCATCTTCATCATAATCTTTTTTGCCACCAGGAAATTCCCATTTATCATATGATAGTGCATCCCCACTAGCTCTTCTACCAAGTAATATCTTGTTATCTTTTTTTATTAATGCTGCAACTACAATAAACATATTATATCGAGTAGACAACTCTCGTTAAACACCATCCTTTCCAATAGTCCTTTTCATGGTATATCAAAAACTAAGTAAATTTTACTTAGTTAACTTCTACATATTTAGTAAACCATTTTGTAAGCCCTTCCGACGATTCATAAAAAGGAAGATCTTTTTTAGAAATAGCATCAAGATATGCCACTAATTTTCCTTTATCAAATAATACTAAAGAAGGAGCATATAATATTTTGTCTTCTAAAAAGGTACCTATAATATCTGAATATGAAATTTTATAAATAGTTATATTATTTTCCTCTAAAAAATCAGCAAGTACTTTGTCAAAATCAGAGCATGAAATACATCCCGACATATAAACAAAAAGAACAAATGATTTTTTATCTGTAACTAACTTATTAAAATCATTAGCATTAGTATTAATCACATCTTTTTTATTATAATATTTTTCATCTAGTTTAAATGGTTTAATTTCTTTTTCACAACCACATAGTAAAAGCGCTATAAGTGGTAATAATAACCACATTTTTTTCACTACTTAACTCCCTTTAATGTTGAAAAATTAATATCATGATAAGGTATTTTCCAAAAATCATATTTGTTATTATTTTTAACTTGAATATTATTTTCTCCCTTATAATACCAATGACCTCCAACATTATAGATTTTATCTTCATTCCAACCAAGAGATACTAACATATTTTTAGTCATACCAGCATAACCACCACCGCCACAAATTAAAAATATATACTTATCTTTTGGAAAGAAATATTCTAATATTTTCATTGATTCTTCATAATTAGCAATATACTTACCTTCGTTATCAATTTTAAATAAAGTTTCGCCACTATATCCACTTCCAACTTCTTTAGGAAGGTCTTTAACTGGTGCAAGGTATGGATATGGTACTACTTCAAATCCCTTAATAAAACCAGATAGATAGCTATCCCCACCAATATTTTCATATGAAGCTTTGTCAATAAGCATTCTCATATCATAATATACTGAATCATTTCTTCCTAAATAATTATCAATCGTTTTTTCATTAATATTTTTATCAATTCCAAGAGTTCCTCGCATACCATCTTCAAGTTCTGGCTTAGGCATTTTGTTTGTTGTACATCCACTTAAAAGAAGAACAACAACCATTATCAATATTAATATTTTATTTTTCATAATAACACCATCCTTATATTAACAACATTATATAGTTTAATTATACCATAATATTTTATTTCTGTATTCTTAATTAAATAAATTAATAAATTGGCCTATCTATTTCAATAATATATTCATAATTTTCTTTTTTTGAATTAGTCATATTATTTAAATAATTAATAATTTCCTTTTTTGTATAATTTTTATCAAAAGGCATTTCAATATCAAATAAAATCGTTTTATGGGTTTTACTATATATTAATCTAAAATCATGAATACGAAGTGAAGAATCAAATTCATTTATAAGCTTTTCAATTATTTTCTTTAATCTATCTTGTTTTTTATCACCAATTACTATTGGATCTATGTGTATTGTTAAATCAATGTCAAATTCTGCTTTAAAATCCCTTTCAATTTGATCTGCCAACCTATGAGCATCTATTAGGCTTGTTTTAGAATCTATTTCAAGATGAACTGTTACAAAATCAATATGATGACCATAATTATGAATTAACAAGTCATGAAAGCCGATAATATGATCATATGATAATAATTTATCTTTAATCATTTTTATTTTTTTATCCGAAGGAGCATCTCCGATTAGGGGATTAATAATTTCCTTTAGAAGTTTGCTATTACCATATATTATAAAAATAGCTATTAAAGCACCTATATAACCATCAATATTAATATTAAACATTTTCATAATAATCATGCCAACTAAAATACCTGTTGTAATTAAAGTATCATTTTTAGAATCCATAGCATTGGTATTAAGGGTGTTAGAACTAGTTAAATCAGCATAATATCGATATACAAATACTTGAGATATTTTGATAGCAATAGATAATAATAAAGTAAATAAAATATAATTATTTATTTCTATTTTCGTAGGAAAAATAATTTTAACAATCGACTCCTTTAAAAAAATTGTAGCAATAATTAACATAAATATTGTTATCACAAAACCAGCTATATATTCATATCTAGCGTGGCCATAAGGATGGTCTTTATCTGGCTTTTTAGAAGCAAATTTAAAACCCAAAATCAATAATATTGATGATACATAATCAAATAAGTTATTAAGAGCATCAGCCATAATACTGACACTTCCTGATATAAGCCCTACAAAAATTTTGATAATACTCAAAAAAATATTGGTAACAATACCATATATCCCCGCTTTATTACCATATTTCCTTCTTTCAGATTGAGAAAGTCTTCTTTTTTTATACATAATTTTCACCTAAACTTCTAATACTTCATTATCTTTTATATAAATATAACTATTTAGTAACCTTTTACCTTGTTTATTATGCTTAGTATGAATTATAACACATTTTTTAGGTTTTAAGACTTTTTCTATGTAAGAAAGTGTTTTATTATCTGCATGACCAGATGTTTGTAAAAAGATAACTTTTATTCCAAGACGTTTAATTTCCAAAATAAAATCCCTTATTTCTTTTCTTACTAATAAATATTTCTTTGCCATAGAATAAACCAAACAAGCATTATCAAGTTTTCCTTCTTGTTTTAGTCTTTTAATTTCATCTAACATATTTACCCTAACAGTTAAAATAAAATTACTTTCTATCTTGTCATTATAAGTATGTATTTGATTATTTTTGTTAATATCAAGTTCCTTTATTTTACTACCTTTATAAATATTTTCATGTTCTTTATTTAAATAAAACTTTTTATTTCCTTTAGCATAATAAAAAGAAAGAATTCGATCACTATTTGTTAAAGAAATAAAAGAAAGGATTTGATTGTAATTTGGATATATTTCTTTTTTTAGTCTATTAGAAAGCATTTCTTCACTCATATAATCCTTTGCTTTTCCTAAAGAAGTTCCATCAGCAATTAACAAATCAACATTTTTACATTTTTTAAGATTAGATATAAACAAATTTGATAAATAACCGTGATTACGGCAATCTCCCACATGTAATATGCTTTTTTTATTATTTTTTATTAGAAACATTGCAGAATTATAACATGAATGATCATTTTGATAAGGAGTAATAATTAAATCTTTTATTTTAAAAGGTTTATCAAATTCAAACGTAACTATCTTGTGATTAATCTTTTTGTTTTTAATTATTTCATAAACTCTTTTAGAATCCTTTTCAATATAAATTGGTATTTCATCAAGCACATATTTAATTAATCCAATATGATCATCATGAATATGAGTAATTAAAAGACCATCGTATAATGCTGTTCCAGTTGTTAAACCTTCTATATTAGGGTTACTGGGTTTTACTTTTCTTAATACATCAGATACTTTCATTCCAAGATCGATTATTATTCTACCTTTAGTTGATATAATCTCTGTAATACAACCGCCTATTTGATTTGTTCCCTTTATTATTCTTACTTTCATATTTTTTTGCTTTCTACCTCATATTTTTTAACATCTAATATTACATCACCATCTATTTGGCAAGATACCTTTTCATCAAATTCTACTTCAACTTTATTTCCAGTTAAAAACTTAACTAATTTAGTTTTATTAACATGTTTACCTTTAAATATTGAAGAAAAATTCACAATCGTTTGAAAAGTTGTTAATTTATTTAAAATAGCTACTGTAAGATTTCCTTCTTTATTAAGTCTATTTTGCATCGGAGTAATCATCATTCCTCCACCATAATATCTTCCCTTCATTGTTGATACCATCAAAACATTTTTAAAATTATATTCTTGACCATCAACTATAACTTTAGCATTTTTAGGTTTGTAATCATATAATAACCCTTTTAAAGCTATTTTTGTGTAATTCACAGGCTTATTGTGAATTAGTTTGTATTTCTCTCCTTCAGCACAACAATACCCATCTAAGCCCATTCCGATACCATTTAAAAACACATAATCTTTATCATTAATCCTTGCTATTGGTAAATTTTCAATATATTTATTTATTAAGTAAGGAACAACATTATTATTGCCTACATCATTATGAAAATCATTACCAGTTCCTGTTGAAAAATAATAAATATTACTTTTATGTTTAATTCCTCTTATGTGGTTAACAAAATAATTTAGTGTCCCATCACCACCACAAATAATAATGTTTTCATATTCCCTAAGTATTTTTTTAAAATCAGTTACTTCAGGCATGCTTTGATAAATTATTGTTTTTCCATAGTATATTTCATCTAATTTATGGGCAAATTCCTCGCCCTTTTTATTGCCTGAATATGGGTTAAATAACACTAAATATTTCATAATAAGCTCCACTTTATTTAAGAAGATTATACCATACATTTGTTAGTCAATAAAATGACCAAACATAGCTTTTTGTTCATAACATATATTTAATAAATCAAGTTCCTTAATTATATTTTTAACTTTACATCTATCATATAAGTTTGTAGGTGTCTTTATATACCCCTTATCAGTTTTAATATTAATAGAAAGGGGTTTATCAATACCTATTGCATATGATATTTGGACTTCACAAGTATTAATGTCTTTATTTTTATCAAGTATTTCTTTAGCTATTTTTCTAGCAATATAAGCTCCAGATCTGTCCACTTTAGTAGGATCTTTGCCTGAAAAAGCTCCGCCGCCAACTCTAGCAAATGATTGATAAGAATCTACCACTATTTTTCTTCCTGTAAGCCCAGCATCTCCTTCAAAGCCACCGATTTGAAATTTACCAGTAGGGTTAATTAAAAAATTTTCAATTAAAACATTATATTTATTTGCTATTTTTATTGCTTCGTCCATTAATATTTTATCAGTTTTTTCTCGCTCTTCTTCAGTATTTTGGTAACATATAGTAAAATCTTTAATTTTAATCAAATAATCTTTTTCATCATAATAACCCGTAATTTCTGCTTTGCCATCAGGTAAAAAACGTTTATCTTTTTTATGGAGTTCATCATAAAACATACTAAGTTCTTGTAAAATAACCATTGCTTTGGGAAGATATTTATTAGTTTCTCTAGTTGCAAAACCAAACATCATACCATTATCTCCAGCGCCTCCTATAATATCATTAGTTCCAAGAGCAATATCTTTACTTTGAACACCAAGATTATTAATTATTTCATAATTATCATTATAGCCGATATCTCTTAATACTCTTTTTACTATTTTTTCAACATCAACCTTTGCCTTGCTTGTAACTTCTCCGGTCACAAAGATAATACCTTTTCCTCCTACTACTTCAATACCACATCTTGATTGCTTATCATCTTTTAAATAAGCATCCAAAAGGGCATCACTAATTTGGTCACACACTTTATCAGGGTGACCTTTAAAAACAATTTCATTACTATAAAGTTTCATAATTTCCCTCCTTTTATAGTACCTTACATCAAATAAAAACATCCAAGATAACCTTGAATGCTATAAAAGGCTATCTTATAGATCTAGCTTTACCACCTTCTTAAAATAGGTTGGTGCGGTATCTATGGGCTAGTCCCTACTCCGCTCTTTATAAGATGTTATGAATATTATATCATACTTTTTATCTTTCAATTATATCATTTAAATATGAAAGATAAATTGTCTGTTTATCTTTCTCCTTCTTTTTGCATGTTATTAAAAATAAGGCGTTTTTACCCTCATCCTTTATAAAAGATGCTTTTCCATTTTTATTAATATCGTATATTTCATTTAATATATATTCGTAAGTTTTATTTTCATAATGAATATATATTATATCGTTAATATTTAACTTATCTAGTGTTTTAAAAAAAGATATTTTGCTATTTCCATTATGCCCCATAATAATGATAGAACCATTTTCTTCATTTGGTAAATCGGATTTAATGTGTATTTCAATATTTTTATTAACATTATTACAATCTTCAAAAAAATTACATACACCCTTTTTCAAATTGATTTTAGGGATATCTAAAACCATTAAATATTTAATAATATTTGTCTTATAATTACCTTTATTAAAAAAATAATCAATACTTTTATTTTCTATTTGCCTTTTATATTGGCTTAATACAACTATTAATATAATAATTATAATTGTTATTACTACAAGTATTTTTTTAAACATTTTTATATGTATCTGGGACTTCAAGAATAACTACTTTTTTATTAATTGCTCCAATCTTAATAAAATTATTTTCTTTAGTAAGATTTATTTCATATATTTTATTATCTATTTCATATCCTTCTTTAGTTTCTATTTCTCTTACTTCATATTTACCAAGATCTAAATCTTTAATTTCAATTATTCCCTCGTTATTAGTAACATATGTTTTTATTAACTTATTCTCTTTATATAAGCCAAATACAACATCTTCTAAAGGTTCTTTGTCATCACTATATTTATTTATAGTAATACTGCCTGTTATTATTTTAGCATCTGCTATTACTTTACTAATAACTTTCTCATTTTCATCGATTTCAAAATAAAAATCTTCCATCATTTCATATCCATCTGTTGTTGTAAGTTGTTTTAATACATATTTCCCATAATAAAGCTCTTCATTAATCTTACCATCATTATTAACTGTTACCTCTTTTACAAGCTTACCACTTTCATCATATATACCAAATTTGACATTTACTTCAGGAGTCATTATTCCTGTTTCTGATGATGCATAAACTTTAGTTATTTCAATTTTCCCTTTAATTAGCTTATTATATAATGTAATATCGACATTCAAATTATTTTCATCTATACTATAACAATATAATTGATCATCAATAATAAACCCCTCTGGAGCTTTTATTTCTTTTAAACAGTATTTACCAAAAGGAAGATTATCAATATTAATAATACCATTCTCATCAGTAGTAAGAATCTTAATTATCTCCCCTTCTTCATTAATTAAATTATATTTAGCTCCCATAGTAGTATATTTATCTATATTCTCTGTAAAAGTTTTCTTAATATTAAAACTACCACCAGAAATCAATATTGGTTGATAAAACACTATTTCATCGATATCTCCGGTTTCCATTACATCTTGATCAAGGTTACTTTGATATACAATTGGCAGTCTTCCATAATTTATGCTTTTCCTAGTATACTTTATAACACTTCTTCCCACTTTACGTGGAGTGATCGTAAGGGTATTACCTTCTTTTTTAAAAGAAAACATTTCACTTTCTTCGATATCATAATATTCCAATAGATTTCTTTCATCTGTATATGTTTCTTCTTTTCCTAAATACATATCATATTTAAGGTTTAATCTAGGAAGCGTTTCATAGTTATTAACTAAATTTCTTAGTTCATTTAATTCTTCTTCGAATAAAGATATTTTATTACCATTCAGTTTATCTGTAAAAAAAATCTCTTCATCAGAGGTAAGTTCTTTCCATATTAAAACTTGCGTAACAACAAACCAATAATCAGCTGTATGATCGTGATACTTATCTTTGTAATTATAGCCAAAATAAGCTATTTTTTTAACTCTATTCCAAAGTTCTTCAGACAAGTTATAATATTTATTATATACATCAAATTCAACCAAATTACCACTTATTATTACATAAGGTTCAAGACAATATACTAATTTATCATCTAAATAAATAAAATTTGCAGTCATATAATGAGTAAAGCCATCAGCTCTTTTCTTTTTAATATATATTTTACCAATATTTTCTCCGCCCCTTAATCTACCATAATAAGTTTCCCCTTTTACTCTTATACATAAACATAATAATAATATAATACTAATTTTTAATAATTTCTTCATGTATCTCCTTTCTGTAATTAGTATTTAAGTATTTTTACATATATCACCTTTCCTTTCTATTATTCATTAAAAAAAGAGCATGTCATACTATCATACTCTCTAACGTCTATTAGTAATTTAATATTATCACAATTTTTTTCTTTTGTCAGTTAATTTTATTGTCAAATATATTATTGAAAAATATGTATTAAGCGTTTTAATAACTAAATAATCATTTTTATACAACATTAATAGCGAATTATATATAATTTTATTTATGTTTAAATGATGATGAGTCAGTTAAATCGTGGCCTAAATTTGCGCATTTTATTATATTTTCTGAGTCTGTTAAAAAAAACATCTTCTCAATTACACGTTCTTTTATTAATTTTAGCCATTCGTCTTTATCTTCATAAATAGAAATACCAATTTGCGAAATAAGTAAAGAACCAAAATCTCCGATTGAATTTATATTTCTTTCAATTGTATCTAGATCATTATAAATAAAACCACATGCATCAGAACAAGCCAAAAGTAATTCTAATGCTTTAAAATCTTCTATGGTTTGTAACTGATTCCAAAAACTACCATCTTTATATTTTGTTAAACTTGACAAGTTTATTAAAGAATGTTCATCAATCCCTATTTCTTGCAATATAACGGCAATGTCTTTTTTGTTTTCTTCAATTTTCTTTTTACTGAACGCAATTTTAATGTGTGTTAATATACCATTACCAACTACATAAGGCTCATCTTTACTTTCAGCAAACAACCCTATAATATTATTTTCAATTTCTTTTGGGTTAATCATACAAAACACCTCCATATAAGTTTTATATTGTATATTTTTTTTTATAATTGTCAATACTATAATGACTACTATATTTCTAGAATAAATAAAAAATCTTTAATTTGCTTTATTATAGGTATTTTGGTTCTGATTTTTAATATCTTTACAGAAAAATAGCTTTCTCCGATAATATCTAATTTTATTACTGTTATTTGGTGGGTTACAATTTGGGATTTGATAAAGATTAATCATCAAATTTAAATTCAGGATTATCAAATTCCTTATCTATTAATCCCTCATGAATAAACTCTTCTGAAGTATTTAAATAAATATCTTCAATTCTATCAACTCGAGATTTTTCAGCAAGCAAAATAGCTTTCATTGAATTTATTGAATCTGATAAATTATCATTAACTATTACATAGTTATATTTTTTAAATTCATTTATTTCTTGATAAGCTCTTTTAAATCTTTCAAGCACTTTTTCATTACTTTCAGTTCCTCTTGCTAAAAGCCTTTCTTTTAAGACTTCCATACTCGGAGGCATAATAAAGATAAAAATAGCTTCGGGAGCAATTTCTTTTACTTTTAAAGCACCTTGGATATCGATTACTAAAATTATACTTATTCCCTGATTTAATTTTTCTTCAATTTCCTTTTTTGGAGTTCCATAATATTGATTATTATGAACAACTGCATATTCTAAAAATTCATCATTTTTAATTTTATCTTCAAATTCTTCTTTGGATATGTAGTAATAATTCTTGCCTTCTTCTTCACCTTTTCTTGGTTCTCTTGAAGTCATTGATATAGATATTTCAACATTCTTTAAATCTTCTGCAACCTTATTGCAAATACTATCTTTACCAGCTCCAGAAGGGCCTGACACTACAATTAAAAATCCTTTTGTTTTTTCCTCAATCATAAAACTCCTTTATAACTATTGTTATTTAATTACCTAGAAAAGCTTTTAAATCTTCTTTATTTCTTTTTACAATCTCCAAAGCTACCCTTTCATATTCTTTTTTATCGGTAACTTCTGTTAAATAGCTTTGACCATCAACAACCTCTTCTTTTGTAAGAAGAACTTCTTTAGAATCATTAGGATTAACTAAGTATACATATTTATAATCATTATACTTGAAACTATCTACAACAATATATTCTTTTTCTCCATCAAGTTCTACAGTATCATATTTTTGATAATTCATTTTATCTTCCTTTCTTACTCTGTTACAATTGATCCATCATGGTTGATTGTAACATTTAATGCTTTTATATTATTTATATTATCATCAAATAAATTAGGATATATATTGATATTTTTTGTTTTATAATTCACCATTGTTGAAACTAAAAGAGTTGCTAATGAATTAAATGCCGCTATTCTTTCAATTTTATCTTTATATTTTTTATGTTCAATATTTGTAACTTTATATCCATCCATATTTAACCTCTTTTTATTTTTTATTATAAAAACTTCCATAATCTTTTAGTACATAATCATCTAAATTTAATCCAATATTTTGAACTAGAACAAGTAATTCTTCGTTTGTTAAAATCTCAATATTACTAACATTTACTAATGATGCACCATATCCCAAAGTAAAATAAGCACTCATGTAATAATCTTTTAAATCCTTTTTTATTCTTTCAAAATCATACATTATATAAGTCAAGCAAAACCTCCTAAATTAATTTAAATTAATATAGCACACTTTATAATGATTGTCTATTAAACCAATAACAATTATTTTATTCAAATTCTTCACTAAGTTCTTTAAAGAACTGGCTATAAACTTTAACGTTTTTCAGATCTATCCACTTTTCTGTTTTTACTGGCACACTATCAAGATTATATATTTTTGCATCATGTAAAGCAAGGAGAAAGGGCGAGTGAGTCGATATAATAAATTGACAATTATAAAATCTAACTGACTCTTCAATAAATTGTTTTAATTTTAATTGGTTTTCTGCAGAAAGACTATTTTCTGGCTCATCAATAATATATAAAGAATTATCTTCAATTTCTTGTTGCCAAAAATCTAAAGCGGTCTCTCCGTTGGATTCTTGAATTATATTATTATTTCTTAATCTAGTTCTTACATATTTTGATACTGTCATTCTATTAGAATCATATTTATTTTTTATTTCTTCGTACTGTTTTAAGTTAGTTTTTTCTGAAGATGTATTTCTATAGTCATAATATTCTTGGACAAGCTCATCTTTTCTTCGATTAACATTAGAATTAATCGCTTTTAAATCTAGTAAATAATCAAACACATCATCACTTGAAATAAACTTCATTTCTTTGCAATTGTCTTGGTTAATTAATTCATGATTACATTTCTTTACATATTCTTCGAATAGTTCTCCTTTTTTATCAACACTTCGTTTTGTTGCTTTAATAGATAAAGCAATGATATTTAACAGGGTTGTTTTCCCCGAACCATTTCCACCATAAAAAATAGTAATAGGTTCAAATTCTATCTTTCTAAATTCTTTTTCAGAAAATATCCTTAGTGGATACAAGTTATTAAAAATATTCTTTTTAGAACAAATCATATCATATTCAACATCTTCAGATAAAAGTGTAAATTTTTTTAAATAAATCATATTTATATACCGCCCTTATAAATTTATTATTACTTTAAAGTTAATGCGTAATGACCCGAATAATTTTTGTTACAGTCCCTACCAGTAATAAAAAATCTATCTCCTACTGGTTTTAAACCCTCTAATTTACCATCCCAACTATCAATAATTAATATATCTCCTTGGGATAATGATGATGATGATGTAACACTCTTTTTGAATCCTACTGCTGTAACAAAGTGCCTAGAAGTTCCTTGTTTATTACCATTAACTTGGATAATAATTGGTCTATTATTAGTTAACTCTTTATATATAGCCTTCAACATTTCTGATTTGGAATATTCTTTATGACTGCTATATTTATAAGCATACTTATATCCTAAAAAACTTCTGGTGTTATCATTTTTCCCACCAAAATGAAGATTATGAGCATGAACATATGACACAGCTAAACAATATCCCCGGTGTTCTTTGCTTCTTGTTTTCTGTCTTATTTCATTTTTATCAATTATTTTTAAATATTCATTGATACTTATTTTTGAATTAATAACTAGATAATCATTACTAGATTTAAATGTATATGGAATCATCTTACCAGCATTACCATCAACCGCAACACCATTATCATTTGATTCTTCAGTTATTTCCTCTTTAACAGTAGGCTTATTCGCCTCTTTTATTACACATTTATTTTTCTCAAATATACCCCCTTTAGAAAGACAATCTTTTTCAAGCTCTTTTTCTTCGACTATAGTATAGTGGTCCGCTAAATCTAAATGAAAATTTTCAATTATTTCTCTATCAGCCCTATTAGCTTCTCCATTCATGAAAATAACTAATGATTTTAGCTTATCCTCAGTTTTTATTAAATTTTCTTTACTTGGCTTTCCTTTTAACATAACCAAAGAGTTTTCAACATCTTCAACTTTACTCATATATTCTGCTTTTGTAGGTGTTGATGATCTAAAACATCCTTTTAAATAATCAACAGTCTCTTTATTAGCTATTGATAAAATTGACATGGTTAATATCGGTAAAAAGAATATCACAAGACCTATAGCTAAATTAATAATACTTTGCTTAATAATAGAATGCATTTTTTCATCTTTTTTTATTATAGCTTGAGTAAGCCTAAATGCTCCTAGTAATATTAAAATTATGGGAACAATAATAAAAAGAATATTTTTAAGGATACCTAAAATATAAAAAGTTCTTAATGTTCCTGAAGTTTCACAAAAACCTATTTTCATAAAAACCATCCTATGTCTATTAAGATAATATCATTATTTTATCAAGCTTTCAATAAAAGAAAATAAGAGCGTTAAATCTCTTATTCATCAAAGAAATCATCAAAGTATTCATCATCAGTAATAACTTTCTCATCTAGCACTACACTATCTTTATCAACATTGATTTTAGAGGTGTTAATATCATCAATATTAATTTCTTTAGTCAAATCCAAAGGGTTTTTTTCTTCAATAATTTTCTTTTCAGAAATTTTATTTGCTTTATTATCAACCCCATCTATTTTTTCTATAATTAATGTTTCTGATGGGTCAGTTACTTCGTTTTCTTTATCATCAATTAAATCAATTCGCTTAGTATCCACCTTTTCTTTTTTACTTTCAGATAACTTTTCTTTTTCTTTAGCTTCTTCTTCATCAAGCTCTTTTAGCTTTTTCTCAATATCTTTTACCATTTGATCAATATCATCTGAAGATAAATCACCATAAGGCTTTTCATTTTTACTTAAAGGACCCATTAATGGATTTGAAGAAAAATCACTTTTAGGTGGGGCCATTGGGGCTCCTCCCAAGAAAGGATTGAAGCCACCGCCGCCGCCCAAGAATGGATTAAAACCGCCGCCGCCACCAAACATATCGCCCATATAAGGTGATGATGAATTACCACTCAATGCCTCTTCATTCTTTTTATTAGAAACGTATGCTTTTAAATCAAATATTTGAATTTCTCTTCTTTCTCTTCCAAATACTACAGCCTTATCGCATTTATATCCCCAGTCAATTTTAAAATCCGGCGTTAAATTTGTTTTAAATGGATTTTTACGCCATCTTACTATAATAGCCTGAAATAATTTTAATTTTTGTAAATCAGATATTGTAATAAGTGGGGTTGAAGCTGTTTTATCTTTATCTTTAGATTTCACCTCACCACACATTTTACTTATTTCTTCTAAAGCTTTAAGTTCCGTGGAAATCAAATATATTAAATTACCACAATTTCCTTTAATTATTTCTGCAATTTCTGGACGATAAACTGCATCAAGTTGTGAGAAGTTTTGAATAATAAAGGTAAATCTAATATCACGACTTCGAGCTGCTGTAACCATTGCATCCACATCATTTAATGGAGGCATGTTAGCAAACTCATCTAAGATAAAATTGGTTCTATATGCAAGCTTACCGCCATTTTGTTGAGCACAATCAATTAATGTTTCATAACATTGTTTAGTAAAGATTGTCATTAAAGAATGATATGTTTTTTTCTCATCATGAACTATCATAAATACTGCTGTTTTCTTTTTTCCAATATCACGCATATCAAAATCACTATAAGAAAGCATTTCACTTAAATTTTGTTTTGTTGAAAACTGTCTTATTTTTTGTCTAAAGGTTGATAAAATACTTCCTTTAGTTTCTTGTGGTGCCGTTATAGTATTTGAAGCAAAAATATATTCAGGAGAATCAGTACCATGGTAGTTAAAATATTCTCTAATATATGGCATCGCTCCACGCTTTTCTTCTCCAACTACTGACATTTGATTAATACTATTAATATTTACTTGAGCTTCATTTTCTGCATCCTTAAAAAGAGCTAAAGCTAAACCAGAAAAATAATCTGAGGCACTTAGTTCCCAGAAAGGCTCAGCATTACTATCTTTATCAAACAAAATATTTGAAGCTACGTCTTCAAGAAGCTCAATACCTTTGTCTTCATTACCCGATTTAAAGTATTGATATGGTAACGTTAAAGGATTCCAAGCATTACCAAGCTCTGGATCACGAAAGTCAAGAATAATAATATGATAACCTTGATTTTTTAAATATTCGCCACAATATGCATATATTTCACCTTTAGGGTCAGTAATTACCATACTTTCACCCTTCTTGCTTAGAATATTAACTAATGGCTTTACTATACATTCTGTTTTACCAGAACCAGTAGCACCAATTACCATATTATGATATTCCCCATTATCAACCCACATTTTATCACCCTTGTTTATCAGTGGGATTCCTGCGGCATCAATAGTTTTAGCATTTGCTTTAATGCAAACTACATCTTTATCACTTTTAATTTCTTTTTCATCAGCCCATTTAGCATAACCATCAGAACTTTTTTCTGAAAATTTAATACCAAAAAGACCACCTTTATCTTTTTCAAATATATTTGATGAAACTTTAGTAAATATTAAGATTAAGATACCAATAAATAATGCAATAATAATAATAAGTGTATCTGGAACAAAAACATCGCTTGGAAGAGGAATTATACCATAAAAAGATTCGGTCTCAGCAAGTGAGGCAAAATTAAGAACTGCAATTGTACAAAAGTAAAAAAGGATTATACTATATAATATAAATAACATAAAATCTTTCTTTGTTACTTTAAACTTCATACTTACCTCCCGTTTCTAAATAGTATTATACTACATTTTTGGTAATCAATAAACCTAAATTACTCAGAGGATAGTGTTTCCAAAGTACGGGTGAAAACATAAAGTCAATAAAAAAGTGATTAATTTCATCTTTTGTCCTATAATTGAATTGAAAATACAAAAATAAAGGAGATGAATTAATCACATGAATATAATA
>JAAZKW010000029.1 GCA_012799635.1 Mollicutes bacterium
AAAATATTTTTGATCATTGTTTATCCCTCCTCTTAAAAGAGACTCCTCTTTTTTGTTTATGAAGTGAGTCAATATATATTCGAGATCATCCATGTTTTTAATTTTTAACCCATCTTCTTTTAGTGTTCTTAAGAATATGTTCATTTTATCTCTATTGAATCCATAATTAACATATTTCCAAGCATATCTTCCCTTTTCCATTCCTGCTCTGTTTATGAAATTATTAACATTATCTTTAAGAGACAATCTTTCTATATCTTTTATTAAATTATCTTTTCTTTTTTTATTTTGTTTTTTAGATAATATAAATAAAAAGGTAATAGTGGCAAAAATACCAGTACCCCAGTAAACCCAACTCCAGAATATTTCTTTGTTTCCAAACCATAGTATTAAAAGAAGAACAAGATAAATACCCAATATCTCAAGAACAATGTTTATAATTTCACTTCTTAAGCTTGTTTTTTTCATTTTTAGATTTGTGTTATTAATTAATCTTCTGAAAAATAATCTGAATCAATTTCCTTTATTTTATAATCTTTATTGGGATTTACTCCTAAATCATGGTCCATCATTAGCTGAACAAGTTTATTGCCACTAATTAACACAATACTTTTTTGACTTTGAAAAATTGTTTGTTCTGCGTCGCTAGAAAATTTAGATGTTGTTATAAAAACACCTTTATTTATTCTTTTTGTGTCTAATGCACCAATAAAATCACGAATCATTCCAGAACCAACATGATTACCCTCACTAAAACACTTAGCTTGAAAAACAATCTTATCAAGACCAAGTTTATCTTGACTTATAATACCATCGATTCCACCATCCCCAGAGCGACCAGTAACTTCTCCTTCTCCATAGCCCATAGAAGAAAGTAGGTCTAATACGACTTTTTCAAAAAAGGCTGGCGTATTATCTTTTAATTTATGAAGTAATTCTTGCCCAAGGTCAGCTCTAATAAGGTTATAACCTTTTTCTATTAATTCATCTGGAGTTTCTTCTCTGTCTATTTCTTCTTCTTCAATTTTTATACTATCTTTATTAATAGTTCTAAACTCTATAAATTCTGGAAATTTTTGTAAAAAATTAATGTTAATTTTTTCTGGGTTTTTCTTTAAAACATCTAATCCTTTATCTGTTATCTTCATAATCCCTCTTGCCGGTTGTTCTAATAGCCCTGCCTTTTTAAGATAAGTTCTCGCCCAGCCAACCCTATTTCTAAATTTTGGTTGTTTTCCACTCGGTAACAATTCAGAAAGATCAGAATCACTTAAGTTGAAATCTTGTGCGAGCTTGTTTACAACATCACTTAAAGCATAACATTCTTTATTTTTTAATAAATTAAGCAAGGGTAGCATTATTGATTGAAAATCTGGTACTGGCATAAATATATTTTTATTAATTAATTATTTTTACATTCTTCTATGTACTTTATATAGAGAGGCTCTGCTTCTTCAACCGCCTTTTTCCACTTCTCTAACATTCCTGGATAATGATAAGCTGGGTCATTTTCAAAATTGTCTAGTTGCTCTTTTGCAGATTCGTAAAATTTAACTATATCATTATTGATGTAATAAGCAGTACCCCATTCTGGCGTTTTCTTTATTAGCTCTAAGCAATATATTTCTTTTTCTAATTTTGACTGTTTATTTTCAATATCATTAACAATGATAAAAATTTCTTCTATTTTATTGCCGATAATATGCAATGCTTCTTCTATGGTTTTACCATCAAATAGAGAAGAAGTAAAAATTCCTCCAAGAGCAATAAATGGAAATGAAATAAATCCTATTATAAGGCTAATAATTATAATTTTTATATTAATTTTCATATTTAATTTTAATCTTTTAATTATGGTTATTTTAATAATCTTTTAAAAAGTAAATTTATCATATGCCAACATTATCTTTTGCTCTATTTAATATGTTTTCAATTATCCAATATTTATAATTTCCTACTATTATTTAAATTATTATTTGAATCTATTAAAATAAGCTCATTTAAAGCTCTGGTGCAAGCAATATACTGTTCTTTTCTCGTAAGATCTTCTAGTAAAACAAATACTTTTTCAAATTCAAGTCCCTTTGCTAGGTGGACAGGAAAAACATTGATTTTATTGCGCACCATATTGTCTTCCGGGGAAGTTATATAATTAAATTTTTTATCAGAGAATC
>JAAZKW010000005.1 GCA_012799635.1 Mollicutes bacterium
ATCTAAAACTAATAAAACTGTTAACTCTCCTTGGGCTAAATGGAACCCTAATAAGATATTTTAAAAGAGTGCCTACTGACATTTTCAAAAAATTTCTAACTGACATTTTCAAAAAAATTTGACATTAAAATATTCATATGTTATACTTTATATAATATGAAAAAGGTAAGAAATAAATTTAATAAACCTTCTTTATATTGGATAGCTATAGTAATGATAGTTTCTTTTGTTATGTTTATATTAGTATATATACCATCATATTCATATTTTCATAAATATAATTCTCAGCTTACTTTAGTTGGAGAAGCAGATTTAATACCTACATTTGAAAAACTTCTTAACAAACATCAAAATAATATTTTAACATTACCTAAATTATCCACTAATAGTGGTAATTCAATAATCGATTTAACAAGAAGGCAAAGTGTCGATGTCAATAACGTAACCGATATTTTTTCAGTAGATTTAAATACAAAGATTCCAACAGACTTTCAAAATATTAATATGGCCTTTTTTGCTGATGTAGATGATGTTGATGTAATTGCAACATGGACCGAAGGCAACAATCTTTATATCGGAGAAAGAAATGAGGTAAGACCAGGTCCAAACATGATTTATGCCCTTGGTAATTGGAATACCTCATCAATAGAATATAATCAATTAAATAGTATAAACTTATCAAAATTTAATACTTCGAATGTAACAAATATGTCTTCCATGTTTTATCGTACAGGCTACAGTAGTAATGTTTTTACTTTAAATTTAGGCAGCCAGTTTAATACCTCAAATGTAACAAATATGTCTGGAATGTTTTATTCTACAGGCTATAGTAGTAATGACTTTACATTAGACTTAGGTAGTGAATTTAATACCTCTAACGTAACAAATATGTCTTTTATGTTTCTTTTGGCAGGTTATAGTAGTAATGTTTTCACCTTAAATTTAGGCTCTCAATTTAATACTTCAAAAGTAATTTCTATGTCTCAAATGTTTGCTAACACAGGTTATAATAGTAATATATTTAATTTAAATTTAGGTGGTCAGTTCAATACTATAAATGTAACAAGTATGTATGAAATGTTTTCTAATACAGGTCGAAGTAGTAATGACTTTACATTAAACTTAGGTAGTGAGTTTAATACATCAAAAGTAACCAATATGTTTCATATGTTTACATCTACAGGTCTAATTAGCAATATTTTTACATTAGATTTAGGTTCAAAGTTTAATACCTCCAACGTAATTAATATGGCTTATATGTTTTCTGGTACAGGAAGAAACAGCAATATTTTTACTTTGAATTTAGGTTTAGAGTTTAATACCTCTAACGTAACAAATATGGCCAATATGTTTTATAATACAGGCAGAAACAGCAATATCTTTATTTTGAATTTAGGTTTAGAGTTTAATACCTCTAACGTAACTAATATGTCTAATATGTTTTATAATACAGGAAGAAACAGTAATATCTTTACTTTGAATTTAGGTTTAAAGTTTAATACCTCAAAAGTAACTAATATGTCTAATATGTTTTCTAGTACAGGTCTAATTAGCAATATTTTTACATTAGATTTAGGTAGTGAGTTTAATACCTCTAACGTAACTAATATGTCTCACATGTTTTACTCCATAGGTAACAACAGCCCAATTTTCACTTTAAATCTGGGTAGTCAGTTCAATACTATAAATGTAACTAATATGTCTCGATTGTTTTATAATCTTGGTCGAATTAGTCCTACCTTCTCCTTGGATTTGGGTTCTCATTTTCATACTTCAAATGTAACTAATATGGCTGTAATGTTTGATAATGTAGGACTATATAATGAAAATTTTACTTTAAACTTAGGCTCTCATTTTGATACCTCCAATGTAACAGATATGAATGCCATGTTTCATAATGTAGGTTATAGTAATAATGACTTTACCTTAGATTTAGGTTTTCATTTTAATACTTCAAAAGTAACAAATATGAGAAGTATGTTTGTAAATACAGGGTATAGTAGCAATGTCTTTACATTAGATTTAGGTAGTGAGTTTAATACCTCTAACGTAACTAATATGTCTTACATGTTTTACTCCATAGGTAACAACAGCCCAATTTTCACTTTAAATCTGGGTAGTCAGTTCAATACTATAAATGTAACTAATATGTCTGGAATGTTTGTAAATACAGGGTATAGTAGCAATGTCTTTACATTAAACCTTAATTCATTTTTAATTAATAATTCATCTGTAAACTTATCATTTTTTGCTATTGGTACAGGAGCATCTAATATTATCTTTGGAAGTGGTTGGACAGAGGCAAATATGAGTCAAATTTCTTTTAGTAGATCAAGTCCAGTAAATGTATATTATACAAACACCTCATTTTTAACAACTAATTTGGGTAATATGAATTATTGGAATACTTGGAGGGGTACTGGTAATACTACTCTTATATATGGCCTTCCTTGATATAGTTAGTACTTGTTAGAATAAAAAAACAATAGTATAATAAGCTTATGAAGAGAAAAATAGGTTTATTAAGTGTTATGTTTTTTATATTTGATTTTATTAGCAAATTAATTATTAATAAATTTCTTGTTTTGGGTAAAAGTTATCCTTTACTAAACGAATTTTTATATGTAACAAAAGCATATAATACTGGAGTATCTTTCGGATTTTTACAAGGATATAAAACAATAATAATACTTATTAATATTGCTATATTAATATTTTTATATTTATATATGCAGAAGTTTAAAGCAAATAAAAGGAACATACTTGCTTTTGGGATGGTATTTGGTGGACTATTTGGTAATTTATTTAATCGAATATTTTATGGTTATGTGATAGATTTTATAGACTTTTATATTGTGAATTATAATTTTCCAATATTTAACTTTGCTGATATCTTTATATGTCTTGGTATATTCCTTTTACTTTATGCCATTTTTTTAGGAGAAGATAATGAAAGTAAAAGTAAATGAAGATAATATAAGATTGGATAAGTATTTAAGTAACTGTACTTCGTTTTCTCGTGAAATAATAACTAAAATGATTAATGAACAGAAAGTAAAGGTAAATGGGGCTTTAAAAAAGGGAAGTTATAAAGTAAAAATTAATGATGAAATAGAATATGATGAAAAATATAGTGTTGATGTTCCAATTGTGGCTCAAGATATCCCTCTTGAGATTATATATGAAGATAGCGATTTAATTATTATCAATAAACCAAGTGGAATGGTTGTTCATCCCGCTAATGCCCATTATACTAATACTTTAGTTAATGCTTTAATGTATTATACTAATAAATTAAGTGATATTAATGGCAAAGAAAGAGCTGGGATCGTTCATAGACTTGATAAAGACACTTCAGGATTATTAATTGTTGCTAAAAATAATAAGGCTCATAAAGCACTAGAAACAGCATTTAAAGAAAGAAAAGTTGAAAAAGAATATATTGCATTATTAAATGGCGATCTTCCTTACCAAAGGGTTAATATTGATGCCCCCATCAAAAGAGATAATAAAAAATATGATATAATGATTGTATCTGATGGAGGAAAAAAAGCATTAACTGATATTGAAGTAATAGAAAGATATGATAATTATACTCTTGTGAAAATAAATATTAAAACAGGAAGAACCCATCAAATTAGAGTTCATATGAAATATATTGGCTTTCCAATTTATAATGATCCTGTATATAGCTTTGGAAAATGCACTTCTTTTGGACAATTCCTTCATGCAAGCAAATTAGTTTTTAATCATCCAGTAACAAACAAAAAGATGGAGTTTAAAAGTGAAATGCCAAAAGAAATGAAAGAGTATATAAAAAAATTAAAGGAGGACAAAGATGGAAATAAGTGTTAGAAAACAAGACCAAATCTTAATGAGTTTGGTTCATTACTTTGTTACTAAAGAAAATTATTCCCCAATTCTTGTTCAAGGGGTAAAAGATGAAATATGGCTTGAAAATATTCATGGTCCTTATAGAGTTATTAGAATTAATAGTAATTATATACATAATAATGAACAATTTGAATTTGATCAATATAAGATAAAAGGAATCTTAAGTCAAATAAAAAAGAAAACTTTCTCATTTAGAGTAAATGCTTTAAATATTAATTTAAATGAAAATGATTATCAGAAGTCTGTAATCTTAAAAAATATTGATAATATTACAGTAAAAAGCTTAGCTGATATTGAAAATAATAAAGATTTGCTTGAAATATTTCCTAACTTAAAGAAAGGCTTATATAAAAATACTGGTAGTATTGATATGATTTTTAATGTTACAAAAGACATTAATGAAAAAACTGAAAAAGACAATAAAAAATATGAGAAAATATTTTCTAAAAAAGAACCTCTTATTACATATATATTAATAGGAATATGTACGATATTATTTATATTATCTATGATTTTAAGTAAAGCAATATATGAGTTTGATATTAAAACTCTTTTGATTCTAGGGGCAAACAATAAGCTTCTTGTTAAATCGGGACAAATATGGAGAGTTATTACTAGTGCATTTTTACACGGAGGAATAGCTCATTTTATGATTAATATGTATTCATTATATATAATAGGAAAAGAAATAGAAGGGCATTTTGGTAAAATTAATTATCTTACAATATATTTTTTTAGTGCTCTTTGTGGAGGGCTTCTTAGTGCTGTTGCTGGAAAAGCGGGCGTTGTATCAGTTGGGGCATCAGGTGCTATCTTTGGATTAATGGGAGCTTTAGTATATTTTGGCCTTTGTTATAGACTATATCTGAAAAATTCTCTTTTAAATCAAATATTACCTGTAATTGCTTTTAATCTTATTATTGGCTTTTCAATAGCAGGAATTGATATGTGGGGGCATATTGGAGGACTTATCGGAGGCTTTTTAATGGCAATGGCTTTAAATGTGGGGGCTATATCTAAAAAAGGCGATAAAATTAATGGGATTATTTTATCAATAGCTTTTGTTTTAATCTTGCTTTTAATCTTATTTTTTATATAGATGATAAGATGCTTTTTTAAAGGGTTTTCTTTAATAAGAAAGTCTTGACTTTAAGTGTTTACTTATGTATAATAGTAGCGTACTTAATAAAAGGAAGGCTAATGGATTACTATTTTAAAAATAATCAAAATTTAAATGAAAAATTAGAATGATAATTTTTCTTTTTGTGTTATTATTTTAAAATAAAGTAAAGAATTTTACACATTTCAAATAAAAGTATTGACATTAAGGTAATAACTTTGCTAAAATAAGAAATTGCTGACGTGTTTATATTTATAAAAAATTAGTCTAAAAAATATTTAATGATGGGGTGAGATCGTGGCTTATAAAAAAGAAAAATTTGGAGATTATCGCGAAAGAAGGAATTTCGCAAAAGCAAAAAACAGACTAGAGCTTGCCGACTTATTAGAAGTTCAAAAAAAGAGCTATCAAAATTTTTTGGAAGTAGGAATCAAAGAAACATTTGAGGATCTTTTTCCGGTGGAAAGTTTCACGGGAAATATATCTTTAGAATTTGGTGATTACTCATTCGATGCTCCTAGATATTCTATTAAGGAAGCTAAAGAAAGAATGGTTAACTATGCATCTCCGCTTAAGGTACAAGCAAGACTATTTATTCATGAGACTGGGGAAGTTAAAGAACAAGAAATCTTTTTAGGAGATTTACCTTTAATGACTGAATCTGGAACCTTTATTATTAATGGAGCCGAAAGAGTTATTGTATCTCAGTTAGTTAGAAGCCCATCAATATATTATAAAAGAGAAATTGATAAAAATGGACGTCGTATTATAACTGGAGAGATTATTCCTAATAAAGGCACTTGGCTTGAGTATGAAACAGATGCTAAAGATGTTATATATGTAAGAATTGATAGAACAAGAAAAGTAACTGTTACAACTCTTTTAAGAGCTATAGGACTTTCTTCTGATGAAGAGATTATTAGTATTTTTGGGGATAATCCATATATTAAGAATACTTTAGAAAAAGATAATACAAGTAATACTGATGAAGCGTTATTAGAAATATATGAAAAACTAAGACCAGGAGAACCAGCTACTTTAGATAGTGCTAAGAACCAACTTATTACTAGATTCTTTGATCGTTTTAGATATGATCTTGCTAAAGTAGGTAGATATAAATTTAATAAGAAGTTATTTATTTGTGAAAGATTACTTGGATGTAAGTTAGCAGAAAATATTAAAAATGGTAAGGAAATTATAGCAAAGAAAGGTGATGTAATTACTAAACCATTACTTCAAAAACTAAGAGAGTTATATCTTGGTGGTTTTGGAATTAAAGAAACTATTATAAATGAAGAACTTGATGATTTTAAGAATATTCAAGTGTTAAAAGTATATGATAAATTAGATGGTAAAACAATTATTAATGCAATTGGTACTGATTCTACAGTACTTGAAAAAAGACTTACAATTCCTGATATTTATGCATCACTTTCTTATTATATAGGTCTTCATTATAATGTTGGTAATGAAGATGAAATTGATCATCTTGGAAACAGAAGAGTAAGACAAGTTGGAGAACTTATTGAAAATCAATTTAGAGTAGGTATGGCTCGAATGGAAAGAGTTATTAGAGAAAGAATGACTACTCAAGAAATTGAAAATGTTACTCCAAAGACTTTAATAAACATTAGACCTGTTACTGCAGTATTAAAAGAATTCTTTGGTTCATCACAACTTTCTAAGTTTATGGATCAAGTAAATCCGATTGCAGAACTTACTGATAAAAGAAGATTATCTTCATTAGGACCAGGAGGTCTTTCAAGAGAAAGAGCAGGAATGGAAGTTCGAGATGTTAATCCATCTCATTATGGAAGAATATGTCCCGTTGAATCTCCAGAAGGTCAAAATATAGGACTTATTACATCACTTGCAGGATATGCAAAGATTAATGAGTATGGATTTATTATGACTCCATATCATAAAGTTACTAATGGAAAAGTTGATAAAAAAATTATATACATGACTGCTGATGAAGAGTTTGATTATTATATATCACAAGCGACAATTGCTTTAGATAAAGATAATAATATTGTTGATGATTATGTTATTGTTCGTGTAAATGGTGATAATGTTCGTGTTAAGA
The DNA here is from genome assembly GCA_012799635.1 of Mollicutes bacterium. Taxonomy (GTDB): domain Bacteria; phylum Bacillota_I; class Bacilli_A; order RF39; family UBA660; genus UBA6448. The sequence goes on from JAAZKW010000005.1 coordinate 7,101, forward strand.
AAGAAGAAGTAGATTATATGGACGTTGCTCCAAGCCAAGTAGTATCTGTAACAACTAGTTGTATTCCTTTTCTTGAATTTGATGATGCGCGTCGCACATTAATGGGAGCAAACATGCAAAGACAAGCAGTTCCACTTCTTATCAGTGAAGCCCCAATTGTAGGTACTGGAGTAGAAGCAAAAGCTGCTGAGTCATCAGGAAGTTGTATTATTTCAAAAGTATCTGGTGTAGTTGAATATGCTGATAGTAAAACAATTATTATTGATAATGGTAAAAGTAAAGAAACATATTATTTAGCATCATTTGAAAGATCTAATGCCTCAACATGTGTAAATCATCATCCTCTTGTAAAATCCGGTGATAAAGTTAAGGTTGGCCAAGTAATAGCAGATGGACCTTCTTGTGATAAAGGAGAACTTGCTTTAGGTAAAAATATGACAGTAGCTTTTATGACTTTTGATGGTTATAACTATGAAGATGCTGTAATACTTAATGAAAGATTAGTTAAAGATGATGTTTATACATCACTTCATATAGCACATTATGATATTGAATGTCGTGATACTAAACTTGGACCTGAAGAGATTACTAGAGATATACCAAATGTAGGGGAAGAAGCTCGTAAGAATTTAAATGCCGATGGAATTGTTCAAATTGGTACTGAAGTTAAAGAAGGCGATATTTTAGTTGGAAAAGTTACTCCAAAAGGAGTTCAGGAATTAACTTCTGAAGAAAAACTTTTACATGCTATTTTTGGTGAAAAGACAAGAGAAGTAAGAGATACATCACTTCGTGTTGATCATGGTGCAGATGGAATTGTTCATGATGTTCAAGTATATACTAAGGAAAACTCTGATGAACTTGCTGCTGGTGTTTCTAAAGTAATAAGAGTTTATATAATTCAAAAACGAAAAATACAAGTAGGCGATAAAATGTCAGGTCGTCATGGTAATAAAGGTGTTATATCTTTAATATTACCTGAAGAAGATATGCCATTTATGCCAGATGGAAGACCTATTGATATTATGCTTAATCCTCTTGGGGTTCCATCACGTATGAATATAGGTCAAATTCTTGAATTACATCTTGGAATGGCTGGTAAAAAACTAGGGGTTCATTATGCATCTCCAGTATTTGACTCTGCTTCTTGGGAAGATATTCAAAAAGAAATGAAAGAAGCAAAGATGAGTGATGATGGAAAGATTATCCTTAGAGATGGTCGTACTGGTGAACCTTTTGATAATCCTATTTCAGTAGGAATTATGTACATGGTTAAACTTCATCATATGGTTGATGATAAACTTCATGCAAGAGCAACAGGACCATATTCACTTGTTACTCAACAACCTTTAGGTGGTAAAGCACAATTTGGTGGTCAAAGATTTGGAGAAATGGAAGTTTGGGCATTATATGCTTATGGTGCAGCCCATATTCTTCAAGAAATACTAACTGTAAAAGCTGATGATATAGTAGGGCGTGTTAAAGTTTATGAAGCCCTTGTAAAAGGAAAACTTGTTAATCAAGCGGGTGTTCCAGAAAGCTTTAGAGTACTTGTTAAAGAATTCCAATCTTTAGGACTAGCTGTTGAAGTTCTTGATAATGATGACAATTTAGTAGAATTTAAAGATATAGAAGAAAAAGAAGAAAATGATGGAACGCTTAGAATAGAAGAAATAGATTTGTCTAAAGAAGAAGATTCAGAAGAACCAATCGAACCGGAAGATGTTCCAATCCCAGAAGAAACTGAAGAAAATGAAGATGTTGATTTAGATGATCTTGAGTTTCCGGATATTCTTTCAGAAGAGGAATTAAATGAGGAAGAAGGTGATTTATAATGATAGATGTAAGTAATTTTAAAGGTATTAGAATATCTATTGCATCACCAGAAAGAATTAAAAAATGGTCGTATGGAGAAATTAAAAAACCCGAGACAATAAACTATAGGACATTGAAACCAGAAAGAGATGGTTTGTTTTGTGAAAAAATATTTGGGCCTTCTAAAGATTTTGAATGTTCTTGTGGTAAATACAAAAGACTAAGATATAAAAATATTATTTGTGATAGATGTGGTGTAGAAGTAACTTTATCTAAAGTAAGAAGAGAAAGAATGGGCCATATAGATCTTGCTGCTCCTTGTTCACATATTTGGTTTTTTAAAGGGGTACCTTCGAAGATGGGACTTGTTCTTGATATGTCTCCAAGAGATCTTGAAGAAGTATTATATTTTGTAAGTTATGTTGTAATTGAACCAGGAAATGCACCACTTGAAGTAAAACAAACAATATCAGACAGAGAATATCGGGCATTATATGAAAAGTATGGTAATACATTTAAAGTAGGTATGGGAGCAGAAGCTATTAGAGAGCTTCTATGTAATGTTAATCTTGATAAAGAAATTGAAGCTGTAAGAGAGGAACTTGAGAACACAACTGGTCAAAAAAGAACGCGTCTTGTTAAAAGACTTGATTGCCTTGTGTCATTTCAGGAAAGTGGTAATCGTCCTGAGTGGATGATTCTAACAACTCTTCCAGTTATACCACCAGAGTTAAGACCAATGATTCAACTAGATGGTGGTAGGTTTGCAACTTCTGATTTAAACGATTTATATCGCCGTATTATAAATAGAAACAATAGATTAAAAAAATTGCTTGAACTTGGAGCACCTTCGATTATTGTTCAAAATGAAAAAAGAATGCTTCAAGAGGCAGTTGATTCACTTCTTGATAATGGAAGAAGAGGAAGAAGTATTACTTCATCTTCAAATCGACCACTTAAGAGCTTATCTTCAATGCTTAAAGGTAAACAAGGTCGTTTTAGACAAAACTTATTAGGAAAAAGAGTGGATTACTCTGGTCGTTCTGTTATTGTTGTTGGTCCATCACTTAAGATGTATCAGTGTGGACTTCCCAAAGAAATGGCTTTAGAGTTATTTAAGCCTCATGTTATTCATGGTCTTGTTAAAAGAGATTTAGCTCATAATATTAAAGGTGCTAAAAAGTTAATTGAAGCAAGAGATGAATGTGTATGGGATATTGTTGAAGATGTTATAACAGAACATCCCGTTTTATTAAACCGAGCACCAACTTTACATAGACTTGGTATTCAAGCATTTGAACCAAAGCTTATTGGTGGAAAAGCTATTAGACTTCATCCTTTAGTATGTGGGGGTTTTAACGCTGACTTTGATGGTGACCAAATGGCGGTTCATGTGCCCCTTTCAGAAGAAGCTAAAGCAGAAGCAAGACTTCTAATGTTAGGAGCAAATAATATTTTAAATCCAAAAGATGGTAAACCAATTGTTACTCCTTCTCAAGATATGGTATTAGGTAATTGTTATCTTACTTTAGAAAAAGCAGATGCCAAAGGAGAAGGTAGAGTATTTAAAGATATGTATGAAGCATTAATGGCTTATGAAAGAAAAGAAGTATCTTTACACGCAAGAATAGCTGTCCCAGTTAATTCATTTAAATATAAGTTATTTACTGATGAACAAATGGATAAATATTTAATAACTACTGTAGGTAAAATTAAATTTAATGAGATTTTACCTGATTCATTTCAATTTGTTAATGAACCAACAAATGATAATATCGAAGGTATTACTCCGAATCATTATTTTCTTCCAAGTGGTAGTAATATTCCTGAAGAAATTAAAAAGATGCCATTAACAAAGCCTTTTGTTAAAGGAACTTTAAAATCTTTAATAGCTCAAGTATTTAAAAGATATCGGACTACTGAAACATCAAAAATGCTTGATAAATTAAAAGATCAAGGATTTAAGTATTCGACATTATCAGGAACAACGGTAGCATTTACAGATATTAAAACAACTGATAAAAAGCAAGAAATACTTGATAAAGCAGTAGCTAATGTTGATAAAATAAATAAGCAATTTAAAAAAGGTTTAATTACTGAACAAGAAAGATATCAAGAAGTAATTACTAATTGGCAAAAAGCAACCGAAGAAGTAAAAAGTTCGCTGAAAGCAATAAGTGCTGATGACTTTGAGAATCCTATCTTTATGATGATGAACTCAGGTGCTAGGGGTGAGATATCTAACTTTACGCAACTTGCTGGTATGCGTGGACTTATGGCTAAACCTAATGGTGAAACCGTAGAGATTCCAATAACATCAAGTTTTATGGAAGGTCTTGAAGTATCAGAATTCTTCTTATCATCGCATGGTAATCGAAAAGGTGCCGCAGATACTGCTTTAAAAACAGCAGATTCGGGTTATTTAACAAGAAGACTTGTTGATGTTGCTCAAGATATAATTGTTAAAGAACTTGATTGTGGTTCTATTCATGGTGTTCTAATTGAAGATTTAATTAATGAAAAAGATGGTTCTATAATTGAACCTTTAGAAGAAAGAATCTTAGGAAGGTTTGCTTCTAAAAAGATTATTGATCCAGAAACTAAAAAAGTAATTGTAGATGTTGATGAACTTATTACTGAAAATGTTTGTGCTAAGATAAAAAAATTAGGTATTAAAAAGGTAGAAATAAGAAGTGCCTTCACTTGTAAGAGCGATTCAGGTGTTTGTCAAAAATGTTATGGACGTAATCTTGCAACTGGTAATCTTGTAGAAACGGGAGAGGCGGTTGGAGTTATGGCTGCTCAATCAGTTGGAGAACCAGGTACTCAGCTTACAATGAGAACATTCCATACTGGAGGTATTGCAACAAGTGAAGATATTACTCAAGGTCTTCCTCGAGTAGAAGAATTATTTGAAGCAAGAACTCCTAAATTTAAAGCTACTATTTCGGAAATATCTGGAAAGGTAACAAATATAACGGAAAGTAATTTAAAATATACAATAACTGTAACTAATGAAGCGGGATCTCGTGATCATGTAACCAATTATAATATGAAAGTTATAAAAGAAGTTGGTGATGAGGTTCAAGCAGGAGATCCACTTACAAACGGTGTTATAGCACCAAAAGAACTTCTTGCTGTAACTGATCCTTTAACAGCACAAGAATATATTTTAAAAGAAATTCAAAAAGTGTATAAACTTCAAGGTGTTGATATTAACGATAAACATATTGAAGTAATTGTAAAAAGAATGATTAGTAAAGTGAAAATATTAGATCCTGGAGATACAGAATTTGTTGAAGGATTAACAGTATCATTAAGAGAATTCGTTGATGGTAATAAACCGGTATTACTTTCTGGAGGTGTACCAGCTAAAGGAAATCCGATTATGCTTGGTATTACTAAATCTTCTTTAGAAACTGATTCATTCTTATCAGCAGCATCATTCCAAGAAACTACTAGAGTGCTTACTGATGCTTCGATTAGAGGTAAAGTAGACTATCTAAAAGGATTAAAAGAAAATGTTATTATAGGTAAATTAATACCAGCTGGTACAGGTGTTAAGGAGTATAATGATATCGATATTGAACTTGAAAAACAATTTTTAGGTGCAGATGCAACTGATGTTTTGGAAGAAAATCTTTTAGATGATGCAGTGATTTAATAAATACTAGGAAAAACCTAGTATTTTTTTATCCTTTTTCTTTTCAATAAATTATTGTATACTATAAATGGTAGGATAGTATGAAAAGAAAGATTTTTTTAATTATTATTACAATACTCTTTATAGTAGTGTTTTTAGGATATTTGGCTTTAGTTTCGAATAATAATATTGGGAAATATACTTTAAATTTAATAACTGATGAAGATATTATTATTAATTTTATTCGTGGTGAGGATATTCTTAAAGAGATAAATAGTAAAAAAAATATCAAACAAATATATAGTGTTTTAAAAGAACTTAATACTAATAAAGAAAGTTATTATGATAATCCTTTAAATCCAGAAGAACTATATCAAATGAATATTAAAGGAAGAAGAAAAGAGATAATTATATACTTTTATAAAAAAGAAAATAAATATTATATTGAACAACCTTATAATGGAATCTATAAAATTAATGAAGAAAAATATAACTTTTTAAAAGATTATATTAATGAAGTTTAAAATAAAAATAGCTGGGAGTATTTACTTATTTTTTTGAAAATGTCAGTAGGCACTCTTTTAAAATATCTTATTAGGGTTCCATTTAGCCCAAGGAGAGTTAACAGTTTTATTAGTTTTAGATAAAATAACTTCTAATTGAGGTTTATAAATTTCAGA
>JAAZKW010000006.1 GCA_012799635.1 Mollicutes bacterium
ATCTAAAACTAATAAAACTGTTAACTCTCCTTGGGCTAAATGGAACCCTAATAAGATATTTTAAAAGAGTGCCTACTGACATTTTCAAAAAATTTCTAACTGACATTTTCAAAAAAATTTGACATAATCTATTACTATATATTTACATAAAAAAAGAGTTTATAAAACCCTTTCCTAACACTTAACAGTTGATACTTTAAAAGAACCTTTAAAAGTCTTATTTCCCAACGCAGCAAATTGATTTACACCCAAGTTATATATTGTTGCTGTAAAAGTCCATGTAACTGTAGTTGTAGATGTTCCTGCGGTAATTGTTGCTCCTGTAATTACATTTCCAGTCAGTTGATCATATCTTGTTGCAGATAAAGATTTTGTTTCACCCACCTTATTAGAAGAACCAGAAACTAAAAATTCCTGATTTTCATAGCCAACCGTTGGAGTATAAGCAGATTCTGATGAATCATGAGTGTATGATATATTATATGTACATACAGTTCCCTCATCTGCTGTTAAGGTTACAGTCAAATCACCTTCATCCGTAGCTGCTACCACACCAGAACCGCCAGCAGCTTGTTGCATATCTGCAGTAGTAACCGTTAATGAAATTCCATTTGTTGATGACGATGAAAACACTGCCGCACTAGCTGATGTTGCTGCTTCTAAAGCTGATGTTGCTGTAATAGTAGTAGTAGATGCAAAATATGCAAATGTTGCTCCTATAACAGAAACAAGTAACACTGCAATCGCAATTATTGTCAACAAAATATAATTTTTCTTTTCCATATTTGTTTTATTTCCTTCCTTATCTTAAAACCCACCATAAAACTACTTATAATAAATGATGTAAAATTATATAGCAACGTACTAACAGCTCACGCTAGATACTTTAAATGAACCCCTAAATTCCTTATTTAGTAACGCCGTACTTTGATCAACACCTAAATTATATATTGTAGCTGTAAAAGTCCACTTAATAGTTTTACCAGCAGAAATCTGCGCTCCTGTAACTACGTTACCGGTAAATTGGTCATATCTTCTGTTACTAAATTCTTTAGGTTCGCCACCTTCTTTATTTGATGTACCAGAGATTAAAAACTCTTTTGTCTCTTGACCACTTGTTGGAGTATATGTGTCATAATTAGAATCTTTAGTATAAGATATATTATATGTACAACTAGTTCCCGTATCTCCAGTTAACGAAACTGTCAAATCACCTGTATCTTTATCTGCCTCAGTAGTATCACCACTTCCAGTTTGTTGCATTTTAGCTGTAGTTATTGACAATGTAATCGAATCTGACGTTGATGATGTAAATACTGCTGCACTAGCTGATGTAGTTGCTTGTAAAGCTGATGTTGCTGTAATAGTAGTAGTAGATGCAAAATATGCAAATGTAGCTCCTATAACAGAAACAAGTAATACTGCAACTGCAATTATTGTCAATAAAATATAATTTTTCTTTTCCATATTTCAGTTGTTCTCCTCTCTAGTATAAATATATCATTTAAAAACTACATAATCAAGTATAAAAAGATGTTTTTTATTAATATTTTGTAAATATCCTTAAAAAATAAAAAAGATCTTCATCTTCTTTATTTAGACTTCTTGTATAACAGCTATAATCATTGGTTTACATTCGGTCTCAAAGTATAAATATTTCCCAAGCTCCTCACGAATTTGTACTTTAATTAAATTATAATCTACATAATTTGGAGTAATATTATTATTTATTATTCCTTCGCATATTTTTTCAATTTCTTCAATCATACTCTTTGAATCTTTTACATAAATGAAGCCTCTTGTTATAATTTCAGGTCCTCCAATAATAACTTTTTCCTTTTTTGAAATTGTAGCACTAACAAGAACAATACCATTTTCAGATAATATCTCTCTATCCTTTATAACAAGATCACCAATATCATCATTGCTTTTACCATCAATAAAAATATCATCGACATTTATGCGCTCAATTTTATCAACTAAGGTTCTATTTTCAAACGTTATAACGTCCCCATTTTGTTTTAAAATAATATTTTCAGAAGGAATACCTAATTCTGATGCAACATCAGCATTCCCAACCATATATCTATAATCCCCTTTTACTGGAATATAATATTTGGGATTAATCAGTTTAATCATTAACATTAAATCTTCTTTAGAGGCGTGCTGCAATATTGAATATTCTTTAGGTATGTCTACAACATTACAACCAAATTTAGCAAGTTCGTTTACAATTTTAACAAACAGTTTTTCACTACTATCATATTTGGGCTCTGCAAATACTACTGTATCAGTCGGAAGAAGCTCAATATATTTATCATAATTATTTAAAATTTTACTGATATTTGCATATGGAGACTGCCTATCATCACTTATTAATATTATTGCATTATCATCTTTTAAATTAGACAAATCACCTATCTGATTTTCCTCAATAACTAAATATTTGTTCTTAACAGAATAATTAATAACGTTTTGTAACTTTTTACCCATAATAATAACTTTACGATGTGTAGATGCTGCACTATTAAATATTTCATTGATAGTGTATAAATGATCAGACAGGACACTAAATATGATCCTTTTTTGATTATGCTTAATTACATTTTTAAAAAATGGTTCCAATTTATGTTTTGGAGATGTATGGCCATTTTTCTCTGCAAAAATAGACTCACAAAGCATACACAAAACCCCTTGTTTTCCAATATAAGCTATTTTTCCTAAATCACTATCATATGCTCCACTCATCGAAGGATCTATTAAAAAATCCCCCGTATAACAAATCGCTCCATCAGAAGTATTAATAACATACATAACAGCATCAGGAGCACTATGAGATACTGAAATTGGAAATATAGACAATTCATCAAATGTGATCTTTTTATGAGGCTCAATTTCAATAATATTCTCTTCTTTTACACCATCCTCCATTAAACAAAACTTAGTAAATTTTGTGGCATATATTTTAATATTTGGTATTTGTGCAAGCAAATCTCCTACGCTCCCCATATTTTCTTGATGTCCGTGAGTAATAAAAACCCCTTTAACTCTTTTTTTGTTTTTAACTAAATAAGAAAAATCTGGAATAATATAATCAATACCCAATAAATTTCCAGTGGCATACTTTAATCCACAATCAAAAACAAATATATTATCATTAATTTCAATAACATAGCAGTTTTTACCATTTTCATCTAAACCACCCAAACCAAAAATTTTTATTTTACTCATTTTATCACCTTCATTATTTTAAAGTTCTTTGGCAAGATGATTATAACAAAAATAATTAATAAAATCAATCAAATAAAAAAGTGAATTTCTCCACCTATTATCCAATTCTTTGTTTAATTATTTCGATACCTCTTTTGGGATTACTAAATAAAATATTATATAACATTTTATCTTTTCTAAGCTCATTAATAAAATTCATTTCTTCGTTTGTTAATGTATGATATTTAGGAACTTTGTTATTATCTATTTCCACAATAACATCTGAACCCAACAAATAATTAGCATCTACACCTAATAAATACATAAGTTCAATTATAGTTTCTAATTTAGGATTTCTAATTTCATTTTCATATAAACTAATAGAACTTTTAGAAAGCCCCAATTCTTTGGCTAAATCAGCTTGAGTAAAATTATTTCTAATTCTAGCTTGTTTTAGTCTTGAACCTACAATCATTATTTATCACTTCCAATCAAGGTATAAATAACTTACATTAATTTTTGTTAAATGTTTACCCATTGTAAACTTATAATATAAAATATAAAAGCAGATTTTATTTATCTGCTTTCTTTTTTTTATTATTCTTTTCATTTCCTTTTTTCTCTTGATTTAATGTTTTATCCAAAGTATCAGTTTTTTCTTCTTTAGGTTTTGATGATAAAAAAGTTACTCTTTCAGCTACTACTTCTGTTATATAATGAATCTTCTGATTTTCATCTTCATATGAACTTGATTGAAGCCTTCCTTTTATGCCTATAACATCTCCCTTTTTGCAATATTCAGCCGTTGATTCAGCTATACCATTCCATAAAACACATCTAATAAAGTCTGTTTCATATATTCCATCAGTATTTTTATAATTTCGAGTAACTGCCACATTAACTGAAGTAATTTTTTTACCATTATCCATAGTTGATACAGTAGGATTATCTGTTAATCTGCCAACCAAAACAACGTTGTTCATTTATCCTCCTTTCTATTAAAATATAGCATTCCAAATAAAATGAAACAAATTAACTATATTTAATTTTTACTAAGTAAAATTAAAAAAGAAACTATGTATTTTTAGTTTCTTATAACAAAAATTAATATATTATTTAAGTTTAACTAAAGATAAATCACTATATAAATTATTTAAATTATATAAGATTAATATATTATCAATTTTATTTTCTTCTACAAAATCACTAACCATATTATTATAATATCTCATATCAATTACATAAATTTCTTTATAATGATTGGCTATAAAAGGAATAAACGCATTAGCATAACTATTTTTAATTATCAAAATATTATTATCGGTATTAATACTTTCATTTGTTATTTTAATTAAAGCGTGATTGTTATCTAAAAAAAGAGCATACTTATCTTTTTTATTTAAATAATCTAAATTATATAAACTTTCTGTTATCTTCTTTTCCAATACATATTCAACATTAAATTTATTATTAGTATCATATATATATATACTTTCTTTATTTGCAAGACCATATACTTTAGATGATGAGGTCCCTAAAAAATCATTTGAAACTTCTTTTATATTAAAATCTTCTTCCTTATAAAAAGGAATATTTTTTTCTTTACAATAAAAAACATAGGCTTTATATGCGCCCTTAGTAGTCCAATGATGATCAGTTTTATAATATAATTGATTATTTTTATTTTCTTCTAAGAAATAATTTATTAAATTAATATTTTTAGTTTTAACTTTTTGATATAAATACTTTATTTCCTTTTCTTGATCTGCTCCATTATACCTTATTAGTTTATCATTGTTAATAAGAGTTGAATCAGGAACTATCATTAATTCAGTAATGGGATATTTATTACTAAAATTATTAAGTGCATTAATAAGATAATGCTTATTATAATTATCGTTAAAACTCGGTATTAGATACTCATCTTTTCCTAAATAAATATCGTTAATATATGTCTTACCTATTTTCTTTTGGGTTTTATTCTTCAGTGCTATAAATTTATTTCTAAATGGAAAATGGTCTGTTATATATTCATTGATTTTTTTGACACTAAACTTTTCCAAATAACGGTTTTCTTCTTCTGAAAACAAGGCTTTTTTACTTATTATTAAGGAAAACATAAAAATAATGTTAACTAACAATATAATCATTATGAATATTTTATTACTTTTATCTTTCATATCTCCTCCTAAAAAGCATTATATAAAAATGGCGAAAAAGAACCACTTAATATATAAGCAATTGTTAATATATATAAAACAAAATATCCAATGTTTTGAATTATTAATATGTATTTATTATTAAATAAATTTTGAACTTTTTCTGGTACTTTAAAACACAATATAATGCTTACAACAATAAGAAATAAATTTTCTTTAAAATAAAATATAACATTAGAATTAATAAAAGTAGTAAACATATCTTTTATAAAAATAATCATGTCATTAAAATCGCTTATACTAAAAAATATATACCCTATTATGACAATTGTTATTACATATAGATGTTTTACTATTTTTGGCAGTTTATCAAGAATGTTTTTTAATAAATATTTTTCTATTATAAGAATTACCCCATAATATAATCCCCATATAACAAAATTAATATGATTCCCGTGCCAAATTCCCGTTAATAACCAAACAGTAAGAATATTTAAAATATGTCTTATTATATTTACTTTATTTCCTCCCATTGGAATGTATACATATTCTTTAAAAAAATTAGTTAAACTCATATGCCATCTACGCCAAAAATCACTAACGCTAGTAGCAAGATATGGGTAATTAAAATTTTCTTTATAACTAATACCGATCATCTTTCCAAGACCAATAGCCATATCAGTATATGAAGAAAAATCTATATAAAGTTGCAACCCAAAAATTATTAAACAAAATAAATTTAAAGTAAAACTGCGATTGATATCACCCAACATTGCATTATATAAAAGACCTAAACTATCTGCAATTAATACTTTTTTAATAAGTCCCCAAATAAATCTTTTAAACCCATCCAATACATCTTCAGTTTTAGGATCTAAAAAACCAATATTTTTATTGATAAGATTATAGTTTGTAATTGGCCCCATTGTTACATGAGTAAATAAAGTAACATAAAAAAGAAAATGTAAAAAATTTTTTTCACACTTAACATTTTTTCTTTTAACCTCAATAATATAACTTATGTTGTTAAATGTATAAAAACTTATCCCCAGTGGAAATAAAAAAAGGTTGTATACTTAAAAAAAAGTAAAAATAATATATTAATAATAATCAATATGTTAGGTATAATTTTTTTATTATATTTATCATATATGAGCATAACTAAAAAGTTTATTACTGCTAAAAATATAATAAGACTAAAATTAAATAATCCACTATAAAGATAAAAAATCAAACTAAAAATTAAGGCAATAATAAATCGATATTTCCTTGGAAAAATATAAAATAAGATTATAAATGTTGGCAAAAATAAACATAGAAACAATAAACTATTAAAACTCATTAACTAACATGTTCCTTAACAACTTTATAATAAGCATCATTATTATCGCTTACAATATAAATAAGACACTCACCTATAGATGTTTCAAGTCTATTTTGAATCTTTTTCACAGCTTCTGGAGAATACAAATTACTTTGTTGTTCAAGAATTTCAAACATATTCATCATTTGTTCCTTTATTTTTTGTTTTTCACTTTTATTAGTACATATAAATGCATAAAAATCACCATTATTAAGACTACTTGCTTTAATAATTTTATTTTCTATGTCCTTTAAATCAAGTTCATATATAATGGCAAGCTCTCCTTCGTCCATACTATTCATATTAGTATATTTAATGTCAAGAGCTTTTGAAGCCTCGTATATATCAAGGCTAACTTCACTTTCTTTTTTACACCCTGTTATTGCTAAAGTTATTAGTATTAAAATTATTAAATATTTTTTCATTTTATTATCCTTTCTAAATCTAAATGTTTTATATAATTAATATATTTTGTTTTTCCTTCATCATTTAAATGAAAGCCGCAATTTGTACTTTCAGTACATTCATAATATTTTTTATTAGCAAGTCCCTTTTCATCTTTTAATAAATCTGCAAAATTTATAAAATTTATTTTATGTTTTCTACATAACTTAGCAACTTGATAGTTATATATATTTATCGCTGGCATATGGACATCACTTACTGAGCCATAATATACTGGAAAGGTTGCATTAAATATTAATTTAACATCTTTATAATTGTTTTTTATATTTAATATTAGTTTTTCAGTTTCTCTGATAACATCTTCTTCTTTTAAATGCATTGCAGTATTAATACCCGTTGTTACAATTAAATACTTAGGTTTATATTTGTTTAAAGCTTCTTTTAATGTATAACTTTTTTTATCATAATATGTTGTAAATGTAGAGTTATTTATTTGAATTATATTTAAATTGTTTCTTCCCCAAGTTTGAGATGAACTTATATAATTCCCATGAAGATGCATAAATGTTGTATTGCTATCCCCTAAAAAAATTACATCTTTAAAATAATCATATTCTTTTTCATCAGGTTTTAAAATAACTTCCTCAAAATAGCCTTTTAAATAAAACTTATCAACACTTGTTGTTAAAAGGTTTTCGTCAGATATTTCAATATATCTAACTGCTTTAGCTTTATTTTTACTTTTATCTTCTACTTCATAAACAACTTCATATTTACCTATTTTATTTTTAATATTATTTGTAACCTTTACTTTATCTGTAATATCTCCATCATAATTATCTATTGCAGTAAAACCTTCTTCTTGATAAACTTCATTTAAACCAAGATATACTGTATTAGAACCATTTAAATGAATTACTGGCTTTTTATCATCTACAACATTAACAATTCTTTTTATTCTTTTTTTATAAATACCTAAATTAAGTTCATAAATAACATTATATTTACCTAACTGAGAAACATCTACACTATTTTTTATTTTTACTTTATTAGTTTTTTTATTAAATATTTTAGCAATGTAACCATTTTCAAAATATTTTTCATTTATTGTCACATTGATTACTTTATCTCCAATAAGTTTAAATTTAATAGCAAAATTAAAAATTATAAAAAGACCAAGAACAACTACTAGAGAATAAAACAATATTACTACCTTTTTTTTAAATTTCCTTCTTCTCTTTTTCATAAATTATCCTTTTATTTTATAATAACTTAATCCACTCATAAATATCCGGGAAAATAAGCCGGTAACCGGAATCGTTTAAATGTAAATAATCGGGTAAATATTCCTTTGTATCAACCCTTAATAAATCGCTATATTTTTGATCAAATAAATCAAGATATTTTATATCCCATTTTTCAAGAATATTTTTCGTTAAAACGATATATTTATTATAATCATCATAGCTCCATTTTAATCCACGCTCAGTATAATTAGGTGTATAATATGTAAGAATATAACCTATTTTTGCGTTTGACCAATTATTTTTAACAGTAGAAATATATAATTCAAGTCCTCCTGCAAAAGTGTTAGGATTAAAAGAAGCTTCATCAAAACCCGAAGAAATCTCGCCTAAAGGAGTTAAATATAATAAGTCATTAACACCCCCTTGCATAATTACATAGTCAAATTCTTCGGATACATAACTTTTAACTTGAGAAACGAGCCATTTATTTGGATCATCATAAGTAGATACTCTATAATCACTTATTCCAGCATTTTTTACTATATTAAAATCATAATTATCATCAATATAATTAACCCAAGAATAACCTTTTGTTAAATGTCCATAAGTTATTGAGTCACCAAAAAAGATTATATTTTTATTTAAGGTTATATTTTCTTTTTTTTTCTTCAATACCTTCTTTAGAATTAATCACAATACCATTATCCTTCTTATTAATTTTACTATCTTTAGTACTTATATATACTACAGCTCCAATAGAAATTATAACTATTAATATTATTAATATTTTTTTCATACACTCTCCTTATAATCATATCATACAAATATACACTTAGCTAGTTTATTCCCTTAATAATCTATTAAGTTCAATAGCATATTCCATAGGTAGGTTTTTCTTAAAATCAGACATAAAACCAAGAACAAATAAATCTTTTGCACTTTGTTCTGTTAAACCTTTACTTTGTAAATAAAACAGTTTTTCTTCATTGATTTTAGATATAGTAGCTTCGTGTTCTAAAACGCTAGTACTATTTAAACATATATTGTCTGGATACGTATTTGATGAAGAAATTTCATCTAAAATAATTGTATCACACTCTACTTTCGCATAACTATTAGTAGCACTCTTTTTTATCTCTACTTTACCACGATAATTACTAACTCCACCATTTTCACTTATTGATTTACTAAATATAGTACTGTTAGTATTTTTCCCAATATGAATCATCTTTGCACCAGCGTCTAAATATTGCTTTTCTTTTGCATAAGCAATACTAATAGAGCTTGCTCTTGAATTATCCCCTTTTAAGATGCAAGAAGGATATTTCATTGTAACAGCACTTCCTAAATTACCATCTACCCATTCCATATAACCATTTTCTTCAACAATTGCTCTTTTAGTAACAAGATTATATACATCTTTACTCCAGTTTTGAATCGTTGAATATTTACATGAGCTGTTTTTTCCAACATATATTTCTACTACTCCAGCATGAAGCGATGTTGTTGAATAATTTTTAGCAGTACAACCTTCAATATAATGAAGCTCAGAATCATGATCGACAATAATAATAGTTCTTTCAAATTGTCCTAAATTTTCCGTATCAATACGAAAATAACTCTGTAATGGTCTATCAACTTTAGTGTATGGTGGTACATAAATAAAACTTCCACCACTCCAAAGAGCGCTATTTAATGCTGTATATTTATTTTCACTAAAATTAATTAAATTATTAAAATATTTTCGAAATAATTCAGGATATTTTTTTAAAGCTTCATCAGTTGATGTAAAAATAATATTGTTATTAGTTAAATTAGTATATATAACTTGGCTTTCGTATTGATTAGATACTCCATCTAAATATCTTGTTTCAGCATCAATAACACCCAAGGAATCAAAAGTGCTTTTTATCTTATTATCGACTTTCTTCCAATCATTGCTTGGTGCATTATAATCACCTTTATAATATTTTAATTTACTAAAATCAATTTTGATTGGAGGTCCAAAATTTGGATTTTCCAACTCTTTAAATTTTTCAAACGCCAAAAGACGGAACTCCAACATCCAATTTGGTTCACCTTTTTTATTAGATAATCCTTTGATAAATGTTGCATCTAATTTTCTCATACCAATCACTACTTTATAATACACTATAATATATTTAAAAACAATTGAAAAATACATTTAATTTTGATAATATTATCCTAGGAGACTAGTTATGAAAAAGTATGATTCCCTATTTTTGTTAGCTAATAAAATTCATTTTTTTATGACTTTAAAGTCTTTAGATGAAAAACAAAAAGATCTTCTGATAAAATACCTAAATTTATATGACACTATTGCTGAAGCCTATGATGAAACAAATGAAAAAAGCAGAATCATGTTCCAAACCCTTTCAACTCCAATTATTAAAGCAAAAAATGCCAAAGAAGATAATGAAGCTATTTTAATAATTAAAGAACATTTTGATAAAGGAAAAGGTTATACGCGTATAAAAAGAATGGGTAATGCTCCAATATTTATTGATGAAGATTCTGACGATCTCGTTCCTAATATCAATGGGTTCATACAAGTATTTGCAATAATCATTTCAACCATACTTCTGGGGATAGTTTTAGGAATATTACTGATATATATAAAGTAGATGACTCAAGCATCTACTATTTTTTTTCATCTATTAAATAATTTGTAAGAGGATCCATTAATTCTAAAATACCATGAATTAAATAAAAAAATCCAAGCACCAATATTTGTACTTCCGGTTCATAATAAAGATTAATGACACTTAAAAGTCCACTTATGACAAAAATAATTAAAGTAACAATTCTAAGCATCCAAATTTTTTTATTTCTATCATGATAATAATCGGCTTTTTTTAATTTAATTAAACTCATTATAGAAATCCAAACGAATAGAACCAAAGCTAAATTAAGTGGCTTTGTATCAATATCAAGAATACCAAGTAATATTAAAGATATAATACTAGCTATCATAGTGAACAAACCTTCAAAATCTTTGGCTTTATTTGTTAACACAAATTGTAATAAATTTATTATTCCATAAAATGTTAATATTAAAAGTAATACTAATTTTACATTAAGATACTTTATTGAAGGACTAATAAGAATTATACTTCCACATAATATTAAACATATTGCTGTAATAAAATCAATTCTTGTTTTTCTTTTCATTTATTCCTCCAAATTTTCTATCTCTTTTATAGAAGTTGTCAATTATTTTCTCAAGTATTTTAGGTGTGAAATCAGGAAAATAATCATCAATAAAGTAAAGTTCTGCATAGGTTAATTGATATAAAAGAAAATTACTTAATCTTTTTTCCCCACCTGTTCTTACCATCAAATCAACTGGTGGCAAGTTATTATCTAAATACTGATAAAAATTATCACGATTGATCTGTATTTTTTTAACTCTTTTATTTGCCAAATCTTCATGATATCTTTCAGCAGCCCTAATGATTTCTTCTTGACCACCATAATTTAAACATATATTTAATACTCCACCAGTATTATCTTTAGTTTTTTCTTTAATCTCATGCATTGTCTTAATAACATCTTTTCTAAGGCCTTTTTCTGTTCCACTAAAGATTACTTTAATATTGTTTTTTTCATATTTGCTATATTGTTTAGAAAAAGTATCTACAAATAAATCCATTAAATAAGTTACTTCTGCTTCACTTCTTTTAAAATTGTCAGTAGAAAAAGCATAAACGCTCAAATATTTAATTCCAATCTTATTAGCATATATTGCGATTTTTTCTAAAGCTTTTGCTCCCTCTTTATGTCCGAGACTTCTTATAAGTCCTTTTTTTTGAGCCCAACGACCATTACCATCCATTATAATAGCCAAATGTTTTAATTTATCATCAATCATATTCTCACCTACATAAATTTCATTTTTATAATATCATAGATACATTCTTTAAGCAAAAAAATAATCAATTTTTACAGTGTTAATTGATTATTTATACTTATTCTTCTCTTCTTTTTTTCTTTTTAAATTACACTCAAGAACATACATCCAAGCATTACTTTCACTTATTAAAGTAAAATAACTTTTTGTTTGATCTTCATTTTCAAAAAAGTTTATTGGCATTCTAACTTCTCCATGTGCATCTATTAACTCGCTAAATGCTTTTACCTTAATAACATTTAAATTTTCCAAGCTTGGCATTTTTGCAACATTTACAATAATACTATCGTATACTTTTAAAATTTTCCTTAATTCAACAAAATACTTGTTCTTGCATTTATTTACGTTATTAAGTCTAATAATACACGATAAAGTATATAATCCTATTAAAATAAAGAAAACACCACATACTTTACAAATTTTAAAGACCAAATCATCACTTTCTATTTTTTCCACTAACGTTTCAGCATCACTAGTGGTTTTTTTAGTAACTGTAGCTTCAGCAGCAAGCTGAGATAATGGAATTTTAAACTCAATATCATTTGGTATTTCGGCCTCAATTTCATCGGTATGCACTTGGTTTGTAACAACTAAATTAACAACTAAATAACTTTCAAGCGCAATCTTTGCTGTATTTGCTTCAAAATCTTTTAAATAATCATTAAATTCATCATAATTAATGCTGACAGGTTCTATCAAAGTATATTCATATATACTTTTAACATTAACTGTTTTTGGCTTTTGAATAACATAATTCTTTGTCCATAAAGGATTACTCGTTGAACCTTTTTCATAAGATTTAATACTCGCAGTTATATAATATGTATAATTCCCTGAAACGCTTTTATTAAATTTAATATTGTAATTATAATTTACATTTATATAATCAATTAAACTAGTTATGTATGGTCTATCTTCCTCTAAAAAAGTTTCATCATAAAAATCATTCGGTTTTAAATATACTTTATATTTCAAAGTAGGAGCATCAATATATGATAATGTAGCTAAAGTATAATTTTTAAAGCCACGATATAAAAGAGCAATTCCAAAAGAAACAAACAAAAAAGTCACCAAACTTAATACAAAATATGTTAATGATATTTTTTTGTCTTGTTTCATAATCCTTTCTCCCTTTTATTCAAATACTTCTCTAACCCATATTGTTGGATATCCAATATATTTTAATACAACATTTACCTTTCCAACCACATCTTCCTTTAGAACAATGTATTCATCATTATTCTTATTAGCATCTCCCTTTGTTATAAATGCTTGTTTATTATTTGTATTTTTAATTTCCATAATTCGATGAGTAACAATTATCTTATCTCTTTTGAAAGCAATAACATCGCCTTTTTTTAATTTGTTAACACCTTTTTTATCATATATAATAGCATCTCCCCTATAAAAAACTGGTATCATCGAATCAGATGCAACTGCTAACATTTTATATCTCAACACCCCAGATATTAAACATATAATTATAATTAATATTACCATAGTAGGAATAGTTACTATTTTAAAACTCAGACTTTTTCCATAATATTCAGATTTCTCTGAATATTTAATCATTCTTCTTGAGAAAGCATAAGCTGAGTATGGTAAAAAAATATTGACTACTGCTGTTAAATAATTGCCCAAATTAGGAAGTATTGGTAAAAAATAAACATATAATGTAATCACTAATCTATATATAACACTAGGAGCAAGCCCCACATTCACATTAATGTAACTACACAAAAGATGTTCAGCAACTATAGGAATAAGCACTACACTAAAAAATATAAAAATTCCTTCCCTACTATCAAAACTATAAGAACTGGCTTGCATCAAAATACTTACAAATATTAATAACAACGTGTATATAATAATGGGTTTTTTGTTATTTTGTGCATTTTTACATATTATATGCCTAATTATCTCTTGGCTAGTAATAATCACAATATCATATAATATGCCATTAAGGATAATATCTTTGGTAAATGAAGATAACCCTTGACTAAATCCTGTAATTATACCAAGGCCATATATAATAATAAAATATGCCATGAGTACAGCGATTATTATCCTAATAACACTCGGCTTTATATAGTTATTATCTTTCATAAAACCAAATCTTATTAACATAATAATGCTTAGAATAAAAAAATAAATACCCATAGAAATAGTATATTTACCGGGTGATAAAACTTTGTAAAATATTATAATACAAAAAAACGTTATTATTTCAATAATATAGACTGATAAAATATTTTTTTTCATTTATTCACCACATCAAACTGCTAATTTATTTCATATTACTATTAACATTATCTCAGATATAAATATTAATTTGCTTTACTAATTTACACTTCAAAAACTTGTAATTATAATACAAACCTTATTTTTTCAAAACATAAATATTTCGTCTACCAAAAAAGGTAGACGAAATATCTCAACTTTATCTTAAGTATTATCAGTTGAATAGTTAAGAACACAAGTTAAATTTAATTCTACATCATCACTTGTTGGCAAAGCAGATGCATTAGCAGGCAGCACATACTCAACCCTAACCTTAACAGCTGCTACTCCAGTTTCTCCTGCTAGTTTAGTATTAAGACTAGTATTAGTACTAGTATATTCGGTACCAGCATATGTAACAGTATAATCAATATACTCATCCTGAGCTGCACTTACCCCAGTCATAGTTATTGATTTTAAATAAGCATCAATTGTTCCTTCGTTAACAACATTAATACTAAACTCAACAAACTCACCTGGCTCATTTAAAGTCACATCATAATTAACCGATGTTCCTAAAATTGTTGGCGATTTTGACATCGTTTGACTTCCAGTTCCTAAAGCATAAGTATTCGTATCAAAGTGAACATTATAACTAGCTTTTTTAACAGTAACATTACCAGCTATATTTAATTGTGATGTTAAAGCAGCAAAACCTACTGACATAATAATTATTGCAACAGCAAGCACAGTCATTATAACTACCTGAAGACTCTTTTCCTTATTCATATTTTCCTCCTATCATTATTACTCTTTAATTATAAGAGAAATATAAATAAATATCAACCCAAAAATTATTATTTGTAATAGTTTTATGATAATGTCAGTATAGTTAGTTTTTTGAAAATGTCAGTCTTATATAATATAATCTTCCTAGAAAGGAAGAAAATAATGAAAGGAAATATAATATTAACTATGAAAGAACAAC
>JAAZKW010000030.1 GCA_012799635.1 Mollicutes bacterium
ATTTGTCTTTTTTAAAAAAAAGAAGACTTTTTATTTGTCTTCTTCTCATTTTTGTATTATGATGTAATTAATTCAATTATTGGTAAGACTTTTTTGGTTTCTCACCCGTAATTATTCTACACTAACTTAATTTTACTGTAATAGTTTTATAATAAATCAATTGTTCTATTATCCTTTATAACTAATGGAATACTCCATTTTTTTTTAACGAACAAGTTGATCATTTTTGAGATTTGAATAATATTTTTCAGCAAATATATCAATAGCTTCTATTAGTCGTTGTTTTGCTTGTTCAAGAACAGGCCTTACTTTTTCTGGAGCTAAAAATGTTGGATAAATTGATCCTGCAAAAAACGATATTTTTTCTTTATCTCTAAACCACATTTCTTCCATCTTATATCTTTGACTTTTCAGATTAGTCCCTCCCCAATAAGCCATTACATTTTCCCAGTGTGGATAGTATTCGTTTGCAAACTTCTCAACAGCTTTCATTAATAAAAAAGATGCACTATAAATCACAGGTTTTACTTCTTCTGGTAATGGATCAAATTCAGGAAGAGTTCCTGCAAGAAACAACACTTCTTGTTTATTGCCAAAATATATTTCTGTCCTACCATAAGAATGATCAAAATCCTCTCGCGGACAATAACGTTGATATAAATAGGTGCAGGCATACGGATTAAGGTCGCTTGCTATAAAATACATTCCTCCTCTTATCCTACCTTTTTCATCAAATATATCAATTCCCTTTTCATTGTTATCACATGCCTTCATATACCAGCCTTCTGGCATTATTGCTTGATAAAAAACACGATTACCAATATCATGAAAACGAAATCCTAGTTGTTTCCAATATTTTATGTCAGGTCTTAATTCTTTGGATAGATAGCCACATTCTATTACTTTTTTTATTGCTTCTTTTTGAAAACAACCGCTGACATTTGTTTTAATAGTCCCCCATAATTTGTCATTGTCACCTTCGTTTAGCATATTAAAACCACTTCTATTACTCATAATAAATTCCTCCTTTAATAAAGACATGTTTATTATACTCTTTTTACTATTTTTGTAAAGTTTTTGTTAATTTTAGTGTAATAGTTTTATAATAAAGCAACTATTCTATTATCCTTTATAGATGCGAGAACGCTTCATATAATCGTTTTCTTGAAAAGATTGCCCATTTTCCAGATTTAAATATTCTTCTGCAAAAACATCAACGGCTTTTTTTAGTTGGTCTGCCGCTGCTTCAAGCTCCTTTTCTGATACGTATGGCGCTCTACCTTCATAGTTAACTGCTCCTGCTGAAAAAACAACTTCCTGTTCATTTCCAAAATATATTTCTTTTCCAAGTTTTTCCCTGCTGGAAGTGAAGCAACCCCAATAAGCCATTACATCTTCCCAATATGGATAGTGTTTTTCTGCATATTTATTAACAGCTTTTATCAATAGTTTTTTTGCTTCTTTAATCGCAGGTCTTATTTTTTCTGGTACTGAATTATATTTTGGAATTGCTCCTGCAAAAAACAAAACTTCTTGTTTATTGCCAAAATAAATTTCTTCCATACATTTATTATAATCAAAATGCTCGCATAGCTTATAGCGAGGGTTTAACCACGCATAAGCTTCCGGATTAAAATCGCTTGCTTTATAATATATTCTTCCTCTTATCCTAGCTTTTTCATCAAATATATCAATTCCTCTTAGACTATTCCCATTTTCTTGCATATACCAGCCTTCGGGCAATATTGCTTGATAAAAAACAGCATCGCCATCAATATTATAAAGATAAAAGCCTAATTGTTTCCAATATTTTATTTCAGGAAGCAATTTTTTTGGTATCCTATCAAAACTTATTATTCTTTTTCTTTCTTCTTGTTGAAAAGTAGGACTGTCATTTTCTTTAATCCTATCACGTAATTCATTAAGAAATTCTTCATCAAATATATTTCTATTACTCATAATAAATTCCTTCTTTAATTAACGACTACGAGTAATAACTTGATTTTCTTTTGATATTGCTTCTAAAGCATAAAAATAAATCTTCTCTAATGTTTCCTTCGGTAAATGATGAATTTCACTTTCTATTGTAAAGTAAGGTCTAGCATTCGACATTCTAAATTTATCAATATAAAGTAAATTTTCAGATTGATTAAAAGAATAATAACAATAATTTAAACCACTTGAATCTATAAACTCATAAACATTTGGTATATTACCTATTTGTCCCAAATCAAAAAGGGCAATTTCTTCAACTCTTTCATTAATATAATCTTCTTCGGTTATTTTTGTTGTAACTGGTTTTTTCTGTTTCTTTTTATATCTAATATCTTTTTTTCTTAATTGGTATTTTTCTTGAAGCATCTTTATTTTACTATTTAAAGAACTACATTCTCTTAAATCTTCTATTAAGCTATAAAAATCTTGTTCAACTGGAAATTCAAAGTCAAGTTGTTCTGAAGCTTTTCTTATTACTTCTATTTCCTTATCTATAACATCATTACTTTCAATAGGTATTTGACTAGTGTTACTTGGTTTTGCATATACTCTTTTATCATCAAGTAAATTATTTGCTGATAAAAGAGCAAATATTGCTAATGCACAAAGTCCTTTATTTATTTTCCCCTTTGTTACTTCTGTAACCATATTATTTTTCATAATTTATTTTCTCCTTTTTTCTTTTGCAACTAAAAAAATATGTGTTATTTGCTAATTATTTTCTATTTCATTAAACTATTTTTAAGTCTTTTCTTTCATAATCAAAACCCTCCCTTTGATATTACTAGTTTATTCTAACAATTAACACATTAAAGTCAACTAATTTTGTCAAATTTACAGTAAAGCTTTAGGCTTCAGGAAATAGTTTTTCTAATATTTTATTTAGTTCATCTACTTCTTTAATACTACCTGAAATCTTACTAATTTCTGCAACTTGTTGTCGATAATTAGCTACTATTTTAGAAACATTTTTATAAGCATAAATACTTAATATCACAAAGGCTATCGTTACTAAAATCCTAATTATTGTCTGAATAATCCCCCAAATTCTTCTTCTTTTTTCAATTTTTTCTAATTTTAATAGTCTATTTTCTAGTTCAAATATTTTTTCTTCAGTATTCATCTTAACTAATCTCCTTTCTCATTAAATCATATTTATTTAATATTATATTGGTTTTAATCTTAACAATCATTTTAGGCTTGTTTGCAACCTTTATTAAATTATCTTTATCATCATATATCTGTTTAATTTTCATCTTACTAGTCTTAATATTAGGCCCAATAAACTCAACATTATCATTTACTTTAAAAAGGTTTCTTTCTTCGATTGTTGCTATCATTGTTTTTGGATCAAAATCTAAAACAATACCTAAGAAATCTTGATTACTAACTTCATTATCTAAATTATAATATTGATCATCTTTTGTAGGTAATGCTTTAAAAAATTGTGGTGAACTTTCCCTATTTGCTACTTTATTAAGAACTTTTAAATAATATTTTTTATCTTCATTTGTTAAAGTTTGATTAATTATTTTATCAATAATTCTTCGGTATGATAAAACAACTGTTGCAATATAATATATAGATCTCATTCTTCCTTCCACTTTAAAAGTATTCACACCACTTTCAATCATTGCTTGAATATAATCAAGATAATTTAGATCTTTGGATGTCATTGTAAATGGCTTTTGATCTTTATTAAATTTCCATCTACATATTTGAGCACAACCTCCCCTGTTAGAATCTCTTTTAGTCATATAATTAGATAAAATACATTTACCTGATATACTTGTACACATTGCTCCATGAATAAAACATTCTATCTCAAGATTAGTCTTTTTCTTAATATTAATTATATCTTCTTTTAAAGTTTCTCTTGCTAAAACAATTTGATGAACACCTAAATCTTTATAAAATAATGCACTATATTCATTTAATACACTTGTTTGAGTAGATAATATTACTTTAAAAGATAATTTTAATTTTTGAATTAGTTTTAATACTACAATATCACTTACAATAACACCATCTACTTTTACATTGCTTAAAAAAATTAAATAGTCTTTCAAACCTTTTAAATCTTCATCATGAAAAACAATATTTACTGTTACATAGACCTTTTTATTTAAACTTTTAGATAGTTTACATACTTTTATAATATCTTCTTTAGAAAAGTTTGTAGCATTAGCTCTAAGAGAATAATCTTTTCCACCTATATATATAGCATCTGCACCGTATAGGAAGGCAAAATGAGCTTTTTCAATATCTCCTGCTGGAGCAAGTAATTCAATCATTTAGCCTCCTTTTTAATATCTTTAAGTTTATATATTGTTTTAGTATCTAAAAAACCATAGTCCCATTTAATATTAGTTAATTTTTGATCCAAAAGATCTAAAATATCATTATCTTTCATAAAGGGGGTATAAAAAAAATTAAAATGACATTTCTTATTTAATAATCTAAGCCCATTATAATATGGATAATGATATAGATATGTTCCATATTCATTTTCAAAAGCTAAAAAGGTTTTTTTTCCATTTTGTAACATTAAAGGATTTTCATATTTTTTATTATAATGTAAAGAATCATTTGTAAGTAGTAATCTTCTTGAATACATTGCTGGAACTAAACCGAAAGTAAATAAACTTATCTTTTTATTTGCCTTTAGTATTATTTTATCAATTTGTTTTTCTGTAATATCAGTTGAAATAATAATATCATCAACATATGAAAATAAATGATTTATACTTTCAAAATTAGTAGTAAAATGAGTATTATATAAAATTTTATGTATTTTAACATCTTCAAGCATTTTAATAACACCAATATCATCAAAAATAATTCCTTTGATATTATTAGGAAGCTTATGAAGAAGTTTATTTAGTTTATTAGCATCCTTACTATTAAGAATTCTATTTACAAATATATAAGCATTATCTTCGGTTATTTGATTTATAGTAAAAGTTTTAGGAATACCAACACAAAAAAAAGATAAAGGAAAAACAAAAATATCTACCTTTTTCTCTTTTAATTTTGGTATTAAATTAATATTTTGAACTAAAAATAATATTTTATTCATCCTTTTTTCTTTCACTAATTGAAATTGTATCTCCAACATCAATAAATCTTGTGTCAAATTCTTCATTATGTTCTAGAAAATCTTTATAACTTTCAATTTTTTCTACTAAGCTTCTTAAATTACCCTTTTCAAGTTCAGTACTACGACCAACATAACCATGAAAATTAAGATTATCAGAAATAATAAAACCCTTATCATTTAAAAAATATTTAAATTTTTCAAAAAAGTTTATATATTGCCCTTTTGCAGCATCAATAAAAATTAAATCATATTTAATATCATTAGATAAATTCATTTCTAAAGCATCTTGATAAACAACATTAATTCTTTTATCATAACCAGCTTTTTTGATATTTTTAATACATTCCATATATCTTTGTTCATCTTTTTCAATTGTTGTAATACTTATATTAGGATTTACACTCGCCATTAAAATAGATGAATATCCAATTGCAGATCCTATTTCTAAAATATTTTTAATATTATTATCATTAATAAATTTCATAATATATGCAATTGTTTTTTTCTCAATAATGGGAATATTTTTTTCTGATGCATATTTTTCTATCTCTAAAATTAATTCTTTCATATAAACTACCTTTCGCTCATACATTTTGGTTTTATTTTAAGCCATTCTTCAGTATTTTTTGCAAATGACACTATTCCTGATTTAACTCCCGCACAAAAATATAAATAATCGGTATCTGCAGGATTTAAAGCGGCTTTGATAGACATTAATGAAGGCATACATATAGGTCCTACAGGAAGCCCCATAAAGCCTGTTGCTCTTGTATTATATGGATTACTATTATAAAGATCTGCTTCTGCTAAAGGGTCTTTTAATGTTTTATGAACACCATAATAACTTGTTACATCACACCCAAGAGAAATATTATTATCAAGTCTTTTATATAATACTTGAGAAACTTTTTTTCTTTCATCCTCTTTTCTTGCCTCTTTCTCAATAATAGAGGCAAGAGTTAATATTTCATGAACATTATATTTTCCCTTTTGAATATCTTCTTTTAAAGGATCTAACTTTGATTTATTATTATTTAAAAGTTTATAAAATAGATTTTCAATAGTAGTAGATTCAAACACTTCATACGTATCAGGAAATAAATATCCTTCTAAAGGATAATAAATCTTATCATCAAGAATACTTTCATCTACAAACCAGTAACTATTGATAACTGTTTGTAAAAATTCTGGATCTTTTCCTTTTTCTAGTATTGTTTCATAACTTATAGGAAAATTATCACTAATTAATTTAGCATAATCAACAAATCTTATTCCTTCTTCAAATTGAATTTGAACAGTTACTTGAACATTTTTAATTAATCCTTTATTAATATTATTTAAAATCTCTATTGCCGATTTTGACTTATCTATCTCATAGTCTCCTGATTGTAAACCCTTCCTTGTAAAAAACAAGTACGCTAAAGCGGCATATTTACTTTTTATAAGTCCTTCTTTTTTAAGATCTGTTACTATTTCGATTTTATTTTTACCACCAATAACTTTAAAATCTTTAATTTCTCTTGTTTTTGATACTGGTGCTATAAAAAAGAAAAAACTTCCAACACATGCTCCACATATAAGAGCAATAATAACAAGAATAATCGTTATTTTTTTCATATATTTTGTTCCTTTTTTATTTTTGATAATAAAGATTCTACAAATTCTAGTTCATCATCTTCTTCAACAGGAATAAGAATATCTTTTTCATCTTTAATTCCTTGTTTTCCAATATATACTTTTATAAAATCATCACCATCAAGCTTATCATCAGTATATATTAAATATCTTTCATTTGTCTCATTAACAAATGATAAGATAATGCGGTATTTCTTTTTATTTTTACCTTTTAAATCACATAATTCAATAATATTATTATTTTTCACTGTTACTCCTTAAATAAGATTCTAGAATTAAACATGCTGATTGCATATCAACTTTATTTTTTAAATCTTTTCCTCTTATGTTACAATCTCTTAATATTCTTTCTGATTCAATGCTTGTTAGTCTTTCATCAACAGTATGAACAACTACATTACATTCTTCAAGCTTAGGAATAAATCTTTTAGTTCTATCTGAAGCAAAACCATAAGATCCATCCATATTAATTGGCATTCCTATTACAACATCAGTAATATAGTTGTCATTTATAATTGGCTTAAGTTTATTTATGGCATCATCATAATCTTCATGACTAAATTTAATTGTAAGTTTAGGAAACACTAATGAATTTGTAGCATCGCTAATAGCAACTCCTAAAGTTTTAGTCCCTAAATCAAGACCTAAATATCTTTGTTTCATTTGCCAAAATATCCATTTATAATTGCCATTAATATTTCATCTCTTGTAAACTTAGATATTTTTTCTCTGGCATCTTCATAACTTGTTATATAACTTAAATCACCAGATAATAAATATCCTACTAATTGATTAGTTGCATTATATCCAGCTTTTTCTAAAGAAGCAGCAATTTCATTCAAAGACATTATAATAAGTTCTTGTTTTAACATACTTACATTAAAAATGGTTGTCTTATTACCCTTCATTTTCATTCCTTTCATAAATACATATGTATTGTACCAAATGATGTATAATTAATCAATTAATATAAAAAAAACAAATAATTAATTTGTTTTATTGACATATACCTTCGCCTGGTTTTTCGCCTTTAACGTATGTTTGTCCTAACATACCACAGGACGATTTAGTAATTGCATCTTTTAAATATCCCCCAAAATAATTAACAAGACCAATAGCTACAACACTAATAAGTGCAATAATTAGTATATATTCAACTAATGCTTGACCCACTTTATTATTTAGAACATTCATACCTTCTCCTTATTTACTCTTAAATAATAGTCATATCTTATCATTAAAAACATTACAGTCCACATATGCTACTATAACAAAATATTATAATATATTTTGATTATTGTCAATAAGTTTGCTTGATTATAACGTTAATTATACTTTAGCTAATTGTTGTTTGATTAAAAGAATATCGTCAATTACTAAGTATACCCTTCCCTAATTACTAAAGTGCTAGTATATCCTATTTAATTTTATTTCTTTATATTATCTTACATGCTTAGTTCTTACTTTTTGTTTAAACTTTCTTTTAGCATAAGCTTGATGCGCTATTTGATTTAAAAGAATTATTATCCTTGGATCTATTTGAGATATATTAATTAATTCTTGTATTTTTTCATCATTAGTTATGGCTAATGAAGTAATCTCTTCTAGAGAAATATCTATGTCTAATTTTTCAGCTAATTTAGATTTTAAAATAGTTAAACTATTTTCATCTTTAGTATTCATAACAATTTCGTATGACCTAAAAAGCCAGTTTTCCTCTAAAAGATGATATTCAGAAAATAAACAATCCATTGACTTTAAGAAATCTTTTAAATTCGTGGTTTCTTCATTATTTCCAACAGTCTTTTTTACAATATTTTCGCCCTTAAATAATCTACATAAAAATCCATGAACATCATATTCTTCAAAATTATCAAAGTAATCTTTAAAAGCCTTTGCTATACCCATAGTAAAACGATGTGCACCTAATAAATCATCAAGCTTTTGTTCATAAGAACCTTCATATTCATGAAATAAATATTCATCATCACTTAACACCGCTTCAGTTTCATAATAATCTGCTTTGTCTAAATCATTCTCTATTAACCAACCATCTTTAGAAATTTCTTTGGGTTTATATCCAAGCATAGTTAAAAATGCAGTTGCATAACCATCAACACTATCCCCCTTATAACCAATAACTAGCACTCCTTCATTTAAATCCTGCAAGTGTTCCATTTCAGCTTCTGGACATAATATAAACCCACATATATCTGTAGAGACATAATAATGTTGAGGTATTAAAGCATATTTTTGGAAATATACATAATCAGGTCTACCCCCTAGAAAATAAGGATCATCTTTTATTCTAAAAAAAGGAATTAATACTGCATATTTTTTATTCTTTTGAGAATTACTTTCACTATTTAAAGTAAAAGGAACAATATCTTGAGAAGATTCAAATTTAATTTTAAACTTTTCCTCTCTTGTAAGAATTTCTATTATTTGTTTAACAGAAAAAAGTCTTGGTGAATATATGTTTGAATTTCTCGGAGCATCATTCGTTTTAGTTACTAATATTAAACCAAACTTAGTATTTATATATCTATATTTATTTTCAAGAACTGGATCACTAGGAGAAGTATATTCCTCTGCATTTTGTAAATTAGCTAAGTCTTTTTTAGATAAAACAACCTTAACACCCTTTTCCAATAATATTTCTATTGCTTTTGCAAATGTTAAACCTAAATCTTTTAAAGACTTAGCCTTTTTAATTTGATTTGGTTTTAGTAGAGTCCCAAATAAAATAGATTCTCTTATATCTACGATAGGTGAACCTTTTCTATATCTTTTTTCACCTGCTTTTCCATATAACATAAATTCATTTAATAAACTTTGTGTGTTCTCCTCATCTTTTTCAGCAAATCCTAAAAGTTTGCGTAGTGATGTTCCTATCGATTCTTTATATTCCAAACGATATCTGTCCCATTCTTCTAATAACACTTTTTTTAATTGTTCTAACATTTTATACCTCCCAAATTTAGATTAAAAAATTATTTGACTTGCGATTTATTATACATAAATATCTTATAAATGCAACTTATTTCTACAAATCTGTAATAGTTTTATGATAATGTCAGTATAGTATAATATAATCTTCCTAGGAAGAAAATATAATATTAAATATGAAAGAACAACGATTAAATGACATTATGATTAAACTATTAAGCAATGAAATAAAACCAAGTTATTGAAACTAAATCTATTCATTTTTTATTTTATTTTTCAATTTTTGTTTTAATATTATTTTTCAACTCTTTTATTGTTTCTAAATTACTTTTTATCCTTAAGACAAATTTCTTAATTCAGGCTTTAAATAAACGCACAAAATAAATATTCCTTTTTTTATAATAAAAAGAACTATGACAAGCCATAATTCTATTTTATTATATTTTGATGTAACAATTATTTCACTTTATTTTTGTCGTAAAATCAATTCCATTTTTTTAACAAATTCTTCGGTTGTATGCTCATTTTGAATACAGTAATGAGCGGGAATATTTATTACTTCTTCCAAATGACTATATCTTTCTTTTTCATCTACACCTTCTAATTTAATATTAATTAAGAAATCTGACGTCTCATGAACTAAAGACTTATATTGAGAATATACAAGTTCACGCGTTTGTTCAATTGGCATTTTATAAAAAAACAAATGATTAATTCCCGGATCATATTTTGGCCTTATAATAAACTTAATTGGCACATCGACAGTTTGTGATACAGAATTTATTTTGGCTACTTCTTTTACTGTTAAATTTATATTTTTTTCTTCTCTTAAACTATGATTTATTTCAATTCCCTTTTTCCTTGCAATATCTAGATATTTTTTATTTTCTTCTTGTTCACAAAAAACTTTGCCTAATCTTATTGAAACAGTTTGTGGTATCCCATAACCAATTAAATCGTTCTTATCTTTTTTTAAAGCAATTACATCATTGCCAACAATATTATAACCGTTATTTATTAAATTTAAAATGCAAATTGTTTTTCCACTTTTTCTTTCAGCAACGAATAATAAACCCTTATTGTCCTTTTCTACACATGCAGCATGAACTCCCAAATATCCCTTTAATTCTAAAAGTCTATGAAAAAGATTAGCTACACTTGTACAAATTAACAAATCTCTATTTTTATTACTACTAGCACAAATATTCATCATATAACAAATTTTATCACTATTATTTATATAAAAATCTAACGAAGAATAATCAAACCATTTGTTAACTTTTCTATAAAAAAGACATTTTTCCTTATCAAAATTATCATCTACTACTAATTGATATGTAGGATTATCATTGGGCATTTCAAAAACAACATGACCAGAAAAATAATTTATTACTTTGAACATCATTTCTTCTGGACAAGATATTCTCAATCTTATATCTCTATAAACAATATCATATTCTAACATAACTTACCTCTCGTTACTTTTTTTTAAAGGACATAACGGATCAACTTCATTTAAATTGCCATATTCAAATAAAGATCTTGCCCTACAACCACCACGACAGTTTTTATAATTTGCACAAGATTTACATATCTCATTTCCTTCAAGATTAGATACTTCTAGGCTTCTATTCCATAATTCTTTATAACAATGAGTTTTAACATTTCCAATTAAATATTCATTACCCCAAAAAATACATGGCGAAACATTACCTAATTCATCAATCCAAATTGCCTCTTTACCGCAATGACAACCAAATCCATTGTCTAAAGTCCAAATTTTATTTGAAACTTGATTTGGAAAAACTATTTTGACTGTATCACTTTTTAATTCCATAGCCATGTTTAAAAACCTAATATATTCTTCTGAATTAATATGTAAATTTAATCCCTCAGCTCTGCCATAGTCTAATAAAGGAGTATACCTTATTAAATCAAAATTATATTTTTCTGCTATTCTTAATAATTGAGGAGCTTCATCTATATTATATTTATTTATTGACATTCTAATTGCTTTTCTTCCCTTAAAATATTTACTTATTAATTCCACTTTTTTAATTACTTTTTCAAAATTCCCACTGCCTCTTAATCTATCATGGTTTTCTTTTAAACCTTCAAAACTAATCCACAAATAATCTAAATCTAAATTATTTAGCTTTAAAATTTTTTCTTTTGTTATCAACAAGCTGTTTGAAACAATCGAAACAGCTAATTGCTTTTTTTTTACCATACTCTAAAATATCAAATAAGTCTAATCTGGTAAAAGGTTCCCCTCCTCCTAGGCAGATAAAAAATGTGCCATTATCTTTCATATCATCAAAT
Source organism: Mollicutes bacterium (assembly GCA_012799635.1). GTDB lineage: Bacteria > Bacillota_I > Bacilli_A > RF39 > UBA660 > UBA6448. The sequence goes on from JAAZKW010000030.1 coordinate 12,002, forward strand.
AATTTATAAATTTCTTCCGTTGTTAATTCATTTTTAGAACAAACTCCCGAATTAGAAAAACATTGAAGACATCTTAAATTACATTTTTTTGTCAAATTCATTGATATTTTTAAAGGAGCACTAATTTGTTTATCTCTTTTATTATCAATATAATTATATTTTCCATCATATTTCTTTTTTATTTCATAAGCTTCTTTTAAATTATAATATGTTTCTATTTTATTTACTGAATCATATAATCTTATTCCAAAAAACTCATTTACAATAAAATATCTTTTCATTTTACCTCCCTAAAATTATTTTTCTTAATAATATTTTTTTATTAAAGACTATAATACTTACTTTATATTACTCATTAATTTTTTCATTTACTAGATCAAAATATAATTTAAATGAATCGGGAAAAGTTAGCATATCTCTATCTGGCAAAGTATCAGATAACATAATTTTTTCCATTTCGTATTCTTTTGACAAGTCTCCAATTTCTTCTATTTCACAATAACACAATAATCCATAAGTACTGATCTTATAAATAGAGATTGGTGTTACTTTTATTCTAGTAGCTCCTGTTTCTTCAAACATTTCTCTTTTAGCAGCTTCTTGCCAAGTTTCTCCTTCCTCAATATGCCCGCCTGGAATTTCCCAACCATTTCTTTTTTTATTATATGAAAATACATATTTTCCTTTATATTTACATACACATACAACCCTAGTAAGTTCTTTGTGATCTACTGTCCCCAGATCATAAAAATTAATTTCAAACATATTATCTACCTCCTTATATTTCAAAATTAATCTTTTACTGCATTTAAGCCACTTTTAATAATCTCATATAGTTCTTCTATATTAAAAACATTATTTTTATACAATAATAAATACTCGTTAAATAAAGAGCTTCCAAAAATCAATTCATCGTCTGTATTTAAAGTTACTATTAATCCATAATCAAACATTTCTCTAATAGGATGATTTTTTATATTAATAGCATTATTGAATCTTAAATTACTTGATATACATACATTAAAAACTATTTTATTTTTTTTGGCATAATGCATAATATTTTTATCATCAACTACAGTTATCCCATGCTGAACAACATCTAATTTCAATACTTTAATAGCTTTTTTTATACTTTTAGCACCGCCAAATTCACCTACATGTGCTTTTAATATTAAATTATTTTTTTTAGCATAGCGATAAACCTTTTTAAAACATCTAATATTTTGGGAAAGTTCATCACCTAATAAATCTATACCATTAAATACACCTGTTTTAATGAGTTTTTTTATTAAATAATAATCTTTTGCCTGATAACTCTTTCTACTTATACCCAAATCAAAATTTATAACCATTTTATCTTTATACTTGTTTTTTAATTTATTTAAAGCATTTACATAATTAGTTATTGAATCATTAAAAATTTTATAAACACTTCGAAAATCTACACTTATATCAAAAACTTTTATTCCATCTTTCACTGCCGTCAATATAGACAATTCATACAATTTTAATTGAGTGTCTCTTTCACTAATCAAATCACCTAAATTATCAATTGTATATTGTCTAAAATCTGCCATATCTGCAAATAAATTGCGTTCTTCTAATTTTCTATTAAACTCTTTATAAAAGAGCTCCTTATTTGCACTTAACAAAGCATGTGCATGTAAATTGGTTTTATTTATTTTATCAAATATAGATTTATTTTCCTCAATCATAGATTTTTTAAATAACTCATATACCATGTATCACCTTTTTCAATTTTCATTAATAATATTTGAGTATTTATATATAAAAGAATACTCTTCCAAAAGTTTTCTATTATTTTTTAATCTTGAAAATAATAATTCAGAATCCTCAAAACCTTCAATATCTTGAATTCCAATAACAATCTCTTATATTTTTGCTTTATATGTTTGAATTGGTTCGCCATACTTGATGTATTCTGATAATTCTAAATTCCAATCTTTTTTCTTCGTAATATTACCCTCTAACTATATATATTATAATATAAATTCTATCATGGAACAACTTTAAAGTGTAATTTTTGTAATGATTTTATGATAATGTCAGTCTTATATAATATAATCTTCCTAGAAAGGAAGAAAATAATGAAAGGAAATATAATATTAACTATGAAAGAACAACGATTAAACGACATTATGGTTAAACTATTAAGTGGTGATATTAC
>JAAZKW010000056.1 GCA_012799635.1 Mollicutes bacterium
CAGGCTCTGTAGTATTGAGTGGTTTACCTACTGGCAACTGGACAATCACCAGAACACCGGGCAATATCACAACCACAGGCACTACTACCAGCACCACCCTCACAGGTTTACCCGCAGGAGCAACGTATACCTTTACCGTAAGCAATGGTACTTGCACTTCAGCCTCTAGTGGCAATGTAGTTGTCAATGCTGTGCCTACTGCCCCAGCAATTCCTACAATAGCAAGTGTTACACAGCCAAGTTGCACGGTATCAACTGGAGCCATTACTATTACTTCACAATCAGGGGTAGAATACAGTATCAACAACGGTACAAGCTATCAATCAAGCCCTGTGTTTATTGGCTTATTACCAGGTGCTTATACCTTACGGGTACGTAGTGTTGGTAATCCTACCTGTTCAACTGTAGCTACAAATACTGTTTCCATCAATAACGTTCCTATTTCTACAGTAAGCGTTGTGGCTACCGCCCAATCTATTCGCTGTCACGGCAGTGCAGATGGTAGTATCCATTTTACAGCACAAGGGGGTATTGGTACCTTAACGGCAACCTTACGTAATGCTCAAAATCAAATAGTTGATACAAAAACAGTAACCCAAAATGTGGCTACCTCATTTACCAATTTATCTGCTGGTACCTATACTTTGCTTATTACCGATAGCAATGGCTGTACAGCTCAACCAGCAGTCAATGAGTTTATTATTGTTGAACCAAGTCCTATTGTTTGGCAATTACCTACCCAAACAATAACTTTATGCAAAGGGCAACAAATGAGTTATGATATTACCCAATTACCTAGTTTACAGGCTACTTACAAATGGTACAAAAACAATGTGTTGGTATCTTCATTGCCTACATATACCCTTAGCGAGAAAGGAAATTATCGTGTTGTGATAACTACAGCCAGTTTATGCGAACAAACACATTCGTTTGATGTACAAGCAAGTAGCAGTATAATTGCATCTGAATTTTTGATGGCAAGTACTGCCAAGAAAAACGAACCTGTGAAGTTAATCAATATTTCCAATGCTCCCATCGAAACAGCTACATGGGTATTGCCCAATCTTCCCGCTGTCAGTTTTACCAACAAAGATATGTACGGTATTGATTTACTGTTTGATGCTTTTGGTACATATACCATCGGTCTGAAAACCACCGTGGGGCAGTGTGAACTTGTTTTATACAAAAATATTCGTATTGTTCCTGACAATGAGCTTAATGATTACCCACAAGAAAAAGAAGCTTTTCTCAAAAAATTCATTGTGTCACCCAATCCATCTAATGGCAATTTTGAGGTTACTATCGAATTTTCAGAAGTTACTGATGTGGTTTTATCCATTGTTGATGTCAACACGGGAAAACTGATGAACAAACGTAGTTTAAAAGGAAATCATTGGTATAAACAAGCCTACACGCCATTTTTACCTCAAGGTCATTACATCGTTTATTTACATACACATAAAGCTCAATCGGCATTCAAACTTATCATAAAATAATATGCAACAAGTCAGTCATAAACAGTCATTATATAGGATTTTCTTTGCTATTATCCTTTTATTCTCCACGCTCCCCATATTTTCACAGGGAGTAGTTCAATATCC
>JAAZKW010000007.1 GCA_012799635.1 Mollicutes bacterium
AATAATTATAATAGTCGATAAGAATAAAGAAAATTTAGCCAAACATTATTTAGAACAAGGATTTGATAATTATATCTTATATTCCAACTTTGAAGAAGATTTAAATAAAGTATTAGATACATATTAAGAAAACATTTTATAATTGAATAAAAGTATGATAAAATAAATGCAGATTTATAAATATAAAAGAGGTGAAACAATGGAGCTTATATTAATAGGATTGATTATAATTATTCCTTTAATTGCAGACTTGGGAGTAAAAGGAATATATAAAAAATATTTAAAGGAAAAAAGTGTTAAAAATTTATCTGGGCAGGAAGTTGCAAGAATGATTTTAGATAAACATGGTCTTAATACTATTTATGTTGTTGAAGCACCAGGATATTTAACCGACCATTATGATCCAAGAAGAAAAACGGTAAGACTTTCAACCGCTGTATTTAATGGAACTTCAATATCTTCGATTGCAATAGCAGCTCACGAATGTGGGCATGCGATTCAAGATAAAGAAAAGTATCTTCCACTTAAAATAAGAAGTCTAATTGTACCAATTGTAAGAATTGCAACTTCAATTTCTTATTATATTATTTTAATTGGACTTCTTTTAGAAATGTTTAAATTAGTTTATTTAGGAATTGCCTTTTCTTGTTTTGGATTACTATTTCAAATAATTACATTACCAGTAGAGTTTAATGCTAGTAAGAGAGCAAAGGCAGAATTAGAAAAATTAAATATTGTCAAAAATGATGAAAAAGAAGGCGTAAATAAAGTCTTAACGGCAGCGATATTTACTTATGTTGCAGGAGTTTTGGCAAGTGCATTACAAATATTGAGATTAATCTTTATGTCATCAAGAAGAGATTAAAAAAGAAAATGAAAAAGTTTTCTTTTTTTATGCATAAAGGTAATTGAGTAAAAATCAATTATGTTATATAATGAATTAAGATAAGGGAGAATAGTGATGGCTAGAGTATTAGATGATGAAATGTTAAGAAAGATAGATGCATATTTTGATGCTGCAAATTATATTTCGCTTGGTCAATTATATCTTTTAGATAATCCATTATTAAAAAGAAAACTGGAAAGAAAAGATATTAAAAGAAAAATCGTTGGTCATTGGGGAACAGTTCCAGGTCAAAATTTTATTTATGTGCATTTGAATAGAGTAATAAATAAATATAATTTAAATATGATATATATATCTGGTCCAGGTCATGGTGGAAATGCTATGGTTGCTAATACATATATGGAAGGAACATATAGTGAAATATATCCAAATATAACCGAGGACGAAGAGGGACTAAAAAAATTATTTAAACAATTTAGTTTTCCAGGCGGGGTTTCAAGTCATGTGGCTCCAGAGACCCCAGGATCTATTAATGAAGGTGGAGAGTTAGGTTATTCTCTTGCTCATGCTTTTGGTGCGGTGCTTGATAATCCTACTTTAATAGCAGCTTGCATCGTTGGTGATGGTGAGGCAGAAACAGGCCCTCTTGCAACATCTTGGCGTTTAAACAAATTTTTAAATCCTAAAAATGATGGCGTTGTGCTTCCAATACTTCATTTAAATGGGTATAAAATCGCTAATCCAACTGTATTTGCAAGAGCAAGTGATGAAGAAACTTTAAATTATTTTAAAGGACAGGGATATCATCCATATTTGATCGAGGGTTCTGATCCATATACAATGCATGAAAAAATGGCTGAAGTACTTGATAAAGCTATTATGGAGATTGGTATTATAAAAAAATATGCTTCACGAAATGAAATGACTAATATATATTGGCCAATGATAATATTAAAAACTCCAAAAGGATGGAGTTGTCCAAAAGAAATTGATGGAAAAAAAGTGGAAGGAACATTTAGAGCTCATCAAGTTCCAGTTATTATAAATGATGATGATGATATTGAAATGTTAGAAAAATGGCTTTTAAGTTATAAACCTGAGAAACTATTTGATGCAAATGGAAAGTTATTGCCAGAACTAAAAGAGCTTGCGCCAAAAAAAGATAGAAGAATGGGGTCTAACCCTGTTACAAATGGCGGATTATTGTTAAAAGAACTTAGAACTCCTGATTTTAGAGAATATGAGGTTAAAGTAAAATCTCCTGGTTCTGTTGAAGCAAGCGATATGTTAGAACTTGGTAAATATGTTAGAGATGTATTTAAATTAAATAAAGATAATAAAAACTTTAGATTGTTTGGACCAGATGAAGCTCTATCTAATAGGTTAAATCATGTTTTTGAAGCAGAAAAAAGAAGTTGGGTTCAAACTATATATGATGATGATGAATTCTTAAGTTATGATGGTAGAATACTTGATTCTTACTTATCAGAACATTTTTGTCAAGGAGCTTTAGAAGGTTACCTTCTTACAGGAAGACATGGTTTTATGCATAGTTATGAAGCTTTTATTCGTACGATAGATTCTATGACTTCTCAACATGCCAAATGGTTAAAAGTAACAAAAGAACTTCCTTGGAGAAAAGAAATTGCATCATTAAATTATGTTTTATCTTCTCATGCATGGCAACAAGATCATAATGGTTATACCCATCAAGACCCAGGATTCTTAAATCATTTAATGACTAAGAAAGCTGATATTGTTAGAATGTATTTGCCACCAGATGCAAATTGTCTTTTATCTTGTTTTGACCACTGTATTAAAACTAAAAATTATATTAATGTAATTGTAGCTTCTAAACATTTAAGACCACAATGGCTTTCAATGGAACAAGCTGTTAAACATTGTACTAAGGGTATTGGTATATGGGATTTTGCATCAAATGATCAAGATGGTAAGACAGATTTAGTTATGGCTTGTGCTGGAGATACTCCAACTTTAGAAGTATTAGCAGCAACTTTAATATTAAGAGAAAAATTTCCTGAACTAAAAATAAGGGTAGTAAATGTTGTGGATTTGATGAGACTTCAACCAAATATAAAGCATCCTCACGGTCTTTCTGATGATGATTATGATTTGATTTTCACTAAAGATAAACCAATTATAATGGCATTTCATGGTTATCCAAATTTAATTCATGAGCTTACATATAACAGATGTAATCAAAATATGCATGTTCATGGTTATAAAGAAGAAGGAACTATTACAACACCATTTGATATGAGAGTTCAAAATGAATTAGACAGATATCATTTGGTTATGGATGCTATGAAATATTTACCATCTTTGGGAGATAAACGCGCAAGAGTACAAGAGTGGTGTAAAAATAAATTAATAGAGCACAGGGAATATATTGAAGAATATGGTGAGGATATGCCTGAAATTAAAAATTGGAAATGGAAATAAGATGAGCGTTGATATATATAAATTAATAGAAAAAGCTAAAAAGATATCTATATCAAATACATGTTCTAAGCATACTAATTTTTCAGTAGGAGCAGTTCTTGTTACAAAAGATAATCAGATATTTACGGGGATTAATATAGAAAATGATGGAATTCAATCTATCTGTGCAGAAAGAGTTGCTTTTGTTAAAGCTTTATCCGAGGGATATAAAGATTTTAAATTTATGATAGTTATGGGCAAGAAAAAAGATAACAAATTATTTAGGAAAATATTTCCATGTGGATATTGTCGTCAATTTATATCTGAATATGCTGATAAAGATTTTAAAATTTATACTTATAGTGATACTAATAAAAAAATATATGAATATAAAATTAATGAATTATTACCAGGGAATTTTAAATTATAGGAAGGATATTTATGCAAAACAAAGAAAAAATGTATCATATTAATCTTTCTAAAGAAGATATTAAAAATGCTAAATATGCTATTTTACCTGGAGATCCTGATAGAGTAGAAAAGATAGCCTCTTTATTAGATGGACCAGTATTTTTAACATCTAATAGAGAATATAAAAGTTATTTAGGAAAGATTGGTAAAGAAAATGTTTTAGTTATTTCAACTGGTATTGGTGGTCCTTCAACGTCAATTTGTGTTGAAGAGCTTTCTTTACTTGGCCTCAAATATTTAATTAGAGTTGGTACTTGTGGTGGAATGCAATTAAGCGTTAAAGCGGGAGATATTGTTATTGCAAATGCTGCTATTAGAGCAGAAGGTACTAGTAAAGAATATCTTCCAATTGAATATCCAGCTGTAGCTGATTTTGATTTGGTTTTAGCTTTAAAAATGGCTGTAAAAGAGTTGCAGATAAAAGGACATATTGGCGTTGTTCACTGTAAAGACTCTTTTTATGGACAACATAATCCTGCAAAAATGCCAATTTCATATGAGCTTAAAAATAAATGGCAAGCATGGCTTAAAGCAGGTGCTTTAGCATCAGAAATGGAAACGGCTTCTCTTTATACTGTAGCAAATACTAGAAAAATAAAAGCAGCTGCAGTTTTACTTACTGTCTGGAATCAAGAAAGAGAAAGACAACATTTAGATAATAAATCTTGTTTTGATACTGAAAGGGCAATTAAAGTTGCCATTTTAGCAATTAGGAAAATAATTAATAAAGAAATATAACTTATAAACAATGAAGTTAAATATGTTAAAATATTTAAGTGAAAGAAGGTTAATTATGGAAAATAAATCTTTTAAAAATATTGTGCGCTTAATATTGATACTTGTTATAATCGGTGGAGGAGTAACTTTTTTCTTAATAAGTAGAACTCCAAATTATAAAATTAATAAAACAATGAAAAAAATGACTTTAGAGCAAAAAATTGGTCAAATGATTATTTCTTACTATTATTCTTCTGAATGTGATAAATTTTTACAACAATCTATTGAAAAATACGGGTTAGGAGGACTAATTATATTGCCAAATAATATTGTTGATTCTAAACAACTAAAAACCTTTATAAAAGATGTTCAAAAAACAGCTAAAATACCAATGTTTATATCTATTAATCAAGAAGGGGGTAATGTTCAAGCTTTACAATCAAAAGAAGATATAAATATAACAAATATTCCTACTATGGAAGAAATTGGTCAAAAAAACGATGAGAAAAACGCTTATTCAACTGGAAAAATAATTGCAGATGATTTAACTAAGTTTGGTATTAATATGAATTTTGCTCCAGTTATGGATATTAAACCTGCTAGTACTAGATCATTTAGTGAAGATGAAGATATTGTATCGAAAATGGGTATTAGTGTTGCCAAAGGTATGAAAGAAAATGGAGTAATTCCTGTATATAAACATTTTCCAGGCATTGGAGAGGCTATTTATGGGGGACCTAATGATATGCCAATACTTAGTAAAACAAAAGAAGAGTTATCTAAAAAGGAATTAGTGCCTTTTAAGAAGATAATTAAAGAAGGAGCAGATATTATTATGATTGGTCATGTATTTATCCCCGAAATTGATAAAGATATGCCAGCATCCCTTTCTAAGAAAGTAATAAATAATTTACTTAAAAAGGAACTTGGATTTGATGGACTTGTTATAACAGATGCTCTTAATAGTGGCTATTTTAAAGATAAATACTCTTCAAAAGAGATCTTAATAAATACTATTAATGCGGGAACAAATATGCTTTTATTACCAGGAGCTTCTAAATTAACAGTTGAGGAGATAATAAAAGCTATCAATAATAAGAAGATAACCGAAAGTCAAATTGATGATTCGGTTAGAAAAATATTAGAATTAAAATATAAGTATGGAATAATTAAATAATATTATATTAATAGAATGGAAGTGATATTATTAATATAAATGAAATACTTAAATATCTTATAATTACGTTATTAATAGAATTTATCGTAGCATTTATAATAGGGCTTAGAAAAAAAGACTTGATAAATATTTTACTGGTCAACATCATCACTAATCCCAGCATTAATTTTATAAGAAGTTTATTTATAATAATTTATGGTATGAAGATATGGTATTCATCTTTTATAATATTAGAAGTACTTGTCCTTATAACCGAAGGATTAATATTCAAAAAGATAATAGAACATAAAATAAATCCTTTTGTTTTATCATTAATTTTAAATTTATCATCCATTATTTTTGGTATTATTTTATAAATATAGGAGTATATAATGAAAAAAATATTAAAATTAATAATTGTTGTTTTATTAACAATTCCCCTTGTTACTTTAGCAGATACAATGCCAAGTTTTTGGCAGGATGAATTAACTGCCGAAATAGGTAATAAAGATGGTGCTAAAGTACTTAAAGAGCAATTTTGTTCTAGTGATATAGCTATAATACCTTATGGTACTAAAGTGGCTATTGAATCACAGAAAAAAGATTATGTTTATGTTATTTATAAAGGTGATAGATATTGCATTAAAATTGAAAATTTAAAGAACCCTCATTATAATAATATTTGGGCTCAAGAAAAGCTAGTAACTCGTTATTTACTTGCTGATGTAACTTTAAGAAAAGGACCTTCAGATTTATTTGAAGAGGTAGGATTTTTAAAAGCTGAGACAAAAGTTAATTGTACATCTGACAGTATTCATTATACTGATGGTTGGGCTTATATAACTGATGGAAATATTTCTGGTTATGCTAGAAATCCCAATTATGATTATGTATCCAATGGTCAGGCTTTTTTAGGTCAAAAAGTAGAAAATATCCCTCGCTATTATGCAAAAGCTGTTACAAGCCATTCTTATGGTGAAGATTGGTTTGAAGCAGATAAATATAGTCTAGATTTTTTTACTCCGATTGATGTTAGATACATAGCTGAAACTTGGAAATTTGGTTACGGTTTTTTTATGAAATATAAAGGCAAAATAGTCCAGCTTGACCCTGAAAATGTATTGGAAGATTATAATTATAAAATAACGTTTAAAAGTTTTGAATATGAAAAATATCCATATGAAGTTTTTGATTTAGAAGGAAACAAATTAAATGTGGAAGATATTTTTGAGCTTAATAAAACTTATCAAATTAAATATATTTCTGGCGGTTCTAATTTTTATATAGATGTTGATGGTAAAATATATATTTTAGGATATCCTACAGGTGTAGCAAAAGATCAAGATATTGTAATCGATTATAATAAAGCTGAAGTAAAGAAAGAGGATTTACTTGAAGAAGAAACCATTAAAAACAAAGTAATCGAAGAATCTCCTGATGATATAACAAAAAAGAGTGTTAATAATTATATAATAAAGATAGGGATTCCCATCATTTCCATAGTGATATCCGCAGGAATTATTATTATTTTTATTAATAAAGAAAGAAAACTAATTAAAGAGACTAAATAAAAATAATTTGTATTCTAATATTTTTGAAAATATAGGAGTTGAAAATGAAAAAAATATTAAAACTAATAATTGTTATTTTAGTGATAATGCCTTTTGTAGTTTTGGCAGATTCATTACCAAGTTTTATAGCTGATGAATTTACTGCAGAAGTAGGTAATAAAGGTGGTGCTAAGACTTTTACGTATGGATTTAAAGATGATTATGTAGCTTCAATACCATATGGTGCTAAAGTGGCAATTATGTATCAAAATTTAAGGTATGTTTCTGTTATTTATAATAATAAGCAATATTATATTGACTCAATTAATTTAAAAACTATTGCTGATGACCTTACAGCGGAAATAACAGATTCGCAGGATGTTTATAGTCTTTATGAACTGGGGCAAAATGCCGAAAAAGGTTTAATACCACGTGGTGCCAAAGTATCAAATGTTCAAAAAGTGGACCTTGCTTTTGTTACATATAAAGGCGAGAGTTATTATGTTAAACCTGAAGATTTAAAAAATTTCAAGTTTAGTCATATACATGGAAAATTAAATGTTCGATACTTACTTGTTGATGTGACTTTAAGAAAGGCACCTTCAAATTTTGCTGAAGAAGTAGGGACATTAAAAGCTGAAACAAAAGTCAAGTGTTCTGATGATTATTATAATGTTGACGGTTGGGTTTATATAACTGATGGTAATATTTCTGGCTATTTCCGAAATCCTGAATACAATTATTTTTCTGGTGGAAATGCTGAAGCCTTTTTAGGACAAAGATTAGAAAATATTCCATATTATTATACAAGAGATGTTATTACAAAGTATGATAATAAAACATATAGATTGGAAAGAAAAGATGAAGAATATGATAAATATGGGCTAAAGTTTTTAACTCTAATCGATGTTAAATATGTAGCTGAGACTTGGAAATTTGGCAGCGAATTTTTTATGAAATATAATGGCAAATTAGTTCCAATTCATTCAAGTAATGTTTTAGAAGATTATAATTATAAATTGATGTTCAAAAGCTTTGAGTGCAAAGATTATTCATATGATTTATGTCGAGTGTTTGATTTAGAAGGAAACAAATTAAATTTAGAAGATGTTTTTAAACTTAATAAAGAATATCAAATTAAATATATTTCTTATCCTAAATATACTTATTTTCAGCAATATTCCAATGTAGATAATTTATATATAGACGTTGATGGAAAATTATATATCTTACAGTATCCTACGGATGAGGTAAATGATCGTGATATTATAATAGATGCTAAGAAAAAAGAACCATTAACTGAAGAAGAAAAACAAAAGCAAATAAAGGAAAGTATCAAGACTAAAGTAATCGAAGAATCTCCTGATGATATAACAAAAAAGAGTGTTAATAATTATATAATAAAGATAGGGGTTCCCATCATTTCCATAGTGATATCCGCAGGAATTATTATTATTTTTATTAATAAAGAAAGAAAAATAATTAAAGAAACTAAATAAAAAGAAAAAACTTCTAACTGTAATTTAAAAGCGTTTTATAAAAATGCTTTTTTTGATATAATAATTATGGTTAAGGAGAAATATAGTGAGTTTATTTGATGATTTACAAACTAATGATTTTAGACCTCTAGCTGATAGAGTAAGACCTCAAACATTAGATGAATTTATTGGTCAAGAAGATATTATTGGAACTAATTCTTTACTTCGTAAAATGATTGAAACCGATAATTTATCTTCGATGATTTTATATGGCCCTCCAGGAGTAGGTAAAACAACTTTAGCAAAAGTAATTGCAAATGTTACATCATCTTCATTTAACCAATTGAGTGCCGTTGAAAGTGGTGTAAAAGACATTAAGCAAGTAAGAGATATTGCTAAACTTAATAAATTAAATAATAAAAAAACGATTCTTTTTATTGATGAAATTCATCGTTTTAACAAAGCTCAACAAGATGTCCTTCTTCCTTATGTAGAAAAGGGAGATATTATTTTAATTGGTGCAACTACAGAAAACCCTTCTTTTGAAGTAAATTCTGCTTTATTATCTAGGACAAAAGTTTTTTTACTTAAAGCTCTTACTAATGAAGATTTAAAGATAATATTAAAAAACGCTATTAAAAAAGAATATCCTAAAAACAGCATTGATAATTTAGCAATGGAAATGATTATTAATATTTCTAATGGTGATGCAAGAAGTATGCTTAATACGTTAGAAAATATTTTAAAATTTATGCCAACTTCAAAAAAGAAAATTACTCCTAAAATAGTAGAAGATACTATGAGTGAAAGAACTTTCTTATATGATAAAGATGGGGAAGAACATTATAATTTAATAAGTGCTTTACATAAATCGATTCGCAATAGTGATGTTGATGCTGCTATATATTATTTAGCAAGAATCTTAGAAGCTGGTGAAGACCCTTTATATGTTGCCAGAAGATTAATTCGTATTGCATCTGAAGATATTGGCATGGCTAATTCTAATGCTTTAGTTCAAGCAACCTCAGCATTTGAAGCAACTAGATACATTGGAATGCCTGAGGCAAACGTTATTCTTACGCAGGTGGTTGTTTACCTTGCTTTATCGCCTAAGTCAAATTCACTTGAACTTGCTTATATGAAAGCAAAAGATATAGCAATAAAAACAGCTAAAGAAAAAGTCCCTTTTCATCTTCGTAATGCAGTAACATCATTTGATAAAAAAATTGGTATTGGTAAGGGTTACGAATATTCTCATGATTACGAGAATTCAATGACCGATATGCAGTGTCTTCCTGATATTATAAAAAATGAAAGATTTTATTATCCAAGTGTATTTGGTAATGAGAAAAATGCTAAAGCAAGATTAGAACAAATTGATAAAATTAAGAAAACAGTTAGTAAAAAAAAGGATAGTTATGTCAAATTTTTTTGAAAATGTCAGTTAGAAATTTTTTGAAAATGTCAGTAGGCACTCTTTTAAAATATCTTATTAGGGTTCCATTTAGCCCAAGGAGAGTTAACAGTTTTATTAGTTTTAGAT
>JAAZKW010000031.1 GCA_012799635.1 Mollicutes bacterium
GTTGTTCTTTCATAGTTAATATTATATTTCCTTTCATTATTTTCTTCCTTTCTAGGAAGATTATATTATATAAGACTGACATTTTCAAAAAACTAACTATACTGACATTATCATAAAACTATTACATGGGGGTATTTACTTATTTTTTAAAAATGATAAAATATAATATATAGAATAGTAAAGAAGAATTTACTTAAGAATAAGAAAGGGAAAAACAAATGAGTAATATTTATGTTACTAGTGAGATTGGAAAATTAAAAAAAGTATTGTTACACAGACCAGGTAATGAGCTTTTAAATTTAACTCCTGATACACTAGCAGAGCTTCTTTTTGATGACATTCCATATTTGGCCAAAGCTCAAAAAGAACATGATGCTTTTGCAAAAGTATTAAAAGATAATGGTGTTGAGATTGTTTATCTTGAAGATCTTGTAGCAGAAGTACTTGAAGCTGATGAGAATGTTCGTAAGAATTTTATTGTTCAGTTTATAAAAGAAGCTGGTATTAATACTATTAAATATCGTAATTTAACTTTTGATTTTTTAAATAGTATTAAAGATACTAAAAAATTAGTATTAAAAACTATGGAAGGTGTTCAAATTAATGATTTACCTTTGAGAAAAAGAGAGATTGAAAAAACATTAGTTGATGAGATAAATCCTCCGGATAAGTTTATTGCTGCTCCATTACCAAACTTATATTTTACAAGAGATAATTTTGCAACTGTTGGAAGGGGAGTAAATTTAAATCATATGTATTCAGAGACAAGAAATAGAGAATGTATTTATGCTGAATATATATTTAAATATCATCCGGATTATAAAGATACTCCTACTTATTTTAGAAGAAATTATGGATGGCATACCGAAGGTGGCGATTTACTTAATATTAATGATAAACTTATTGCAATTGGGATATCACAAAGAACAGAACCTGCTGCAATAGATCAGCTTGCGAAAAACTTTTTTAAAGATCCTAAATGTAAAGTTGAAACAATTTTAGCATTTAATATACCGTCTTCAAGAGCATTTATGCATCTTGATACGGTCTTTACTCAAATTGATAAATATACTTTTACATATCATCCAGGGATATCTGATGTTCTTCAGGTATATGAAATAACTGAAGGTTTTGATCCTACTACTTTTGAAGATTTAAATGTTAGAGAAGTTCATGGTTCTCTGCAAGAAATATTAGAAAAATATCTTAAGCATAAAGTTAAATTAATACCTTGTGCGGGAGGAGATAGAGTATCAGCAGAAAGAGAGCAATGGAATGATGGTTCTAACACTCTTTGTATTGCTCCAGGAGTAGTAGTAGTTTATAAACGTAATGAACTTACAAATGATGTATTAAGAAAAGCAGGTATTAAAGTAATAGAAGTGGAAGGGGCTGAACTAGTACGCGGTAGGGGCGGTCCTAGATGTATGTCAATGCCACTTATAAGAGAGGATGTAAAATGGTAGATTTAAAAGGAAGAGATTTTTTAAAACTTTTAGATTTTACTCCAAAAGAAATTAGACATTTACTTAAAGTATCTAAAGTCTTAAAAAAAGAAAAAAGAAATAAACAATCTCACAGACATCTTAAGGGTAAACAGATTGCTTTAATATTTGAGAAAGATTCAACTAGAACAAGATGTGCTTTTGAAGTTGGTGCTAAAGATTTAGGAATGGAAGTTACATATTTAGGTCCTTCGGGAAGTCAAATTGGTCATAAAGAAACTATTGAAGATACTGCAAGGGTACTTGATAAAATGTTTGATGGTATTGAATATCGAGGTTATGGACAACAAATAGTTGAAACTCTTGCTAAATATAGTAAAGTTCCTGTATGGAATGGACTTACTAATGAATTTCATCCGACGCAAACGCTTGCAGATGTATTAACTATTGAAGAAGAACTTGGAACTTATGAAGGAAAAAAACTAGTTTTTTGTGGTGATGCCAAAAATAATATTGGAAGTTCACTTATGGTTATATCTGCAAAACTAGGAATGCATTTTACATGTTGTGCACCAAAAGAGGTATGGCCAGATGAAAAATTAGTTGAGGAGTGTAGAAAGATAGCTAGCAAGACTGGTGGCTCTATAAATATGACTGAAAATATTATGGAAGGAACTAAAGATGCAGACGTCCTTTATACTGATGTATGGGTATCGATGGGTGAGCCTATGGAATTATGGGAAGAAAGAATAAAACTTTTATTACCATATCAAATTAATAAGAAAGTTATGCAAAATGCCAAACCAAGCGCAATTTTCTTACATTGTTTACCATCGTTTCATGACAATAAGACTACTATAGGAAAACAGATTGAAGAAAAATTTGGGATAAAAGAAATGGAAGTTACTGATGAAGTATTTGAATCTAAACAATCAAAAGTATTTGAGCAAGCAGAAAATAGATTACATACTATTAAGGCAATAATGCTTGAAACATTAAAATGAGTAAATTAGTTATTGCTTTAGGAGGAAATGCTTTAGGTAAAACTTCCGAAGAACAAAAAGATTTATTAAAAACAACTTCTTCAAGGTTAGTTGATTTAATTGAAAAAGGTCATGAAATTGTAATAACTCATGGTAATGGTCCTCAAGTAGGAATGATCTATAATGGTCTTAAAAAAGATAATATACCATTTGCCGAAAGTGGAGCGATGTCTCAAGGATATATAGGTTATCAATTACAACAGGCTTTAAAAAATGAATTTCAAAAAAGAAACATTAATAAAGAAGTTGTTACATTAGTAACACAGGTAGAAGTTAATCCTAAAGATGCAGCTTTTGATAATCCTACTAAACCAATTGGGGAATTTTTAAGTAAGAAGGAGGCTGATAAAAGAAGTAAGTTAGATAAGTTAACTTATAAGGAAGATTCTGGAAGAGGGTATCGAAGAGTTATAGCTTCACCAAAACCTATAAAAATAATTGAAATTGGTTTAATTGAAGAATTATTAAACAAAGGTTTTATTGTTATAGCGTGTGGTGGTGGGGGTATACCTGTAGTTGAAAAAGAAAATACCTTAGAAGGAATTGATGCAGTAATTGATAAGGATTATACAAGTAGCTTACTTGCAAGATGTATCAATGCTGATAAACTATTAATTTTAACAGCAGTTGAAAAAGTATCAATAAACTTTGGTAAACCTAATGAAAAGCAAATTGCTAATCTTTCTGTAAAAGAAGCAAAAGATGCTATTAGGAATAACGAGTTTGGTGAAGGTAGCATGTTACCTAAAATAAAAGCGGCAATTAAGTTTGTTAGAAAAACAGGTAATGATGCAATTATTACATCATTAGATAAAACAACTGATGCTTTAGAAGGAAAAACAGGTACAGTAATTCATTCTGTATCAAAAGAAAAAAAGGAGTAAAAATGAAAAAGAAAAGATTCTCACTATCTCTTAGTGCATTTACAATTATACTTATATTGATATTTGTACTAGCAGGATTAACTCATCTACTTCCAAATGTACAAATGATTGGAGGAGAGATAGTAAACGGTAGTGGTGTTGTTGGAGCAACACTTTCACAAACACTACTTGCACCTCTTCAAGGATTTGGAGATGCCATTGATGTATGTCTATTTATCCTTATACTAGGTGCTTTCCTAAAGGTTGTTGAATCTACAGAGGCAATCGAAACAGGAATTCAAGTTTTAATTAAAAAACTTAAAGGAAAAGAAACAGTATTAATAACAATATTAATGATTGTTTTCTCAATCTGTGGAACAACTTATGGTATGCTTGAAGAAACAGTAGGTTTTTATGCTTTATTAGCCACAGCAATGGTAGCAGCAGGAATGGATACCGTTGTATCATCGGCAATAGTTTTACTAGGTGCTGGGTCTGGTGTTCTAGGTTCAACAGTTAATCCCTTTGCAGTGGGTGTAGCAGTAGATGCTGCAAAAACAGCTCTTCCAGGTGTTACTATTAATCAGGGTGTTATTATTGGTTTAGGTGTAGCATTATGGCTTACAACATTAATAATTTCTATTTTATTTGTAACTTCATATGCTAAAAAAGTAATTAAAGATAAGGGTTCAACAATTCTTTCTTTACAAGAACAAAAAGAAATGGAAAAAGTTTATGGTGTTCATAAAACTGATAATAAAAAAGAAGTTAAGCTTAATGCTAGTCAAAAAGTTACTTTAGTATTATTTGCATTTACATTTATTATAATGATAATATCATTTATTCCATGGGAAGATTTTGGAGTTAACTTTTTTGCTAATTCTAAATTCATTGGTCTTGCATGGCTTGCTGGAGTACCTATTGGTCAATGGTATTTCTTAGAATCAACTTTATGGTTCTTATTAATGACAGTAATAATTGGTATTGTTAATGGCATGAAAGAAGGAGAAATGGTTGATAAAATTATCGATGGTGCTGATGATATGGTAGGAGTTATTTTAATTGTTGCCATAGCTCGTGGTGCTTATGTTTTAATGCATGCAACATATCTTGATAATTATTTAATATATAATGCTGCAGAAATATTAAGACATGTACCTAAAGCAGTGTTTGCTCCTCTTAACTATACATTCCATGTCGGTCTTTCAGTATTAGTTCCTTCATCATCTGGCCTTGCAACATTATCAACACCTATTATGGCACCAATTGCTGCAGAAGTTGGTTATAGTGTCGAGGCAACAATAATGGAAATGGTAGCAGCAAATGGTTTTGTTAACTTATTTACACCAACTTGTGGAGCTATAATGGGTGGTTTAGCTCTAGCTAAAGTAGAATATACTACATGGCTGAAGTGGGTTGGTAAAGCACTTGTAGCAATTGCTGTTGCAAATGTAATTGTTCTAACCATTGCGATGATGGTTTTATAGAAAACTAAAAAAGAAGTCGCTCATACTTCTTTTTTATTATAAGAGGTTGACATGAAAAAAAGATTAAAGTATATTATTTTGCTTATATTAATCTTTCTTCTTACTGGATGTTCTCATGAAAATCATGGATCACTTACGGTTGTAACCGAAGCAGGATTTGCACCATATGAATATTATTCTGGTGGTAAAATTGTAGGTATTGATATTGATATTGCATCAGAAATAGCAAAACGTTTAAATAAACGACTTATTATTAAAGATGTTGCTTTTGATTCAATAATTAATGAAATTAAAACTGGTAAATCTGATTTAGGAGCAGCAGGTATTTCTTATAACCCTGAAAGAGCTTTAGAAGTTGATTTTACAGTAAATTATGCTGTATCAAGACAAGTTATCCTTGTTAAAGAAAACTCTTTGATTACGTCTTCCAAAACGTTAGATGGGAAGGTTGCAGTCCAACTAGGATCTGTTGCTGATACATATTTAACTGAAAATAGACCAGATTTAACAATAGTAAGAGAAAAGAAATTTTTAGCTGCAATCGAAGATCTTAAAGATAATAAAGTTGATGCTGTTGTAATGGATGAACTTCCTGCTAAAAAACTTATTTCTAAAGACATTAAAATATTACCTGAAGAAATTATGTCTGATAGTTATGGAATGATTGTTAAAAAAGGAAATGAAGAACTTCTTAATGTATGTAATGAAGTAATTAATGAACTTATTCAAACTGGTAAGATGGATGAAATTATTTTAAAACATACTTTATTAAAAGAAAATAAAGGTGAAAATAATATCTTTAATAAGTTTTATAAAACTGTAATTTATGATGGAAGATATAAATTTATTTTTGAAGGTCTTAAAAATACAATCTTAATGTCTGTTGGTGCCGTTATAATAGGTATTATAATTGGTACTATCATAGCTATTATTAGAAACTATCATGATGAGACTGGTAAATTAAAATTTTTTAACTTAATTGCTAAAACATATG
The DNA here is from genome assembly GCA_012799635.1 of Mollicutes bacterium. Taxonomy (GTDB): domain Bacteria; phylum Bacillota_I; class Bacilli_A; order RF39; family UBA660; genus UBA6448. The sequence goes on from JAAZKW010000031.1 coordinate 5,833, forward strand.
TTACTATTATTAGGGGAACGCCAAGTATTTTACAACTTATGATTATTTATTATTTAATTTTTAAAACATCTTCGATTAATATAGTAATAGTTGGTATTCTTTCTTTTGGTATCAATAGTGGAGCATATGTTGCAGAAATTATTAGAGCAGGTCTTAATTCAGTTGCAAGAGGTCAAGTTGAGGCTGGCTATGCTTTAGGACTAAATTATCGAAGAGTAATAAGTTATATCGTCTTTCCTCAAGCAGTTAAAAATATTTTACCAGCATTAGGAAATGAGTTTATTACTTTAGTCAAAGAAACGGCTGTAGGTGCTTATATAGGGATTTTAGAACTTACAAAAGCAAGTGATATTATTGCATCAAGAACATATGATTATTTCTTTCCATTAATTTTAATAGCTCTTATATATCTAACAATAACTTATATTTTATCTAAGTTAGTAGATAAAATGGAAAAGAGGTTAAATAATGCTAAAAATTAAAGATTTAAAAAAAGACTTTGGTGAAAAAAAAGTTTTAAAAGGTATTAATTTAACAGTTAATAAAGGTGATGTTTTAGGAATAATAGGACCTTCTGGATGTGGTAAATCAACACTACTTAGATGTATTAATTATTTAGAAAAACCTACAAGTGGTATGATTATTTTAGATAATAAAGAAATAACTAATAAAGATAATCTTGCAAATTTAAGAAAAAAAGTAGGTATGGTTTTTCAGCATTTTAACTTATTTGAAAATTTAAAAGTCATTGATAATATCATTTTAGCTCCGGTTAAACTAGGACTTCTTAATAAAAAGGAAGCTTTAATAAAAGCAGATGAATTACTTAAAAAAATTGGACTAGAAGATAAAAAAGATTATTATCCAAGACAACTTTCTGGAGGTCAAAAACAAAGAATAGCAATTGTTAGAGCCCTTATTATGAATCCGGAATTAATGCTATTTGATGAACCAACATCTGCTTTAGATCCTGAAATGATTGGAGAAGTAACTTCTTTAATGCGACAGATTGCCAAAGAAGGAATGACTATGATAGTGATATCCCATGAAACTAATTTTATTAAAAACTTTGCTACTCGTATTGCTTTAATGGAAGATGGTCAAATTACTTTAGAAGGAACTCCTAAAGAGTTATTGGGTAAATTGAAAAAAAATAAAGTTAAAGATTTTTTATCAAAAGTAGAAAATATATAAAAGATGTTCTAATATATATTAGAAAGGAAAGAAAATGAAGGGAATTATTCAAAAAAATATTGCTAAAATAAAATTATTAGTAGATATAATTATGTTGGTAATGATGATGCTTCTTATGAATATTAATTTTTTAGGTGTAGAAATTCATGAAATATTTGGAATTTTGATATTTTTAATATTTATTATTCATAAGTTATTAAATTTAAAATCAATAAAAATTATCTTTCAAAACTTTTTTAATAAAAAATATAATAAAAGTAATAAAATATCGATTGTTATGGATATAGTTTTGTTTATTTTAATAATAGGAATAATAGTAACAGGAATTTTAATTTCAAATTATTTGTTTAAAGGATTATCAATTAGTGGTCGCGGGTTAATAAAAAAGGTACATAAGTTTTTTTCATGGTGGTCGCTAATTATAATTGCAATTCATCTTGGGCTTCACATAAAAATATTTGTTATTAATATTATAAATAAATTCAAAAATCTTAAAAATAATAAGAAAATAAGAATCTTTATATTACTAATATATTTAATAACATCTGTATACGGGATTAGTGTATTAGCTAACGAACATGTGTATAAAAATTTTATTCCTAATTTTAGTACTAATCATAAAAATAAAAATATTGGTAATCATTATTTAGAAGAAAAAGTTAAAAAACATAAAAATAGACAAAATAATGAAGAACATCAAGATAATATCAATCTTATTGGTATCTTAAGTGTTATGATTTTATTTACAGGTGGTACATATTATATATTAAATATAAAAAAAGATTAAATCACTTAATCTTTTTAGACTATTAACGAAGTCAAAAAATTTTGAAAACATCAAAAACATAATGGGTTGACTTTCGTTTTTTTTAAGTGTATTATCAATTTAAATTATTTGAAAGGATAAATAGAGATCAACTATGTGAAGCATTTAAAAAAAATGGATGTCATATTATTGATGGTAATTCAAATTTTATTTTAGTAAAACTACCTTTTGGAGTTGATATAATTGTTATAAATATAAAAGAATCTTATCCTGAATTGACGAGTGATTGGTTAAGAATAAGTATAAATACTAAAAGTAATAATAGACCTATTGGTTAGAAAATTAAAGCAATCATTTTGTAGTTCTTTAAAACGATAAAATTTAACTAATACTAATTTGAATGATAGTAAAAAGTTTCATTGTCATACTTATTAGAATTGTGAAAGGAATGTGAGAATTTTATGAATAAAACAATAAATATAATATTAAAAAATGATTTTATTATACCCAATTATAACAAGCCAAACATTGTGGATTTAATGAGAGCAATTTATTGTAGATATGGCATTAAAATTGATGTAAATAAAAATATAGAAGCATTTAAATCTATAATACCGAATAATAAACATATCCTTTTTGTATTGTCAGATGGAACAGGTTCAAATTTAATTAATAAATTGGATGATGACTCTATATTAAAAAGAAATAAAAAAGATGATATAATTACTGTTTTTCCCAGCACAACTGCTTGTGTACTTACATCGGTAGTTACTGCACAATTCCCTGAAAATCATGGTATTTGGGGATGGTTTAATTATGATAGAAGTTTGAATATAGATTATTGTCCGTTATTATTTTGCGATAGAAAAAGTGAAACAAATTTACTTGATTATGGAATAAAACCTCAGCAAGTATTTAAACAAAATTCGTTACTAAAAAATTTAAAGACAAAAGTGAATGTTCTTTTTCCAAATTATATTTGTGATAGTATATACTCTAGTTTTGTTGTAAATAAAGAAAATAGATATTCATATAATGATTTTAATGATATTGTTAATTTTATGGAAAAGAATTGTCAAACCGAAAAAGAAAGTTATACATATTTATATCTTTCAGATATTGATACTTTAGAACACGAAAATGGGATTGATAGTAGAATAGTTAAGGATAAATTAGAAGAAATAGAAAATTTAATTGAAAAAATAAGTGAAAATAAAGATTTAACTATCATTTTCACTGCTGATCATGGACAAATAAATATAACTAAAGATATAATTTTAGATTTTGAGAAATATAACAATATGTTTTATGCTTATCCAAGCATTGATTATGGAACTGCTAGTTATTATATAAAGAAAGGTTATGAAAAAGCTTTTGAAAAATCATTTAAAGAGAAGTATTCAAACGATATGATTTTATTTAAAACAGAAGATTTTATAAATAATAATTTTTTTGGAATAGGAAATTTTCAATCAATGGCAAAAGATAATTTAGGTGAATATATTAGTATATGTAAAAAGGGAAATTATTTAATAAATAATACAAATATAAAAAAATATTATGGTAAAATAAAAGGTAATCATTCTGGTTTAAGTCATGATGAAATGATTATACCATTAATTATAATTAATACAAATAATCAATATTGATAATTAATTGATTAGAATCTTAAATAATATCATAAAAATCAAAAAAATTAATCCTTTCAGTTCTGGAAAGGATTAAGAAAGGAATGTTAGTTAATTATGGAAAAAAGAGATATTTTTATAGGTGGTGCTTGGCCTTATGCCAACTATTATTTACACGTTGGTCATTTAGTTGCTTTATTACTTGGCGATATACTTGCAAAATATTTTAGAGGAAATGGAGATAATGCAATTTATGTATCTGGATCTGATTGCCATGGTACACCTATTACAGAAAAAGCAAAAAGGCTTTATCAGAATTTAGACAGAATTTATATATGAGGAGTTAACATAACACCTTATAATATAAGAATGAGAAAAAATCTTATTCCATTAATATATACTCTAAAAAGCGAAGATGAAAATCTTCGTTTTATATTCTTGGTTGCCCAAGAAGGATTCGAACCTTCGAAATTATGGATCCAGAGTCCACTGCCTTACCAACTTGGCTATTGGGCAAGTACATAAATATTATACTATAAATTATACAAAATAGTTGTTTTTTTTATTTAAAGTGTTTATTGCAATAAAGGGGTGTATTATGATATATTAAAGATATCAATAAATTACTAGTTTGGGGGATGTTATATAATGAATAAACAAATATACTCAAATATGAAAAAACACAGTACTAATTTAAGTAAATATGCATGTCATGATAAAGATGCAATTTTTTTAAATAAGATAAAAAGTGATATTAGAACACCTTTTTTCCATGATATAGATAAAATATTATATGCTCTTTCTTATACTAGATATATGGATAAAACGCAAGTTTTTATTTCTAAGAATAACGATCATATTCAAACAAGGATGATTCATGTTCAATTTGTATCTAAGATAGCAAGAACTATTGGAAGAGCTTTAAATTTAAATGAAGATTTAATTGAAGCAGCTGCTTTAGGTCATGATATAGGACATACGCCATTTGGTCATGAAGGAGAAAGAATTTTAAATAAAATCTCAAAAGAGTTAAAACAAGGTAATTTCTTACATCATATTAATAGTATAAGAGTTCTTTTATTTTTAGAAAAACAAGGTAATGGACTTAATCTTTCATTACAAACTCTTGATGCAATTATGTGTCATAATGGTGAGATGATATCAAATGAGTATTATCCTAAACCTAAAACAGTAGATGATTTTTTGTATGAATATAATGAATCATATAACTCTTTAGAAGTAGCAAAATATTTAAGACCAATGACATTAGAAGGATGTGTTGTAAGAATTTCCGATGTTATTGCTTATATCGGAAGGGATATTGAAGATTCCATTAGAATGAATTTAGTTACTTTTGAAGATATACCAAAAGAGATTACAAGTGTTTTAGGCTATACAAATGGTCAAATAGTAGATACTATTGTTACTGATATTATTAAAAATAGTTTAGATCAAAACTATATAAAAATGAGTGATGAGGTATTTAATGCTTTAACAAGTTTAAAGACCTTTAATTATGAAAATATATATTCAAAAAGTTTAACTCAAAAACAAAGAGATTTTATCGAAGAAAAGTTTAGATGTGTTGTAAAAGGTTTACTTGAAGATTTAAAAACTAAAAATAAAAAAAGTTCTATATATACTGATTTTTTATCAAATATGTCTAAAGCTTATTTAAAGACTCCAGCAGAAAGAATAGTTATTGATTATGTATCGAGTATGACTGATGAAGCATTTAACAAGGAATATGAAAGAAGAAACAAAAAATGATTAAAACAAAAATATTAAAGGAGAAGGGTTATAATATTCATGTTATTAAAACAAATAAATATAAAACAAGTAAAATAGCAATAGACTTTAATTTGCCTGTAACAAAAGAAAATTATATTATATATTATTTTTTAGCTAGTATGATGAATGAAGGGTCTTTTTTATATAAAACCAGAAGATCTAAAGCTATCAAAGAAGAAGAACTATATAATGCAAGGTATTTTATTTCCTATAATTTAATGGGAGATGCTTTAGTTTTCAATATGTCTATTTTCTTTATTAATGAAGAATATATTAAGGAAGAAAACTATATTAATGATATAATTGATTATTTTTTATCTTTTGTTTTAAATCCTAATGTGAAAGATAATAAGTTTTCATTATCAATGTTTAGGCTTGTTAAAAAACAAATTCTTGATTATATTAATAGTATTAATGAAAATGCTCTTTATTTAGCTAATGAAAAGGCATTTAGTTATTTAGATTTCTTTTATACTATATATGGTAAAGAAAAAGAAATTAAAAAAATTACTCCAAGTATTCTATATGATTGTTATGTATCTTTATTAAAAGATTCTTTAATAAATGTTTATATAATGGGTAATACTGATGTAGATAATATTGCTAATATTTTTAAAAATAAATTTAAAATTAATAATAATTGTAAAGATAACTTAAATTATTATATTAAAGTTAAGGATAAAAAAACGCTTGTTATAAAAGAAGAAATATCAGTATTTAAACAAAGTCATTTAGTATATTTATTTAATATAGATAATCTTACAGAAAAAGAACGTAATGTAACAACAGTAGTTTTTAACTATCTTTTAGGAAGTGGGGGACTTAATAGTAAACTTTATAGTATCTTAAGAGAAAAGAAAAAATATTGTTATCGAGTTTCAAGTAATATTTTAAAATATTCTAATATTCTTTCAATATCAATATCATATGCCAAAGAAAATACTAATAAAATAATAAAAGAAATTGATAATATTATTGAAGATTTAGCTTGTGGTAATTTTGATAATCAAGATTTAGTTTATGCTATTAATAATTTATATGAAACATTAGAAAATGAAAAAGAAAAAGATCATATTGTATTAAGTTATTATATTCGAAAATATTTAACAAAAAGTTATGGTATTAATGAAGTTTCTAAAACACTTAAACTTATTACTAAAGAAGATATAATGGTTTTAGCAAAAAAGATTAAAAGTAATTTAATATTTATATTAAGTGAGGCCAATGATGAAAATAATTAAAATTAAAGATTTAAATGAAAAAATATATGAACTAACTTTTACCAATGGTTTTAAATGTTTTGTATATAAATCAAAGCTTAATAGAGAAGTTAGGTTATCTTTAGTCGTTAAATATGGTAGTGAAGATACAAAGTTTATGGTTGATAATAAAAAATATGAAGTTCCAAATGGCATAGCTCATTTTTTAGAACATATTATCTTCAATGAGGATGATAATAATACAGCTTTTGATTATTTTGAAAAACAAAGTAGTTATGTTAATGCCTATACGACATTTGATAGAACGGTATATATAGTAGATTGTTCTTTAAATAAAAAGGATAATTTAGATCACTTATTAAAATTTGTTTGTACTTTCTTTTTTAGTGAAAAATTAATAGAAAAAGAAAAACCCATTATTATTGAAGAAGCTAAAAGTTCTTTAGATAATCCTTATCTTGATGGCTACCAAAGATTAATAAATAATGCTTTTTATTATAATAAGAAAAAAAATCTAATTACTGGAAGTCCAGAAGATATTAAGAAAATTACATCTTCTGATTTAAAGTTAATTCATAAAACTTTTTATCATCCAAAAAACATGTTTCTAGTTATCTCTGGAGATGTTAATGTTAAAGAAATAAAAAAGTCTATCGATGGGTTTTTTGATAATATTAAATTTGATAATTATTTAAATCCAGAGATTATTAAAGAAAAAGAACCGGAAAATATTAAGAAAGCTATTGAAATAAAGAAGACTAATGTTATTAATAAAAGATTATTATTGGGCTTTAAAATCCATATAAAACACTTTAAGATGACAAAGCTTGTATTATTAATTTATATTAATTTATTACTAGATATTAACTTTTCTGAAACCTCTAGTTTTAATAAAAAGTTAATTAATAATTATATAAGTGATAATTTATATTATTCAGCAGATTTATTAGATGATTATTGTTTTATTTTATTTGAATGTAGTCCTAAAGATGTTGAAAAAACATCTAAATTAATTATTGATAAATTTTATAATATGAAAGTTGATAAAAAAGATTTCAATCGTAAAATAAAAAGCAAAATAGCTTGTATGATTTTAGATTATGAAGTTCCTAATAAAGTTAATGAAGATATTATATATGACATTATAAAACATGATCAAATAATTAATAATTATAAAGAATTATATGAAAATTTAAATATCGATATTGCTAAAAAAGTAGCAAAGATATTTAAAAAAAGTGAAAGTAATAAAATAATTTTAATACCTAAGTCTTAAAATTGTGTTATTTTTATTAGATTATTGATATAATATATACTAGTAAGGAATGATAATATATGCAAATTAGTACTTTAAGTGAGCTTTATAATCGATTACTTCCTGCTTTTAAGACTAAGAAAAATGATTTTAAAAAAGAAGGTATTGAAATAAGAGAGTTAGATTTATGGAATTATTTAAAAGAAAATGTGTGGAAAAACAATAGGAATCTTACTTTATATGAAATGATTAATGATATATTTAATGTTGATATTAACAAATTAAATAGCTATATTAATAAGACTAAGTAAAGGAAGTGTTTACTATAAATATAAATTATATAATAAATAAAATTAATGAACTTGATAATGTTAAAAAGATAAAGAAAGCATATGAATATGTTTCTAAATGTCTTGGTGATAAAAAAAGACGTAATGGTGAAACAATAATTAGTCATTCTTTAGAAGTGGCAAATATTTTAATAGATTTAAATAGTGATATTACTTCAGTTATAGCAGCAATTCTTCATGAGGTTACCATATATAGTGAAATAACAAAGGAAGATATAACAGATGCTTTTGGAAAAGAGGTTGCAAGTATTATTTCTTCACTAGAAAAAATTAATAAGTTGGAAATGGCAGATGATAGTGAAGATTCAGCAATATATTTAAGAAAAGTAATGGTTGGATTATCCGAAGATGTAAGGGTTTTAATTATTAAACTTGCTGATAGATTACATAATATGAGAACTATGAATGATTTTTCTAAAGAACATCAGAAAAAGGTTGCTAATGAGACTTTAAATGTTCTTGTACCAATTGCTCATAGATTAGGAATTAATGCTATTAAAAGTGAACTTGAAAACTTATGTTTGTTTTATTTAAAACCAGATGTATATAATAATATATTAGAAAAACTTAATAATACTGTTGATGAACTTAATGATTATCTTTTGATGATGAAAGAAAATATTTCTAATATCTTAAAAGATAGTGAAATTAATTTTGAAATAAAAGGTAGAGTAAAATCGGTATATAGTATTTATAATAAACTTTCTAATGGAAGAAAATGGGAAGATATATATGATATTTTAGCTTTAAGAGTTTTTGTTGAAACAGAAAGAGAATGTTATTCCGTAGTTGGTTTAATTCACTCTAAGTATAGACCTATTGCTTCGCGATTTAAAGATTATATAGCTATACCTAAAGAAAATATGTATCAGTCTCTTCATACTACTGTTATTGGTGAAGGTGGAAAAACATATGAAATTCAAATTAGAACATATGAAATGGATGAAATAGCAGAAAAAGGTATTGCATCACATTGGTCTTATAAAGAAAAAGGAAGTAAGAAAGTTCAAACGATAATGGAACAAAAACTAGAGCTATATCGTAATATTATTGAGAATAGTGAAAATAAAGAAGATATTGAATTTTCTAAAGTAATTCAAAAAGATATTTTAACAGATTTAATATATGTATTTACTCCAAAAGGAGATGTTGTTGAACTTCCTAAGGGAGCAACACCAATTGATTTTGCATATCGTATTCATTCTGATGTCGGTGATACTATTGTTGGAGCAATTGTAAATGATCAAATAGTGCCTATTAATAGTGAACTTAATGATGGGGATTTAGTAAAAATAAAAACTTTGGCAACAAGTAAACCTAATAAAGATTGGATAAATATTGTTAAAACATCTCAGGCTAGAAATAAAATAAAAGCATACTTTTCTAAAGTAGATAAAGACAATTATATATTAAATGGTAAGAATATAATGGAAAAAGCGATTCGTAAAAGGAAACTTGCTATAAGTGATGTTCTTTCTAATGAAAATATTAAAAAGCTTTGTAATGGGTTAAAACTAAAAGATTTAGATGATATTTATTTTTCTGTAGGTTCATTTAGATATACTGCTAATTTTATTATTAATTATGTAACTGAAAATCCTGAGGAAGATGCTTTAGTTGTAAAAAGAAGACCGACCTCTTCAGTATATAAGTCAGATATTTTGGTTAATGGAAAAGGTTTTATCTTAACTCATTTTGCTAAGTGTTGTAATCCAATAAAAGGTGATGAGATTGTGGGGATAATTACTAAAACAGATGGAATAGCTATTCACAGGAGTAATTGTTTTAATATTGGGGCAAATAAAGAAAAAGAAATTGATGTATCTTGGGACTATGATGTAAATAATTATTATATTTGTACTTTAATATTAAATGTAATATCAGAAAAAGATCGTCTTACCGAAATTGTTAATAAAATTGTAGCAACAGATGTAAGTGTTATTGATACTAAAGTTGTTGGATCGGGAATATATAAAATTGATATTAGAGTAAAAGATGTTAATGATGTTAATCAAGTAATTAAAGAAGTAGAAAAGTTAAGATATGTTAAGGGAGCTAAAAGAATATGAAAGTTGTAATTCAAAGAAGTTTATCTTCTTTTGTAATAATTAATAATAAGAAGTATAATAGTATTGATAAAGGGCTTGTTGTATTAAGTTGTTTTACCAAAGATGATACCAATGATGATATTAATTATATCGTTAAGAAAGTTTTAAATTTAAGAATATTTGATGACGAAAATGGGGTAATGAATAAATCTATTTTAGATGTAAAAGGTCAAATTCTTTCTATTTCTCAGTTTACTTTATATGCTGATACATCAAAAGGGAATAGACCTTCATATATTAATGCTTTAAAGGGGGATGAAGCAATAGTTTTATATGAGAAGTTTAATAAATTATTAAATGATAGTGTAATTTGTAAGCCCGGAGTATTCGGAGCAGAAATGCTTGTTAATATAGAAAATGATGGACCAGTTACGATTGTAATAGATTCTAAAAATAAATAAAAATATGTCAAGTCAAAATATTTTAAGTCAAATAATTGACATAAAGATGTAAATATATTATTATTTATTTATAATAAGGGGCATTCAAAAATGAGAATGAAAGTAAAGTCACCAATATTAATATTAATAACTATTTTGCTTGTAATATGTATGATATTTTCTTTTTTGTATGTTATTTTAAATGATGGTAATAGAACAAAAGATAGTATTAAGTATGAAAAAGCCTCTGTAGAAGGATTAATTAGAATATATATCTATGAAAAAAATAATCAACCCAAAGCAGATAAAAAGGCTTTAAAATCTTATATTAATCGTTTTGATTTTAAGATAAAAAATAATACTAAAAAAGAAGAAAGCTTTCATATTGCCTTAGATGTTAATAAATTATCTACGATAAATATTAAAAACATTAAATATGTTATTAAAGAAAAGGGGAGTAAAGAAGAAAAAAAGCTAAAGATGCTTTCTGAAGGAATATATCAAATAAGTCCAGAAAATAAAAATATTTTATTTAATAAATATAAAAAGATTACTATTGATTCTTATTTACTTGAAGATGATATCGTAATAAAGTCTAATGAGGAAAAAGAATATTCATTATATTTATGGATAAAAGAGGGTAGTAAAATAAAAAAGAAAGATTTTTTCGAAGCCTTTATTGTAATCAATTAAAAACTTTAGCATAATTACTAAAGTTTTTATTTGATTAAAACAGCATGAACTACAAGTCTTGTTGTTTTAGAGTTGCAAGTTGATAAAGTTAATATTTTATCATCTTTTTGAATATCAACATTAAAATCATGAACACTTCTTTTTTTAAATCTTTTAAAATCAGATATTCTATTTTTAGCATCATCATAATCTAATATTAAATAGTCATTAGTAGTTAGTATAGTATATGCCGAAAAAATCTTAAACTGATATGAATTATATAAGGTGTCTAAACTAATAATTAAATTTTCAGGATTTGAATACCACTTTTCATATAATATTTTATTTAAAGTTCCAAACATAATGCCATTAGTATACCTATTATGTCCATAAATAACAGTATTATCACTTAACTGTTCTTCATTATTTTGATAGTCCATAAATATCCAACCATTATATTCTTTTTTATTATTAAGATCATGATTAAGATAATAAGTATTATTATCGGTTTTAACAACAGGATAATCAATATTGGTGTTATTTACTTTTAACCAGCCAATAATATCGGGATTAATATCTTTTAAACTATAAATATAGGTGTTAACACTTTGATCAGTATTTTCAACTACGATATTATCTTTATATATAGAATTTGTCTTAGCAATAACATAGTCATTTATTTCTTCTTGGATTTTAGTAACGTTCATCATTGATTTATAATTATTATAAAGAACAAATACTCCCGATAATAATATAGTAAAAATAATTAATATTGAAATTGATCTTAGAATGCTATTATTAGTTTGTTTAATAGCATTTTTTTCAATGAAATGTTTACTATATTTTAGTTTAATTGAAATTTTATATTTCTTTTTTATTAATTTATTATTCTTTTGTAAATAATTTATAATATCGGCACTATAAGTATCACCATGAAGATATATTTTAAGATATCTTTTTTTATAAGTATTTATTAATGATATAATTTCTTGAAGGTTAATTGTATTAGCATTACTTATATGAATCGTTCTTAAATATTTATTTATTTCTAAAAAAGTATTAAAATCTTCTTTATCTTCTTCTTTTAAAGGGAAGTTTACTATAATAGAGGTTTTATAATATAAGGAAGAATAAGTAGATAATTGATTAATACTCATAAATGAAGAGGTAAATAATATTTCATTCCTTGATTCAGGAATAATATCATATTTATCAAGAAGTTCAAATAAATAGGGCGGGATGTAATGTGCTGAAATATATTTTAGACTATAACATTTTTTAAGTTTCTCACATATTTTATATGATAATGTTTCATCAGAGGTAAAGTTAATAGATGTTATATTTTTTAAGTTAGGTAAAAATGGTAAAATTAAATTAGCTACATCAATATTTTGAAAAATAATAGTATCTAAATTATTTGTTTTGGTTAATTCACTAAAAAATGAAGAAAGTAGTTTATAATTTTCTTTAATATATAGCTCACTAAAAACAAGTTCGTCATTACTAATAATATTGGTATTAAGCATATTTTTATAATCAGTATTTAATCTTTTACGATTATAAAATTGAAGAGTATTATCTTTAATTTTAACTAGTATCTTCATTAATCCACCTTACTGTAATATAATATCATACTTTTATAAGACTTGGTATCCTTTTTGAGTAATATTAAAATATTTGTTAAATAGCATTTATCTAATAATATCAACGTTAAAAGTGTTAAACTATCGACAACAAGATATAAATTTTAAAAATATCTATTGCTTTTTCAAAAACTATGATATAATTGAAACATAATAAAGATAGGAGTGTGTGATTATTATGAAGAAAGTGTTTTATTTATTAGCTGTTTTTACAATGTTATTTGTATTACCTTTATCAGTTTATGCTGCAGATCCTCTTTTAAAGCCTTCGATACCTGATAAGGAATTTAAAGCAAAAGATAATGGTGATGGAACTACAACTAAAACATACACCATATATATGACTTTTGAAAACTTTACTGCAAATGGTCTAACTACTACTGAAGAACCTTTAAAATTTTCGTTTGAGTTTGGTCCAGCAATTAAGTCATGGAAGTGTCTTAAGAGTGATGAATTTGGGGTAGTACCTTCTACTGCTGATAAATCTTGTTCTTTTAAAGAAAACGCTGGTGTAACTATTTCTGACGGTAAGAAAACAATTGGCTATTTGGAAATAGTACAAGATAATAAGTTTGATCAAAAAGATTGTTGGATCGAGTATACATTTAATACAGCAAAATTTAAAATCAATCCTGCAACAGGTGCAAGTCTACCATATTTATTTATAATAGGTGGTGTAATTGTGGGGTCAGTATTATACTTTGCTACAAAGAAAAATAATAAACTTATACAAGTTTAGATAAAATTAAGACTATTAGGTTTGTACTAATAGTTTTTTTATGTTAGAATAATTTTGGGTGAAGTTATATGCGTGAGTATTCTGATCAAGAATTAATTAGAAGAGAAAAAATAAAAAATATTAAAAATCCTTATCCAGATAAATATGAGTTAACTCATACTCTTAGTGAAGCTAGGTTACTTAAAGATGGCGTTAAAGATGTTAAAATAGCAGGTCGTATTAGTTTTATGAGAAAAATGGGTAAACTTTCATTCTTTAAAATTAGAAATATTCAAGATTCAATGCAACTTGAATTTAGAATAGATATTGTTGGTGAAGAAAAATATGATTTTATGAAAAAGGTTCTTGATACTGGTGATTTCATTGGAGCAGAAGGACAGATTACGACTACTCAAACTGGTGAAAAGACACTTCAAGTACATGATTTTACTTTCTTAGGTAAAGCATTAAGACCTCTTCCAGAAAAGTTTCATGGTCTTCAAGATACGGAACTTAAATATCGCGAAAGATATGTTGATTTAATTATGAATGAAGATTCAAGAAAAGTGTTTTTAGGAAGAAGTAAATTTTATTTCTTTTTAAGACAATTTATGAACGAACATAATTTCTTAGAAGTTGAAACACCAATATTACAAACTTCTGTCTCTGGTGCATCTGCAAAACCATTTTTTACTCACCATAATGCACTTGATATTGATTGTAATTTAAGAATAGCACCAGAATGTTATTTAAAAGAGTGTAATGCTGCCGGTTTTGATAGAGTATATGAGGTTGCTAAATGTTTTAGAAATGAAGGAATGGATACCCAGCATCTACAAGAATTTACTCAAATAGAATGGTATGCTTCTTATTGGAATTTTGAAGATAATATTACGTTTTTTAAAAAGTTTATGCAAGAGGTGGCTAAATATTTATTAGGAACAACTAAAATTACTTATCAAGATAAACAGATAGATTTAGCATCTAAGTGGGAAAGACTTAATTATGTTGAAAAGTTAACTGAAATTCTTGGTTTTGATTTTTTAGATATTGAAGATCCCGAGGAATTAAGAGAAAAAATCATTAAGCAAAAATTATTTAATAAAGAAGATTTAATTGAATGTAAAAGTACTGCTCAATTAATTGATTTTGTATATAAAAGAAAAATTAGAGAGGATTTAGTTGGTCCTACGATTATATGGAATTATCCTGCAGTTTTAAAGCCTCTTGCAAGAAGAAATGATGATAATCCTAAAATTGTAGATGTTTTTCAAGTTGTTATTTGTGGTTCAGAAATTTGTAATGCTTATTCAGAACTTGTAGATCCTGATGTTCAAAGAAAGAACTTTGAGGTTCAATTAAAGCAAAGAGAACAAGGCGATGAAGAAGCAATGGATTTAGATGAAGATTATTTAAGAGCAATGGAACAAGGGATGCCTCCAATATCTGGTCTTGGAGTTGGAATTGATCGCTTAATGATGATTTTTTATAATGCATCCTCAGTTAGAGATGTTGTATTATTTCCATTAATGAGAAAAAAGTAAAAGATGATAAACGTTGGTATAATTGGAGCGGGAGCATCGGGAATGATGTGTGCATCTGCTATAAAAGAAAAGGTTAATATAACGATTATAGAAAAAAATAATAAATGTGGTAAGAAACTTTTACTTACTGGAAATGGTAGATGTAATTATTGGAATAAAGATATTAGTATTGATAAGTATTATACAAATAATAAAGAAGTTTTAAAAAAGATAATTAATAAAGAAAATCAAAATAAAACATTTGATTTTCTTTCTAATTTAGGAATATATCCTAAAATAATAGTTTCTTATTACTATCCTTATTCTTTAGAAGGATCTTCGGTTAATGATATCTTTCTAAATAAAATAAAAAAACATAATATTTTATATAATACTAATGTCATAAGTATTAAAAAGGAAGCTAATAAGTTTATTGTTATTACTAATAATGGTAAATATTTGTTTGATAAATTAATTATAGCAACAGGATCTAAAGCATATCCTAAAACAGGAAGTAATGGAGATGGATATATTTTTGCAGAAAGATTTGGTCATACTATCATTTCAGTTAAACCTTCATTAACAGCTTTGCAAACATCTTTTAATTTAAATAATATAGCAGGAGTAAGAAGTGATGTTAAACTTTCTTTATATCATAATAATGTTCTTATAAAAGAAGAAAGAGGACAAATCCAGTTTACAAAAGAATATATAAGTGGAATATGTGTATTTAATTTAAGTAATATTATAGTAAGGAATAATTTTGATAATTATAATATTAAGATTAATTTTCTTCCTGATATCGATAATGTTAAATCTTTTTTAATAAAAAGAAAAGATACTATATATAATATGTTAAATACAATAATTAATACTAAGATTATTAATTTGTTTTTAAATATTTTAAAGCAAGATAAAGATACTTTATATGATAATTTATCTATAGAAGAAAAAGATAAGTTAGTTCAAATGCTTACAAATTTTGATTTAAAAATTATTGGTTCACAAGATTTTAATAGTGCTCAAGTATGTAGTGGGGGAATATCTTTAAAAGAAATAAATGCTAATACAATGGAATCTAAGCTTATAGATGGTTTATACTTTACTGGAGAGGTTTTAGATGTTGATGGTATATGTGGTGGCTTTAATTTAGCTTTTGCCTTTATAACAGGTTTTCTTGTAGCTTTAGATATTAATAGACATTAAACTTTTATTATGATATCCTTATCCTAGGAGATGATAACAATGAATAAAATACCTTTGCACATTAAATGTGAAAATAAAGATGATATTGCAGATATTGTTTTAATGCCAGGAGATCCTTTAAGAGCTAAATATATAGCAGAGAAATTTTTAAAAGATTTTAAACTTGTAACTAGTGTAAGAAATATGCTAGGTTTTACTGGATATTATAAAGATAGGAAAGTAACTGTTATGGGAAGCGGAATGGGAATGCCTTCGATGAGCATATATGCTTTTGAATTATTTCATTTTTTTGATGTTAAAAAAATAATACGTGTTGGAACTTGTGGTGTAAATGATCCCAATATCAATATTCCAGATATTATACTAGCCGATCTTGCATATTCGGAAACGAACTTTGATTATACATATGAATCTATTCATCATGGTGTTTTATATCCTGATAAAGAACTTAATAATGATATTATTGAGTCAGCTAAAAAGTTAAATTTACATATTAATGTTGGTTCGATTATAACTTGTGATGCTTTTGGACCATATGCTAATATGAAGAAAGTATACGAAAGAGCACCTAAAGATATTAAAATAATCGGCGAAGAAATGGAAGCTTATGCATTATTTTTAATTAGTCAAAAATTAAACCGCAAAGCAGCTTGTCTTCTTACTTGTGTTGATAGTCCTTTTTCAAGTAAAATTCTTTCGATTGAAGATCGTGAAAGATCGCTTGATAAAATGATTATGCTTGCTCTTGATGCTATAATCAAATAAAAAAACCGAGTTATCGGCTTTTTATTTGATTATATTTCTAATTGGTGTACAAGTATATGTAAATGTTCCATGACCTGTTCTTACAAATCCAGGAATATATTTTTCAGAACTATATTTATATTCTATAATTCTATATAACATATGTGTTGATGTAGTAGAATATTTATAACATCTACCATCAGTACCTAGAGTATATCCCCAAGCACATGAAGTTGTTTCATCACCAGTATAATCGATATAACATTTGTCTCCAATTAATCTAGCATTAGCATTTTCACAGTAGTAAATTCCGTCTCCAGTAACTGTTCTATAACATTTTAGATTTTTACCTTCTCCAGTTGCAGTGAATCCTTCTGGACAAGAATAATGTGTAGTACCATCAGTAATAATATAATCTTTAGTTAGTAAGCATTTCTTTCCAACTAATTTACCTTCAGTACAAGAGTATGTAGTATTAGTATTAGTTATTACATTTCTAACACATTGAGTTCCACTTAAAGTTCCTCCAATACCTGAACAACTATATGTTTTAGAACGTTTATACTCGGCATAAGTATACCAAGTAACACCATTTCTTACTTGAGTATTAATTAATACCTTTTTATATAATTCTCTTACAATTTCAGATTCTCTAACAGTAGTTGTGTAATGATTTATTGGATTTCCCCATGATGTATAAGAAGTTTTTGCTGCTTTGTAACATTTACCATTCTTTTTTGTCCATCCTGAAGGACATGATGTAGTAGTAGTAGTTTTTTCTTTGGCATTAACATATTTTTCACATCTATCTCCATTTGCAGTATATCCTGTAGGACAAACCTTTTCACCTTCAGTAGTAGTGATAATAGGATTTGTATATTCTACAGACTCATCAGTTCTTATTTTAGCTGAGTAAACAGCAGTATAAGAATTACTTGTAGTAGTAGCATCAATAACATCAGTTATAGATTTAATACATAAACCATTTTGAGCATTATATCCTGCAGGACAGTAAGCTTCTTTTCTTACGTGTTCGTATTCAAATACACCTTTACAATCAGTTTCAACTTTTTCAATTGTACAACCAACAGTCATACATTCAGTTGCGCTGTCGCTGTATTTACCATCTTTATCAGTAACAACACCACCCTTAGTTTCACCTTGAGCATCATCGTTTTTATTATAGTTGTCATCTAAAACTTTAACATTATCAGTTTTAACATTACCATCTTTGTCTATAACAAATGTTGATGCCTTTATTTTTTCATATAAGATATCACTCTTATTGCCACATACTAAGTTAGATTTAACTTTGTATTGGTCTTCATTTAGTTTAGTTATTAAGATATAACTATTTTCTGTATCACACTTAGTTTTACCATATTTAAATTCTTCATCAATTAAACCAAGGTCATACATTTCTTCTAAAGTAACTATTTTTGAACCACCAATCTCACTTGGAGGATTGTCAGCAAAATGTTCTTTAGCAACTTCTTGCATATTAGCAAGATTACTTTTAAATGTTTCATCATATGCTGAATTACCTTTAAATCCCTTAGATGCAACAAGCACAATAGCAAGTATAATTATAAATAATGCTATTACACTAAGTAAAAGATTTAATGTTTTACCACTTTTGTTTTTTAAAATATTCATTTCCAAAACCCTTTCTTTATTTTAACATCTACAACGTGTGTAATCATTTTCTAATAAGAATAAATCTATCGTTTCATCTTGTTTAATATATTCGTTAATAAATAAGTAATATTCAGTGGTGTTCTTTTCTTCATTATAATATTCTATTACTTTAACATCTATATCTGATCTTTCTAAGATATAATCCATTAATACTGTTTCACTATAGTACATTACTCCAGCATCTGCTTGATATTCATTACCATTTGGACGAATTACTAAATTTTTATTGATTACTTCAGCACAGATATAACCATATGTATCATCAATGTAAGGACCTGCACCATAGATGTTTTTCTCACCTTCGAAAGTAAGTACTGCAATACGATCTTGATTAGCGTTATAAAATCCAAGTAATACAAATTTGATTTCATCATTAGCTTCTTGTAATGTAAAACCATCAATAGTATTAATAATTATTTCGTTAAATAGCATTCCGTATAATTTAGCATTTTTTTCATCATCAAGTCCCATGTTTATAATTTCTATTAGTTTATAAATATCATAACCGCGCTCTTCTTTATTATATGCATTTTTAAATACAGTATCTGATAATTCATTATGTAATACATTTTCTAAATAACTATCAAAATCTTCTTTTTTAATATAATGATTAGTTTTTGTTTCTTTATTAATTATAGAATCAGTTCCTAATTTACTTATTATAGTACCTGTATTACGAATAATTCTTAAAATATTTGAACGAGAATTAAAGATATTTTTGTACTCTAGATCTGATATATTAGCAAGCATTTTTGCTTCTACAATCTCATCAATAGTCATATTAGTACCACGAATACCTAAAGCTTCTTGAATATATTCAGCGCTTTTGGTGTTTGAAGTCTTTTTTTCCTTAAGTATCGGTGCTGGAGTATTTTTCTTGCTTAAGCTTTGAGTATCATCAGTTGGTGTTACAGCAGACTTATCAGCAATCTCTACAACATGAGTAGGTGTAACAGTTGGCTCAGGTGTAGGAGTACTTGTAGGTTTAACTGTTGGTTTAGGTGTAGGAGCTTTTGAAGGTTCAGCAGTTATCATAATAGTTGATGTAGGTTTAGTTGGTACAACAAACTTTTGTCCTTTTCCTTTTAAATGTTTAGCTGTATAATGACCAGCTGCTAAAGCAGCAATAATACCTATAGCAGAAATTATTCTCTTAAATGTTTTACTTTTCCTTCCATTTGGTGAAGCCTCATATGGATCATTTTCATATTCTGGTTCCTCTTCATCCAATTCTTCAACTAGTTCCTCATAAAAATTGTTATCATCATCCAATTCTTCTGCATTTGAGACATTTTGACGATTTATATCTTCTTTTTGCATATTATTAAATTCATCTGTTTGTGAAATGTTACCTAGCAAGTAGCAAAGATTAATTAAACTATTATAATAATTTTCCTTATTTGAATTATTTGTAATATATCCAAAGAAACTTTCCAAAAATTGTGCATATGATTCAGCAGGATGCTTTCCTAATGCTATATTATATAAATCATCTAAAATTGTAGTATCTTGACCTTCAGCATAATTTTTAGCTTCCTCAATAGCTTCTTTAATATCTTTTTTTAAAGCCTCATAATTTGGCTTATTTGAGTTATTTGTCACACTTTCCATAATAATCAAAACCCTCCTTTTTGATATGCGCTTTATACTAACATACTTTACTTAAAATGTCAACTAAAAAAGTATTAATGTAATAGTTTTATGATAATGTCAGTATAGTTAGTTTTTTGAAAATGTCAGTCTTATATAATATAATCTTCCTAGAAAGGAAGAAAATAATGAAAGGAAATATAATATTAACTATGAAAGAACA
>JAAZKW010000032.1 GCA_012799635.1 Mollicutes bacterium
CAAATATTATCTCTATATAACATTATAACCTATTTTTTAAAAAGCCTACCAACCTACCAAAAAAATTAAAATATTATTAACAAAAAATAAAAACCTTGTAAATACAAGGCTTAATTTTATTTGGAGCGAGTGTCGTAGTTATCTACAACTCTTTTCCAATAACGAAAGAATACATATAATCTTCCGTTGCTAATAATATATCATAATTTTTGTATTTATGAAACATTTTTTCAAAGAATTTATCACCTTTACTGATTCTCATGTTGAATTATGTTATACTTATAGTATCTGAATATCATTATGATGTTCTTTTTTATATGAGGGAGGATATATTTATGCTAAATGAAATTATAAATATTGATCTTCATATTCATTCTTGTTTTAGCGCTTATAAAGATGGAGATATTGTAAAAGAATCTACTATAGAAAATTTAGATACACTTATAACAAAGCTTAACGAAAATAAAATATCATTATGTGCTATTACTGATCATAATAGATTTAATTATGAATTATATGATGCACTCAAAAATAAGATAAATGATAATGATGGCTCGTTAAAGCACAATTTACCTGGTATTGAATTTGATGTTGAACTAGAAATTGGTAAACCTAAATGTCATATTATTGCAATATTTGACGATTCTGACAATGATAAGGTAAGCAAAATAGAAGAGAAAATGTTTGCGATTAAAAAAATTTCAAAGCCTAATGAGTATTATTCTTTAGAGGAATTTGAAAAAGTTTTAAGAATGATTGGAATAAATGTTATTTTAATTGTTCATCAAAGGCAGGGATTAGATAATAATTTAGGAAATACAGATAGCCTTTCAAATGCTACAGCAAATCCTTCTGAATTTATAAAAGTAGGATTTATTGACAGTTTAGAATATAATTATCCAAGGGTTGAAGGTATTGTTAAAAGTAGTTTGAGAGACATTGGATTATCATTTCCTATCATAACTGGAAGCGATTGTCATGAATGGGATTATTATCCATATCATGATAAAAATACAAAGAAAATACAAAGAGACTTTACAAAATTTAAATGTTTGCCAACATTCAAGGGTTTGTTAATGTCAATAACTTCTTTTGAAACGAGAGTTAATAGAAATACAAATGATAATAAACATTATATTAAGAATATTTCTATAAATGGTATTAAATATCCACTTTCAAATGGTATTAACGCTATTATTGGAGATAATGGTTCTGGAAAATCTTTACTAGCTGATGTTTTGGCAACTAATGTAGAAAAGTATTATAAAAAATTGATAGAAAAAAATGATATCTCGATAGAGTATAATGATTCTTCCTTTCAAAAAAATGAAATTAATTATATAAAACAGGGAAAAATTATTGAGCAAGTAAGAAATGGTAATTTATTTGATGATAATAATAAAGTTTATTTTGAGGACATAAGTACAAAAGATGTTTTTTCGGTTCAAATAAAAAAGTATTTTGATAATATTTGTTCATATATCAATGGAAATATTATTAGAAATGAATTACTTAATAATTTATCAAAAACAAATTTAGAAATTATTCCGATTGATAAAAATTTTTATCATCCAGTAATTAAAACTGATATTGAATTAGATGATGTAAATATTGATAAGAATAGGATAGATGAATTAAGTAAAATTATAAATACATTGAAATTAGAAATTGAAGATAATATAGAATATTATACTAATAAAAAGGTAAACACAAAATTGCAAGATGCATTGAATAAATTAGTCGAATCCCAAAAAGTTATTATTGATATTTATAATCTAAAGAAACAGAATAATAAAGTTAAAAGTATTATAAAGAATAAAATGTTAGATTTGAAGGCAGATTTAGATGGCAAAAGAACCTCCGATGAAATTAATAGAACCAAAATAGTTGGATTATATGATAAGTTTAAGAAAGTAATTATTGCTTGTATAAAAAGTCAACAAGTCAAAAACGATTTTCCTGCATTTCCAAAAAAATTGGACGGTTTTTCTATTAAGGAATATAAAGGATATAACTTTTGTAAAACTGCCAAATATAATCAACTTGATTTAAAAGATGAATTTTATGATTATTGTTTTAATAAAGATTATAAAAATGAAGATACAATAAAAAAAATAAAAACTAAAGATGAATTTTCAAATGCTTTATCAAATTATAGTTATACACAATTGGAAGAATTTAAAAGAGTAAAACTGGATGGCTTTATAAATGAGTATTCCAAAGAAACTACTACTATATCTGAAATAGCATCAAATTCTGATATTGGAAATACACCTGGCGAAATATCACTTGTATATTATAAATTTACAATTCAAGAAGTTGATGAAGAATATAATGTTTTAATAATAGATCAACCCGAAGATGATATAAATCCAAATAGAATAAAGACATATTTAAATAGTTACTTAAATTCTATAAAAGATGAAAAACAAGTTATTTTAATAACTCATAATCCATTATTAGTTGTAAATTTAGATGTAGATAATGTTATTCATCTTACTAAAACGAATAACATAATTGAAGTTAAAAATGGTGCTTTAGAATATGAAAATGATGATTACTCAATATTGGACTTGGTAAAAGAAAACCTAGATGGTGGTTATGATGCAATTGAAAGGAGATTAAAGGCTTATGGAAAAGATAATTATTAATTTAAGTATTGATAAAGACAATAATATAACTATAAAAAATAATAAATTAAATAAGGAATTTATTATTGATTATCAAAGTAAAATGTTGAATGCACAGGATGTTTATGATGTGTTTAATTTCAAAAAAGACAATAGTTACGAAATAAAAAGTGATATAGATAATTTACAAGACGAAAAAATAAAAGAATATTATAATGATATTATTAATTTGTTTGAAAGCATTAAAAATGAACTAAATGAATTAGATTTTAGTGATGGAAAATGATATAATAGATGTGTTACGAATCTTTAAGGAGGTAATAAAATGCAAGACGAAGTAAAAACTGAAATTCGGGCTTTAGCCAAAAAATATCGGGAAGAATTAAATTTGAGAATTGATGAAAGAATTACAGAAATGGCAAAAGATGATAATTCACATTTTCTTATATATAGAGTATTAGGTATTCCGATGGATGAAGGGGTTAATATTGATGTTTATCAGAATAAAGGGCGTTTTTTATATAAGTATGCTGGTAGTTTTTTAGAAGCGGCAACAATTATATGTTTTAAAAAAGCCTTCCCTGACACTCAAGAAAAAGTTATGATTGAAAATACAATAGGAGTTAGACCTAAACGTTTTGAAATTGATTGTTTAGTAAACAACAAAGCTTGTGAAATAAAATGGAGAGATGCAACTACTGATGGAGATCACATTACAAAAGAACACACTAGAATAAAAGTCATTAAGCAGGCTGGTTATCAGCCAATAAGGATTATGTTTTATTATCCCAATAGGACTCAAGCAATTAATATTCAAAAAACTTTAGAAACTTTATATCATGGAATTGGTGGCGAGTATTACTATGGTGATAGTGCATGGGAATATGTTAAAACACAAACTGCAATTGATCTAGAACAAATTCTTGAAGAATTAGCAATCGAGGTTGAAAATGGATACATTAATTAAGGGAGATTGTTTATTAGAATTAAAAAATATTAAAGACAATTCCATAGATTTAATATATTTGGATCCACCTTTTTATACACAAAAGAAGCAGACTTTATCTAAAAAGAAGAAAGACGAAGTAAAAAAATATGAGTTTGAAGATTCTTGGGATAGTCTTGATGAATATTTGAGCTATATAAAGGATAGGCTTGTAGAATGTAGAAGAGTATTAAAAAAAACAGGAAATATATTCTTACATTGTGATAGAAACGCATGTCATTATCTTAAAATAGTAATGGATGAAGTATTTGGAATAAATAATTTTCGAAGTGAAATAATATGGACATATAAGAGGTGGTCTAATTCCAAGAAGGGATTATTAAATTCACATCAAAATATATATTTTTATAGCAAGACATCGAATTACAAATTTAATACATTATATACAAATTATTCTTTAACCACAAATCTTGATCAGATTTTACAAAATAGAGTTAAAGATAGCGATGGAATAACTGTATATCAAACTGATAAAGATGGTAATATAGTAAATAATTATGATAAAAAAGGTGTTCCTTTATCAGATGTTTGGGATATTCCTTATCTGAATCCAAAAGCAAAGGAACGTAATGGTTATCCTACACAAAAACCTATTCTTTTATTAGAACAAATAATTAAGATAGGTTCTGATGAAGGCGATGTGATTCTTGATCCTTTTTGTGGTAGCGGAACAACTTTGGCGGCTGCAAAACTACTTAAAAGAAAATATATTGGTTTTGATATTTCGGATGATGCAATTAATTTGTGTAAGGAAAGATTATCTGGAAATATTGTAAAAACAGATTCTAAATTGTTAGAAGAAGGTATTGAAAAATATAATAATAAAACAAAAGAAGAACAATACATCATAGATTTATTTGAGGGTTTACCAGTACAAAGAAATTCTGGTATGGATGCAATAATACCATCCAATGATAGTGATGAAGTGATTGCAATCAAATTTCAGAAAGTTGATGAGTCTTTAGAAGATTGTATTAGTAAAATTAATAATGCGTGTAAAATTAAGGGTATAAAAAATAAAATTATCATTAAAAATAAATCTCAAAGAATTACAACTTTATTTGAAAATGACATAATAGATGATAATAAGGATATAATAATTTTGTCGTCATATAAAGAATTAATAACAAATTTAATTAAAAAAAGATGATTACATACCAATTTCGTAGTCATCTTTTCTTTTGTCTTTATCATATTCTTTGCTCCAGTTATAATCTTCTTTTATGTCGGTAATGGTTTTTTCACTAAATATTCCATGCTCATATAAGTCTTTTGAAAATTCCCAGTAATCTTCACGCTCTTTGTCTTTTCCAAGTATTTTATGTTTGATAAAGTTGATTAATCTATTAAATAAATCTTTAAAATGATTTAATAGTTCTTCAAGATGTTTATTATCTTTTTTCAATTCTTTAATTTCTTTGTTTTTATTATCAATGTTTTTAAATAAAGTATCTACTTTAAGAGATAATGCCTCATTGTTTTCGGTTAGTATTTTAATTTTTTGTCTATTTTCTTCTAGTTCAGTATCAACATTATTTAGGGTAACTGATAGTTTTTCAGTTCGTTTAAAATCAGAATTTGTTTTATCAACTTTATCAATATATTCTAAAATTTTATTTTTATCATCTTCGGAAATAGTATAGGTATTTTTTATTATCGGTGCTTTTTTTAGATTATTGACTGTGTCTTTAATATCAGTAGTGCTTTTATCAAGTTCATTAGATTTTTTACTGGCTATTTCTAGTGCTTTTTTATCTTTTTCCATTTGGTCTTTCATGACTTGATAATTTCCCATGTCTTTGACATTTATATCTTTGTTTCTGCCTTTTTCTTTCTTTTTCAAAATATCATTTAAACCATATTCTTTATTGAAACTAGCAATACATAAAGTTCTCATTTTATCTTGTAATCTGCGTAGGCTATCTCTTGTGAAAACATCTCCTTTACCAACTTGTTTTTTCATACCGTTTTTATTTTTATATTTTATGGGTACACCAACAATATGAAGATGTGGACTAGTTTCATCATAGTGAATAATTGCACTGGCTATTTTAAAGTTTGGTAGTTGCTCCTCTAAATCGCTAACTTGTTCTTTAAAAACATTAGTCATTTTATGTTTGAATTTATCATCTTTCGTATCCCAATATTTTTTATCTCCAAGTTCGATAATAATTTCGCAAGCAAGGTCATTTTTAGAGTTATCACTTATCTTTTTGAAATAATCAATAATCTTTCTATCATCTCTTGTTTGCCTAGAATTATATTCATCTACTGCCTCTTTAAATTCTTCCTCATAAAGTTTTTTGACATCATCATAAAGAGAAGAAGTACCTCTTATTATTTCAATTAGTTCTGTATTATTATCATATTTACGGTAATTATGTTTATCAACTCTTGATAAGCCTCTTGCATTTTGAATTGCATTGTTAGATAAAGAGGTCGAGCCAGAAGCATTATTTTTAGCCATATTTCTTGATGATGGTTTTCTGTTTTTATCACTACCAAGATGTAGTGAATAAGATAATTCACTCATATTTTCAACCCCCTTAATTTTTATTTTTCATCAAAATATTTTCTTGCTTCTTCTAAAGTAGGAAAGAACTCTTAGTTCATCATCGCATTTGAATTTGGCTCAATATAAGAACATACAATATAGTGATTAAAGCATTTATCAGCATAGATAAGATACAAGTTTTCTTTCTCACGGGTAAGATAACATTTGCCATATTTCAAATTATAAAATTCTTTTTTATACTCAAAGTCCATATATAAAATCACACTCCTTTTATAGATATATTTTGGCTCTGACAAAATATTTAACCCCCTAGGTATTTTGACGCAAGCATCAAAATAACCTGTGGGCTAGGGCTTCCCTAGAACCCTTTTCGACTTACTTCATAATGTTTTAAAACTTCGTAATAAAACAAAATGAAGATAAGTCTTTTTAACAAACTATCGCCACTTTCATTGAACTAAGTTCAACAAAACGTGCCACGTTTGTTATAACTTTTTTTAGAAAAAAGTTAGCAAAAAATCCTTATTGTAGATAAGTTCAAAACAAGAAAAGTAAACTTTTTTGTTTTAAACTTTTTCCATTTTTATATTATTATTTCTAGTCAAGGGTTTCACAAGTAAGTAAACTTACTCTTGACTAGAAGTATCATTGTTTAGTGCTTCCATATTTACAGGCTTTACTCCAATTTCAATAGGAACAGGGTCTTTCATATAAATTACACTAGTATTACTTTCATCAGGTATATAATCAAATGCAGAGTTTATATCTTGCATTTGAAACTCATCTTTACCTCTTATATAAATAATTCCATATCGTTGTTCTTTCAGTTTTATATCAGGATCTATCTTGCAATAATCTTCTAGTGGGAATACTCTAATTATGGCTCTGTCATCTTTCATAAAATCAAAATAGAAAACTCTATCTTCTACATAGTAAATTGCTTCTTCAAAACCGACATCATAGTATTGTCTTAATCTCATAATATGTTTTCCAACTTCTTCTTCAGGTAGGTAATTACTAAATCTTAACTCTCCAACTAAATTACCAAATATAGCAGGTGTTTTAACATCAATATAACCTTTATCAAATAATTCATTACAAGGTTTACAAATACTTTCTCTAAATAATATTTCATCTACATAGATAAAATCATGTTGTTGTTTTAATTTTATTTCATCTACATATCTCATAATTAAATCAGATTTTTCTTCTCTAGTATAATCTTTCCATGTTTTTGTTCTTGCTTTATATTCACTTGCTAATTTAACTCTATTAATATAATCAATATCACGTTTTAGTAAAATGTCTTGTGGGGTAAAATTAAAGTTTTCACAATTTTCGGTATCTTCTAGTTCGGCATTTAATTTATCAATAGCAGTTTCAACAATTTTTTTTTCTTCATTATAGACATCTAAATCAAATGCACCCTCAATATATGCTTTTCTAATTCTTTCTAGTTTATTGTTTTGTTTCAACAATTCTTTTTCTAGTTGTTCTTTTGGTTCATCAAACTTTTGCTTTATCATTGGTAAGAAGAACTGATTGACAACACTATCATATTCTACTAACTCTTGAACGAAATTATCAAAATATTCACTAATCACATTTTCTTTTAAATTGATTTTGCAGTCGCTACAATAATAGTAATAATAAACATTTCCATTTTTCTTTTTTGTTGCTTTACCACCCATTAGGCGACCACATTTAGGACAGGTAAGTTTCTGTAAAAATAGATAAGTTAAAGTTCTTTGATAACTTCGTGAGTTCTTTTTCTTTTGTACTTGGCATTCTTCCCATAATTCTTTTGATACAATAGGTTCTACAACATCTTGATAATAAGTAGGGTGCTTTGTTCTTTTACCATGAACGTAATCGCCTTTATAAACTTCATTTTCAAGTATGGCAGTAATAGAAGAATCTCGCCAATTTGTTTTCCCTAAAACTTTTTCTTCATTTAAAATGTTAGATATGTTTTGATAAGAGTTTCCCTCATAATATAGATTAAATATTCTTTTAACAATATCTTTAGTAGAGTAGTCTATTACTAATTTCTTATCTTCGTGTTTATAACCTAGTGGTGCTTGACTTGGAATATGTCCTTGTTTAATTGCTCCTGCTAAACCGATTTTTGTTCTTTCACTTGTTCTTTCAATTTCATTTTGGCTAACACTCATTAATAGTCTTGAAATCATTTTACCATTAGCATTAGTTGTATTTATTTCATCATTAGCACAGTCTAGGTAGGCATCATTTTCTTCTAAAAAGGTCATTAACTTTTCCCAGTCAAAGATACTTCTTGTTATTCTATCTAGTTTTAAAGCCACGATAGTATTAATTTTTTTACTCTTAATATCTTCTTTTAATCTTTCAAATTCAGGTCTTAAATTGCCTGTTTTGGCACTTATTCCAGCATCCTCATAATAATCTACTATTTCATAATTTTTGAACTTACAAAATTGTTCTAATCGTTCTCTTTGTTCTGGAAGACTAAAGCCCTCACGTGCTTGATCTTCTGTACTAACTCTCATATAAAGTCCACATAATTTTTTTTCATTATTCATTAATTGGTTTCAACCTCCATTTTATCTTTTGGTATTTTTATTGCAAAACCAGTTGTTTGAGGAGTGAAACTCATAAATTCTTCATTATTAACTTTAAAGTATTCATTTTTTTCTAGGTTATTTAATGTTTTATCATCATTATACATTAATACCAGTTTGTATTCATTCATGGCATATATTCCAAATATCATACCTTTAATTTCTTTGTGTTTTCTTAAAATGTCTATTATTTCTTTTGAAAATGGTAATAATAATCTTGGTGTTGGGTTTTCCTTTTTTATATAATAACTTCCAAGTGGAGATACATCTTCGGCAAAAAACCAAAACTCTATATTTTTTTCTTTTCCAAAATCTTGTTTAATGTGTTCTCTATATTCTGGTATATTATCAATATGAGATAAAAATACCTTTTTAAAATTATCGTAGTATTGTTGTAAATTACTTGTGTTTTTTATTTCATCATGGACAACAATTTCTGATTTTGTTTTTAATTCAGAATTGATTTTATTTTGCATTTTTCTTTCAATAAAACTTTCTTGAATTTTAAAATCACTACCTTTTTTTCTTGTGTTCTTATAGCTGTCAAATTCAAAATGTTCAATAGCCACTATTTTATTATCATATATGGATAAAATATCTGGTCGTTCATATATACCCATATAGTGGAATAACTTATTAACTTCCTGCTGTTCAAAATCTGAATATGTAATTGCAGTTCCATCTTTAGATAAATATTTTTGTATAATCATTTCTAATTCACTCATAACACCCATCCTTTCTAAAAAAAGAGATAAAAGTCCTAGAAATATCTACTACCTTTATCTCTTTAACTTTGCTATTAATAAATTGTGTACTTCCAAATCAATAACCCCCATTAAAAAGATTTGGCAGGTAAATAACCCCTTGTTTTGCTTAATATAATAAAGTTTTTAAGAGAAAAAGTCAATATCTGCTCGTTGAATAATAATAATAATAATAACTAAGCCATATTCTTGATATAATCTTCTACTTTCATTAATTTATTTTTTGTACAATGTAAATATTAGTGTTTTGTAGTATAATATTACCTCAAGGAGGTATTTATAATGAAAAATATTATAGATTTCATATCAGAAAATTCAACTTTTATAGAAACTTTTTGCACAATTCTTTTAGTTATTCCTGTTTTAAGTTTAATTTGGGAGAAAATTAGTAGTCAAAAACCAAAAATTACTGTTAATTTTGAATTGATTAGAAGCAGTTTAGCTTGCATAGTAATCCACAACTACGGAAATGTTGCTGCTGAATTAAAATCACTAATTTTTAATGAAGAATTTTTATTAGAGCTTGATAAAAGATTAGCAAAAAAATTATTAAGTATGAAAGAAACAAAAATATATCTGGCACCAGGTCAAAAATGGATTATAAACTTTGAAACTAATATATTTAATATAATTAATGACTTTGAAAATAAGGAATGTAAATTGAAATTCACTTTTTCTAAACCATTAAAAAAATTTAGATATAAAGGAGCAAACAATATTAAATTTGATGATTATTCATACTTTACTTTATATACTTCTGAATTAGGTGAATTAAATAATACTTTAAATAAAATACATGGAGAACTATCAAAAATATCTAAAGATAAAAAATTAACAGATGTTGAAACTAAAATTTGTACTGAAATAAGTGATTTAAAAGATGAGTTTATTAAGCAGATAAAAAGTGAATAATTTTTCATCTGCTTTTTATGTAATCTTCTAATTCTACAAGTTTAATCTTTTTATTTAGATTACCTATATAAATATCAGTTGAATAGTTAAAGGCTAGAAAAGTAGTATCATTTACAACGATTTTATGAGGCTCAATGTAGTTTAAGTTTGTATTGTTAATTCTTTTGATACTTCCATTAGTAATGGTAGGAGTAAC
Source organism: Mollicutes bacterium (assembly GCA_012799635.1). Classification (GTDB taxonomy): domain Bacteria; phylum Bacillota_I; class Bacilli_A; order RF39; family UBA660; genus UBA6448. The sequence continues at coordinate 10,624 of JAAZKW010000032.1, forward strand.
GTGACAGAACTCACAAATAAACTCAATACGTTGTTTCAAACTTTTTTCCATTTCTAACTCATGTGTAGTAAACTTTATCATAATTAACACCATCCTTTCTTTAGGATGATTTCTATGTACTTCCAAGCTCTACGGGAGTTCGGAACACAAAAAAATCAATCCAAACGGATTGATTATATGTTAAGTTCAAACATAAAAGTTCGAACAGAAACGTCACTGGAGCAAGTGAGGAGAATCGAACTCCCGTCTCAGCCTTGGCAAGGCCGCATACTAACCGCTGTACTACACCTGCGTGTAAATATAATATCATATAACCAACATTTTATGCAACATTAATTGATAAA
>JAAZKW010000059.1 GCA_012799635.1 Mollicutes bacterium
CGTATCAAGGTCTAAATCCTTGAGCGGTCTACCTTCGAGATTAGCCAGTTTTTTAGGTTTAATGAGGCCGATTTTGCGGAGCCACTTTCTAAGCATTTTACTAACCTCCTTTAAATGCGTAATATCTTGAAATATCAACTTTCTACGCACTTTTATTATACTATAAATTCTGCCAATTTGCAAGCAAAGGAAGAAACCAGTGTCAAGAGCAGTAGCGTAGCGACTCTTGACACGTCTTTTTGAGAGTACAATTTTGGCCTGGGAATGTTGACCGCAGTTCGGGAAACATTCCCTTGATTATTTCGAACTCCCTCCCCTCTCTAGGAATGGCTCTAAAACGCTCATATTTGCCCTGTAAGCGATTTTTAGCCGTAGGGAGGGGGAAACCCCCGTAAGGACTAATCAAGGGTTATTTCAGCAAAAGCATGGCTGAAATAACCCTTTCGACATTGTACGGGGGAACGGTCAGTAAATGCCCAAGCCCTCCGGGTTGATAAAAATAATTTTGCCCTGGCGGGTTCGGCTGCGCCCAAAATTTTTTTTATCAAGGCATTGACTGGCGAAGTCCGTTCCCTAAAAAAAGAAATTTATAAAAATCGTAGCTTGTAGAGCCTGTGGACCGGAGGCGAAGTATGTGGAGTTGTGTGTCAGGTAGGCCATAGGTCGTTAGCTGTCCACAAATCCACATATCCATCAGGCCGTTATCTCTCGTTTCCATGACCTTTGCCAATCTCTAAGCCTCGACCGCTACCACCAAAGCCAATGCTACTTATTGTCTTCATGCACTCAGCTTTATCTTTGGTTTGAGCCAGTGTCAGCCGTTTGCCCTCGATGTAGGGTGAAGTCATGCCGATTAGCTTGTCTTGGTCTTTGATGCTTTTCAGTTTTTCTTCTAGGTTGAAAACCACCTTGCCGACTTCGCGAGAAGATTTCTGGCGTGTCAGCACTTCGGCCTTCACTTTGCCGATTGCTTCAAGTTTTTTATCATAATTCGGGTCTTTCTCTCTGGTGTAGTCCTCAATGAACTTCTTAACCTCGTAACCGTCAAACCTTCCCTTGTTGAGATATAACGGGTTATTCAGCTCGCTCCTATCTCGCTCTATGATTTCGTTAAGATTTTTTACTTCGTAGTTGTGGTTTTGAACTTTCCGACTCAGTTCGTCCCGTTCTTTACCGCTGAACCATTTCGAGATTGAGCCTTTATCCTCGAAAGCTTTAACTTCTTTTTGGATTTCTGCGCCCTTATCTTCTAGTTTTTTAAGTTGGTCGGCGTATTTGTTATTAATCCAAATATCAACCGCTTCTTTCCGGTACTGGGCTGGCAGGTTTTCTTTAATATCATCTAGTTTTTGTATGCAGCCCTCGTCCCATGCGACTGTTGAGTGTATGTATTTCCGGTAGTCGAATAGTTCTCTCCGGCATTGCTTGACCGGAATTTTCTCCAGCTTTCTTTCCGGAACGGTCGTTAAATACGGCTTATATTCCGGTGGTTGCTTTATCAGCTGTTTTAGCTCCC
>JAAZKW010000033.1 GCA_012799635.1 Mollicutes bacterium
CTTACTAAAAATGGAATCGAATCTCCTTATAAATATAAAAAAAGAACTAGGGCTCACCCTCCTAGACCTAGACGTGAATGTGCTGGTGAATTAATTCAAGTTGATGCTTCTAAACACATCTTATTCAATAATATTGATATGATTTAGAAACTATTGATATTGATAAAATCGAAATCAAAAAACAACCTGAAATTTATAATCCTCAATTAGAAGTTATTTTATCTAAACTAATAAGACTGTAACTCTCCTTGGGCTAAATGGAACCCTAATAAGATATTTTAAAAGAATGCCTACTGACATTCTCTAAAAATTTCTAACTGACATTTTCAAAAAAATTTAACAGTTATTTCTACACATCAAAAGCATTATATAACTTTTCTTTTAATGAAGTTTTTCTTTCTTTAGCATAATCATTACTTATTCCTCTTACAAAAGCATTAGCATCTCCGATTATTGTTAATGTCTTTTTAGCTCTTGATACTCCGGTATAAAGAAATTTATTATAAAGCATAATATAATAGCTTCTTGAGATTGGCATTAAAACATGATCAAATTCACTACCTTGACTTTTATGAATAGATATAGCATAAGCATGAGTAATATTTTTTAAATCCTTTTTAGAAATAGCTATATAATTACCATCAAAGTCTATTTCAATAACATCCTTTCTATTTACTTTATAAATATTAATTATTTTACCAATATCCCCATTGAAGACATTGTTATCGGCATCATTAACAAGTTGTAAAACTTTATCATTTTCACGATATATTTTTTCACCATAAATTATTTCATTTTTATTATCATTTTTAGGATTATAAACTTCTTGAAGTTTTTTATTAATATTATCAATCCCATTTATTCCCTTATACATTGGAACAAGAACCTGCATATTATCTTCATTAATCCCTTTTGTAAGAGCATATTTAACACTAGAAATTATTTTATTAACAATCGTTTCTTCTGAAGCAATAATAAAGTTATAATCATCTTTTTTATACATATATTCATCATCTATGTTATGCATTTTAATATCTTTTGCAAGAAAAGGAATATAAGAATTATCACTTTGTCTATATATTGTATTAAGCTCAGTATATAAAAATAAATCACTTTTAATTAAATCGTTTAAAACTAAGCCTGGGCCTACCGAAGGAAGTTGATATATATCTCCCACAAAAATAAGTTTTACATTATCTTTTAATGCTTTTAAAAGATTAGCAAGTAGTGATATATCAAGCATTGAAGCTTCATCAATAATAACAAAGGTTGCACTTTGTTTATTGCTTTCATTATATTCAAAAGTATCACTTTCTTTATGCCACTTTAAATATCGATGGATTGTTGATGCTGGAATTTTAGTTGCTTCACTAAGTTTTTTACTAGCTCTTCCAGTAGGAGATAATAAAGCTATGTTATATAATATATCAGCATTAGATAAATCAAAAGTCTTAATATAAAGGTTTACAATAGCATTAATGATTGTTGTTTTACCAGTACCAGGACCTCCAGATATAATAGATATTTGATTATCAAGTGCACTTATAATTGCTTTTCTTTGAATCGTATCATATTCTATTTTGTTTTTCTTTTCAAAATCAGTAATTTTAGTATCTAAATTAGATATTTTATTTATCTTACTTTTAGATATAATATTAAGTTTAGATGCAATATATTTTTCTTCTTCATAATATTTATATAAATAATATTTATTATTTTCAATAACAATTTCATTCTCATTTACTAAAATATCTAAAACCGATAAAAACGTTTCATTATCAATATGAAGGTTAAATAAAACTACTAAGGCTCTATATATCTCTTCGGGGCTATAATATACGCTTCCTTCATTAAAACTTATTTCTAACATTGAAGCTAAGATACATTCTTTACATCTATATATTGAATTACTATCAAAGTTTGTTATATAAATCTCATCAATTCTTTTAAAGTCAAAAATATCTTTTAAATAATATAAATTACCTTCAAGGATATAATCAATTTCCGATATATATCTATTTAATATTTTATCAATTTCTTCTAAAAAAAAACCTAATTCTTTTAATTTAATAATTAGATGATCATTTTTTTCAAAACTTTGAATACTACCATATATTTTCATAGCCTTATTCATAGTCATTCCTTTTATACTCATTAAATTATTATAATCTTCTTTAATTAGATCAATAGCATTTTCTCCTAAAGTATTAACGATTCTTTCAGCAAAGACTTTACCACACCCTTTAACAAAAGAACTTGTTAAAAATGCCATTACAGCATCTTTGGTATCAGGTTTTACTATTTCAAAACTAGTTACACTAAATTGCCATGAATATTTTGGATGATTAGTAAGATTTCCTTTTAATAAATAGGATACATTTAATTTTAAATCATAAATATTTCCTGTTACGGTAATAATCTTATCAATAAATTTTTTTAATTCTTCATCACCTGTTTTGTCCACCTTAAAAAGACAAACAACATAAGAGTTATCAGTTGATTTATATATAACTTTTTTAAATTTACCATATATACTATTCATCTATCTTCCTATTATATATAAAGCCTACATTAAGTATTTCATTTAAAGTTACTTTTAAATAATTTGATGTATGACCTATACTTTTATTATTTTTAACTTCTTCGATTAAAATATCCATCTTTTTATTAACAAATTTATTATAATATTTTTTTTCTAAATACTCTGATAATGATATTAATTTTAATACCCGAGCTTTCTTAATATTTAAAGGCACCTCACCTTTCATTAAAGATGATGCTGTTTTTTTTCTTTTAGAAAAGGGAAACACATGAATTTTAGAAAACTTTATTTTTTTACAAAACTCATAAGTTTCATTAAATAAATTGTCAGTTTCAAAATTATGTCCTACTATAACATCAGTTGTAATAGAAATATCTGGTATTATGCTTCTTATAATATTAATTTTAGCTTCATAATCTTTAGTATTATATTTACGATTCATTATTTTTAACATTTCATCACTACCACTTTGTAAGGGTATATGAAGATGATTACAAAAAACTTTATTTATCTTTAACATATCTATAAACTTATCATTTAACTCCGTTATTTCAACTGATGAGAGTCTAATTCTTTTAAGATCATTTATTTTAGATAATTCATTTATTAAATCAACTAAATCTTTACCAGTATTATAATAACTTCCGGTATGAATACCAGTTAATACAATTTCTTTATACCCATTATTTACTAAGATATTTGCCTCTTTAATAATTAGATTAAAATCTTTACATCTTATATTTCCTCTTACAAAAGGAATAATACAATAAGAACAAAAGTTATTACAGCCATCTTGAATTTTAATATAACTTCTAACTTGATTAAACTTATTTATCATCATATTTTCAAAAGAAATATTTTTATCATTATTGATATATTCATACTTTTTCTTACTTTTTAAATATTCTTCGATTAAAAAAGCAATTTCACTTTTCTTTTGATTACCAATTAAAATGTCAATATCTAGATTCTGATAGTTATTTTTATCATATTGAACAGAACAACCACACACTATAAGAATAGCTTTAGGATTCTCTCTTTTTGCCCTTCTAACAAGTTTTAAACTTTTCTTATCGGAATTATTTGTTACAGTACAAGTATTAATGATTATAATATCACATTTTTTATTATCATCACAAAAAATAAAACCTCTTTCTAAAAGTTTTTCTGCCATAAAATTTGATTCATAGGTATTTACTTTACATCCTAAAGTAATAATATTAAATTTCATAATAAACTCTTTCATTATGTATTTTATATTATTTTAGATATTTATTCAACATCAAGAAAATATAAAAATTAAATAATCTTTATATTAATAATCTTTGTAATTCTTTTAATGCTTCTAAAAATTCTTCTTCCTTTTTTAAAAGTATAATCTGTTTAGGTTTTGGTAAATCATTCGTTAATGATGGAGATATTAAATGTTCTAAATCTACTTTTTTAACACTAATATCTTTTTTATCTTCAATATTTTGTTCTTCTAAATAATTTAATGAAAATTGCCCCGTATTTTCTAATAACTCATCATAACTTATAATTGCCTTATCTTCTTGTTCTTTCTCATAAGATGTAAACTTAACTGGTTTTGGTGAAGTCTTGGCCATTAAAGAAGCTATTTGTTTTAAATTATCAGGATCACTTAATTCAATCTCACTAACATTATCTTCATTTATTTTAATAAAATATATTAAACTCACAATTAAAATTAGTAAAAATATTACTGTGAAAAATAAAACATAATCAATAAATGATAAGCTTTTTAAAAATGATAGGATATAAAATAACATATTTATCACCACACATTTATTGTATCAAAAAAAGATAAGTATTACATATATTTAGAGTTATCTTTACTACTCTTTTGTCAAGGTATAGGGATTATTAATACTTCCATCACCTTCTACAATAGCTGTTTTTACTAATGTGATAACTGGTCTTACACCCAATAGTGTAGTTCCAGGAACATCAGATGTTATTTTACCCTCTTCATTCATTACATATGGAAATAAAACATTGTTTTTATAATATGATGGCGTTAATAAATATATTTTCTTTCCTATTTCAGCATTATAAAGAAAAAAAGAAGTATTATTATCATTAATAGTTGCCCCTGCATATAATGCATCATCAGCTGTTAAATAAGATATTTTACTAGTAAATAAGTTTCCAAGACATATTAAAGAAGGATTTTTATCAACACTTATCCTATTATATGAATTAAAACCACCAGATGCATTTATTCTTTCTTCACAATATTTATGATTAGCAATATATTTAATATATCCTGTTAAAAAACCATTTAGCCAATTATCTAAAGATACTTTAATATCTGAATTATTAAATGATATATCATCTTTGTTTGTATAATATGCTAAGTTTTCATCAATAGCATTATTTAGAACTAATCTTACAGAACCATCACCATTAATACGTAAAATCCTAAATAAAAAATTCTCTATTTTAACATAATTATTTAAAACATTACCTCTAAAATAATAAGAAGTTCCATAATCATCATTACATGATATTAATCCCTCATCCTCAGTTGCAGGACTTTCTCCAACAAGAGTTTTAGGATTATTAATAGGATTATTTTTGATTATTACATCAGAAAAGACACTTGTTTTTAAAGATTGTTCATTAACATTAATAGTTAATTTATAAATATTATAATTAGTACTTTCAAAATATAAAGTATATTCATGTTCTTCATCAGGTGCTATATTAATATATTCCGTTATTATCGTATTAAAAGAATTTACTTTACCATTTTTGTATTCTTTATTATCCTTTTTTAAAGTATAATTAACATCTTTAATATTAATAGGATTAACAAACTCAATAAAATAATTAGCTTTTTCTTTAGAATAATTAATTATTTTAAATGATATCTTTTTATTTTTAAAACCAACTACTTTACTACCATTATTAAAATTAATTGATAAATAATCAGTAACCTTAACTTCTTTATGTCCTTTTAAAATAAGGGGATTTATAACATAATAAAAGATAATTACTCCAATTAGAATAATAAAAATTAGTGTAAATGATATTTTTTTAATAAGTTTTCCCATAAACTCCCTAATTAAATTCTGATATTATTAAACTTCTGTCAAATCCTGATAATCTATTTTGCCCTTGCTCGGTTGTAATACTTTGTACTGAAGATAGTATTTTTTTAATATCTGAAGTTACCAATACTTTATTTGTATCTGGTGAAGATAATTGTGTATGTAATATAACCCCTTCACTTAATTGATAATATAAATCTTGATAAAAAACATTATCTTTTGAATATTTAATTGCATAAACTAGTCTTGAATCAACTTCTAAAGCTTCTTTTGTAGCATCAGCATATCCATTATCAAAATATATTTTTTCAATCCGATGAATTGAAGCTAATTGAAGCTTACCACTTACCGGAGGCATTATTGTTATACTAAGATCATCTTTTAACAAAACAATATTTCTATCAAAACTAGCATAAGAATATCCACTTGGAATATATACATTTAATAAATTGTTTGAATAATATTGACTAGAATCGCTTTTAACTGCAATGCTATCTTCACATTTTGGACACTTACAACTTTTTTTAGTAGCACTAGTTATAATCCATAAAAGAAAAAATAAAATTGTCAAAATGCTTAATGAAATAATAATTATTTTGTTTTTTTCTTTCTTTATCGCGCTATAGAAACCTTCTTTTCTAAGAAATTTCTTTTTCTCAGCAGGATTTTTATAATTAGTATTTAAAATACTTTCAGTTTCACTTATAGGAAGATCATCATAATTACTTAAATTTTCTAATTTAAACCCTGTTATCTTCTCTATCTTTTCTTCTTTATTCTGATCTTTATATATATCAGTTAAATTAACATTACGAGGTCCATATAATGAAAAACCACAATTAGGACAAAAACTAGAATTTTCACCTTTAATTTCTTTATTACAGCTTGGACACTTCACATCTATCACCCATCTTCTTTTTAAAATTAACATTTTTAACTATAAAAGTCAATTTACAATAACCTTACATTCTTTTGATACTTTCAAACAAAAAATTACCTTTGCTAATATCAAATGTTATTGATATTTTATCAAAATGATCTTGATATTTATCTAAACATTCTTTATCATTTTTTTGACTATTATATTGCCAGCGACCACAATAACCAATATCATCATCAATACTATTAGGAAAATATGCATCAACCCCATCATAAACAGAATAACCATTTATAATTAGTTTATTATTTTGGATTGTATAATCAGTTGGAAAATGAATTAAACCTCCTGTTGCTTCACCACCACATATACCACCAATACATTTATATCCATCATCTTGTAACTGACAATCAAGAGGAAAGTAAAATAAATATTCTTCTAAATTTGTTAGCTTTCCAAAAAATTTAAGAGAATTGTTATCAAAAGCCTGCTTTTTTATAAATAAAGTATATTTATCAATTGGAATAAAATCTTTTGTAAGTAAGCTTCTAATTAAAATGTTAAATCGATCAGATTCTGATAAATCATTAAGTTTAATCTCACTTTGACCATTTTCTTTTAAAACTATTCCCAAAAAACCCATATTATCATGAGTGTATTCACTCAAAAACATATTAAATAACTTAAATGCTGATTCTTTTGTTATATTTTCTGGAGTACCAACATCATAACCTCTTGCTGTAAAATCACTTATTTCGATTTTAAAATCTTCCCCATCTTCAATATCTTCTTCGTAATCTTCTTCATCTAAAATTTCTTCCTGATTTTCTGGAGCAATAATTTCATTTTGTTTAATAATATTATTATTTTTTGGTATAAAATATAAGATAATATCATATATCGTTAATGTTAAACAAATAAAAATTATTATTATACCTACTATTTTTCTAATTTTAACTTTACTAATATCCTTCACTTAAGCACCTCTTCTAATAATTAAATTATATTATAATAAATATTATTTTTCAATGATTACATCTTATTATATTTTAAAAATAAAAAGGTATTATTTAACTATTACCTTTTTACAATCGATTTATCATTTTCATTTAAACTATAATATATAAGAGGCATAATATCTTTTGGGACATTGATACAACCATGACTTCCTTTTTTATGATATATTTTACCCCCAAAACTTCTTCGCCATGAAGCATCATGTATTCCCTCTCCAGTTTTATTAATAGGCATCCAGTATTCTACAGCAACATTATAATCAGGTCCGATTAAATTAGTATTTCTTTTGGTAGGTCCTATAGTAGTAGAACCTAAATTTGTTGGAGTCAAATCTTTTCCAGTAACAACAGAGGTTCTAACAACAAGTTTATCATCATTATACACACTTAGTGTTTGATCAGAAATATCTATAATTACATAATTATCTCCTAGACTTTTAGTATCACATTTAGATATAAAACCAAACATTTCATCACATCTTACAAAATAATAGTCGTTATTTTCTCCGAATACCTCTGCTATTTCAAGTTTAGGAACATCCCCGATTACAGCTTCTGCTTCAAGGTCTATTAAATAAGTATTTTTTGTTATTTCAACGATATCTATTAGACTTTGTTTTGGAGTATATTTTTTAATTACGGTTACATAATCACCTGATACATATGCATCACCATCATTATAATCAATTTTATACCAACCATTATTAGTTTCTCCAATTATAGGAAGCGTTTGATTCTTTGGTAAAATACCCATTCTCCTACTCGAAGATGTTGGTGATTTTCTAATATTAAGATTACGGTTAGCTTTTACAAAATCAATTTCAATTAAATTATCAATAATTGATTTACTAACATAACTTGTAGTGTTTTTATTAGTCAAATCATACACACTTACTACATTAACATATTTACTATTAATATAAGCACTCTGATTTGTATCATAATAAACCTCTATCCAGCTGTTTTCATCTTCACCTTTATATGGTAAGCTTATACCACTATCTAGTACTCCAAGATATTCAAAACTATCTCCAGGGCCTGTTTTAAGATTAACTCTTTTGTATTTATTTTTTAAAAAAACCATAGTGTTAACTTTAAGCTCTTCGAATATTTGTAATTCATTATTATTTAATGAAGCATAACTATCCTCAGTATAAAGAGAGTCTATCATCTCTTCTTGAGCTGATAAATCATCATTTTTAATTAAATTATCAATATTATTATTATTTTTAATATATGAATTTGAAATAATTCCTAAAATACCTGCAATAACTATACATGCTAATTTTTTTGGTACCTTTATTGTCATAAAACCCCCTTTTTAACATGAAAAGTATCTTACCATAACTTATACTAAATATCAAGGATGTCCATATATAAAGGTAGTATTACCTACTCCCCTCCAAGTATTCCAATAATTCATATTACCCAAATTAGTTGTTAAAAATGATGTATCTGTATAATAAACATTTATTTGACTTCTCACAAGGCTTGGTCTTAAAAAGGAAATGCTTAACATATTTGCATTTGCCCATCCATTTCCAAAAACAATGTTAGAGGCTCCAGAATATGATCCAAAAGAGGATACGTTTACTAAAGAATTATTAATCAAAAATGAATTAAGATTTAAAGTAAAGACACTGCTATTATGGCCAGCATAGTAAAACATTTGATACATGTCAGTTACTTTTGTTGTATAAAAGTTAGCTCCTAAATTTAAAGTGAAAGTTGGGTTTCTTTCACTAATACGATAGAACATTTGTCGCATATTATTTACGTTTGTTGTGTTAAATTTATCTCCTAAATTTAAAGTAAAAACCAAACTGTTATAACCTGTTCCAGAAAACATATTTGACATGTCGATTACTTGAGAAGTATCAAACTCTGAACCCAAATCTAAAGTGAAAACGGAATCATTATAGCCAGTACTTGAAAACATTTTAGACATATTGGTTACATTTAGGGTTTTAAAATGGCTGCCTAAATTTAAAGTAAACACATCGCTGTTAGAAGCTGTACCATGAAACATATTTGACATATTGATTACTTTAGAAGTATTAAAATGAGGCCCTAAATCCAAAGCAAATACATTACTACTTTGACCTGTTAAAGAAAACATACTAAACATACTAATTACTTGAGAAGTATTAAAATGAAGGCCTAAATCTAAAGTAAACACATTGCTACTAGAACCTGTGGAAGAAAACATATCGGACATATTGATTACTTTAGAAGTATTAAATTGGCTGCCTAAATCTAATGTAAATACATTGCTACTAGAACCTGTTGTCCGAAACATACCAAACATATTGGTTACATTGGAAGTGTTAAAATGTGGGCCTAAATTTAAATTAA
>JAAZKW010000034.1 GCA_012799635.1 Mollicutes bacterium
GAACTTTCTATTAATTCACCTTCATTAAAAATATTTTTTATATGCTCACTAACATTTGATTTACTTGATTGAAAAAGCAAAACTAATTGTTCTTGATTTAACCAAATGTTCTCATCTTCTAATTTAATATCTATTTTAGTTAAGCCATCTTCAGTTTCATATATTATTACTTCTCCTTTATTTTCCATTTATACCTCCTATATATATTATTACCAATTAATCTTCAAATTCCTTTTTTATAATTATCATACCATAAAAAAGATTAAGTTTTACCTTAATCTCTTATTTTTATTTCTTTTGTTTTAATACTGCTTGTGCAGCTGTTATGTTCACAATGAAATATGACTAAGAAGTTTACCAAGTTAATATATATTTTTTCTTTTTTTAATTATTTAGTCTATATTATATTCCCAACCTGGTTGCCAATCACCTGTTTTACGCCAATCCAATTTGTTTGCTTCTTCCCAACTAATTCCCTTTGTTAAAACCTCAAAGGCCAATTGGGGCGCCCTATGTGCAACTATTCCAATAGTTTTTCCTTTGTATTTTTTTTTCAATTCCTCAATGAAAGACTTAATTCTTCTTTCAACATCTTTTAGTGATTCACCATTCGGAAATGATTGTTCAATATGATCTTCATAAATAATTAAATGTTTAGCTTCACCATCCAAATCTCCATAATTACATTCTCTTAATCTTTTGTCTTGCATTTTTTTTATATTAGGAAATGCTATATTAGCACTATCTATAGCTCTAACTAAATCTGATGTAAAAATAACATCAAAGTTTATATCAGAATTAACTTTGCCTAAATTTTTAGCTTGTTCTTTACCCAAATTATTTAATTTCACTTGTTTCCAGCCAGAACATTTTTTATTTGCATTATCAAATGTTGTACCATGTACAAAATATATCAGTTTTGTTTTCAATTTTATCACCTTACCTTATTTTTTAGTCTATCATAAGACAGAAATTTAATCAATTGTTCACTGTTCTCAATATTATTATTACATTTTTTATAATCAGAACAACAATATTGCCCTATTGAATTATATTTACCAGATGAAGAATTAGATAAAACATTTTGAATAAACATTATCTCATCTCCATCTCTAAATTGCTTACAAAAACAACATAAATTTTTCTTAATTCGTATGTTTTTGGGAATAATGCTAACCACCCCATAATATTCACCATCTTTATACGTCAACATAATAAATTTATTATCTATTATAGTACTATAATAAGTTAGTTTTTCATTTTTTACTACTTCGTTATATTTTTTTACAAATAAAGATAATTGCTTTCCCTTTAATTTCAAGACTTTTTTGGCTTCTGATGAAGAAATTTCCGGAAGTGAAACAATAGATACTGCTTTAATAACTTTTTCAATTAACTCTAAAATTTCTCGTAAAGATGACATTTTACAATTTTCAAAATCAATTTCAAACATTTTATAAAATTCATTTATATTTTCACATAAATCAAAAAAAACTTTTTCTTTTACTGTTAATCTAACATTATGATCAACACTTTGTTTATATGCTTCCTCTAATAATTTTAATTTTCTAATCATAAAATTAAATTCTTCATTTAATAGTTCTAACATTTCACCACCTCGTTTTCTTTAATTCTTTAACAAATCCTTTTTGAAACTCAACATGCTCATCAAAAGTAGATTGTGTTAATTTTCCATTTCCACGATCAATTTTTACCAATGGTTGTTCTGGAAAATTCATAATACTTGCACCACCTATTTTAGTAAACAATCTAGGAGTAATATTTATATACAAATCTTGATTTATTATTGGCTTATCAGATGAAATAAATGAGTTTGAAAACAATCCTACTGAATATGCTAGCCATCTTAAAGGAATCAATGTATCTCTTAAATTTGAATTTTTACATAATTCATTAAATCTTTCTGGACTTATTGATTGCACTTTTTGAACAAGTTTGTATAAAGCTTCTTTGTACTCTAAGGAATATATGCTTTCATCAATAGATTTTTTAATAATATCTTCAGGTAAAAGAAGATGCCTTGTATACAATTCTGGAACATTATTTTTCCCAGTAAACATTTTTAAAATATTGACATATCTCTCTTCTAATTTGTTGTGAATATCTTTTAAAATTAAAACAAAATTTCTTGTTAAAAGTGTATTCCAACCGCCTGTAATTTTATATACTGCAGAATAGTTTATATCACTAGTTCCACAGTATACATTAACTGATTCTAAATATTCGCTTAAAGTTTTACCATTAATAACATCTCTTGTTAGTATTTGCGTAATATCAAATATAGGATCAATAACAGATTCTAAATAATATGAAGATACTTTTTCATATTCAATTGGTTTAATATTATTAATTGTTTCTTTCTTCCATGAATTTAAATGTAAATGAAAAGGCTTTTTTGACATACCACTATGTCTATCTGTAGTAAATTCATCGTAGTTAAATACTAAATATGGGTATCCTCCATCCAAACCGTATTCTTCAATAACTCTCTCATTACTTAAATATTTTATATAATCATATCCTATACTAAAAATATAATGGACAGCTAAATCTGATAAAGACGTTATAGAACTTTTCAGTTTTGAATCAGTCGATTGAAGCATAATCTCATAATCAGAATGTGGTTTGAATTTAGGAGCCAAAGATATAAAATCCGTTCCTTCTTTAGATTGAATTTTATGTTCATTAATAACTCCATTAAATAAAATTTTTTCACATTCATTTTGATAAAATGGAATATCAAACATTTTTTCACATATTCCAGGCATTTCTAAATGATATGGTTTAATTATAGTTGACATATATATCCCCCTCTCATCAACATTTTTAAGTTGTTATAGGCCTACATTGAATAAGATATATTATACCATCTTTACATGCCCATTCAATATCTACATCAATTTTATATTCTTGTTCTAATTCTTTACCTATTAAAGCTAGTTTTTTTATTAATTCAACTGGTATATCATTCTTAGCAATCGAATCTATAATTTCCAATGTGTCCTCATTTATAAAATATCTATCCGGAACAACAATATTATCAACAAGTTTTGATGCAACACCTTTACAAGATTCAATTATAATACAATCTTTATTATTACTAACAGGATTTTTTGTAAACATAACTCCAGCAAAATCGGCGACTATCATTTTTTGTAAAATAATTCCACCAAATTTCATAAATAAATTATTATTTTGATATTCTTCTAATCCGACTCCAAGAAGTGACTTCCAACAATTTCTTATTCCCTTCGAAATTGATTCTTCTGAATTGCAAAACAATTCTGTAACAAATTGTCCTGCAAACGACTTTTGTTCACCATCTTCATTAGGAGAACTACTTCTAACCGCATAAGTATTATTTTTAAAATCTAATTTATGAAAAAGCTCTTTTGGAAGATTTATTGTTTCAATAATCTCGTAAATATTGTTTTTATATTTTTTTATATCATTTAAATATTTAATATAATCATCATATTTATTTTCATTTTTCAATAAATTTTCAAAGAATGATATTCCTAAAAAGTATGCTTCAGGAACGTTATAATTTAATCTATATAGTTTAGATAAATTATATGCTTTATTACCCATTTCTGATGAATCCACATTTGTTGTTAAATCATATACACCAATAATATTATTTTTATTCTTTGATGAATCTTCTTCAATAGAACTTATTATTTTTACTGAACCAAATTCTGCGTCTAATTCAATTATGTCTCCAGTTTTAATAATTTTAGTAATTCCTTGATATGCTATCACACATGGTTTGTTTAATTCTCTGCTAATTACAGAAGCATGGCTTAGAATTCCACCTTCTTCTGTAATTATTCCCGAGGATTTTAATATAGCATTCATAAAATCAAAATCAGTCCCATATGTTACTAATATCTCACCCTTTTCAAGATTATTACTTTCTTCAAAAGTTAAACAGACTCTTGCTTTTCCAGTAACTTTACCTGGTGATGCACAAACACCTTTTCTACTATTTAAAATATCTTTATCTTCATTTTTGACATTCACAATTCCAAAATATTTTTCTCTAGCCATATCTCCGGAATTAAATGAAGATACATGTTCTATATAAACACCTTGTGATCTTTTATCAATTTCAACTGATGATAATTTACTATTATTAAGTAATAAAGTTTTTATTTCTTCAAGAATATAGTATTTTAATTCATCTTTAGAAATTGCCTTCCTACTGATTATTTCTTCAAGAATTATATTTCTAAATTCAACAGCTTTACCCAAATAAGCTTTTTTTCTATCTCTCATATATCCTAATTTAGCTGCTAAATTAAAAAGTTCTGCTAATTGACTATTATCTAATTTTTTATATGTTTTTTCTTTCAATTCAGCTATTTTATTTGGATAATTCTCTATTTCACTAATTCTTTGTTCTATTTTATCATCTCCATTGCTAATTAATTTTTCATATCTTTTTTTTAAAAAATCTTTACTCAATGGTTTACTACCATAGCCGATAGTAATATATCCATATTCTTCAATATGGGATGCTATTAATGTATCAATATCAACTTTTCCCTTAGAAGTTGATATTTTTTTTCAAAAATGCATATTCTTCCCTTATAACAGCTGTATTATCATCTAAAGAATATAAAATACTTATCTCATCGGCAGTCAAATAATCATTTACATTTAAATTGTTTATTGCCCTTTGTAGACCTAATTCAACTGGGGCTAAATTTATAAAATAGATTTGATTTAATGTAATTTGATACCAATTAAATAAAAGTTTATATAGTTTCATATCAGATAATTTTGATAAATTAGTCTTACTATGTCTCTTTAAAAATTTATCGAGCAATTTTTCTTTCCTATTATAGTACCAAAAACAATTTTTAATTATATCTGGATTGCTATTTTCCTTTGGATTAATAAATTGTTCCGCAATATTATCCAAAGCATCATTCCATTCATCAATAGGTGTATAAGACCACAATTTATCATCTTGAAAGTATAAACAAACATTTTTAAATCTAAACCAGTTAATTGTTGAACTATATTGGTCATAAAGATCATAAATAAATTGAACGGACAGCATTGTATCAACATTTCTATAATTTATTTGTTTCCATTCAAAATTGTTTTTAGTTTGTAAATACATCTTAACCACGCTCCTCTTACATATATTCACTTTTAATATATTCAAAGAAAGTAATATAATCACTATCTTTATCTCTTGGTTTTTTTAACGTATTTTTAATTTTTTTATATTTTCCATCTTTACCTATAATATGAATATAATCTGATAATTTAATTGCTTCATCTATAGAATGAGTAGATATTATAGACGTGAATTTCTTGTTATTATATTCTTTTAAAAACAAATCGTGCATCTCTTCTCTAGTAATATAATCTAGTGCAGAAAACGGTTCATCTAACAAAACATAATTTGGATTATTTATTAATGCTTTTAACAGTGAAATCCTCTGTTTCATTCCAACAGATAATTGATAAGGATAATAATCTTTATATTCAGTCAAATCTACTTTTTTTAAAAAATCCATTATCGTTTGATTATAATTCTTTATGTTTTTATTAACTGATTTTAGGACAAATTTTATATTATTATAAACAGTTAGCCATGGCAATAGATTATTATCTTGTAAAACCATTGATATGAATAATTTTTCGCCTTTGGTATCATTAAAAATTATGTTGCCATCATCATATTTTTCAATTCCTGCAATAATCCTCAATAATGTGCTTTTTCCACATCCAGACTTTCCTAAAATGCAATGAATTTTATTGCTTTCAAATTCAATATTTAAATTGTTAAATATTAATTTTTGAGTTTTATTACTTTTATATTTTTTATTTAAATTATGAATTTCTAATCCTTTTCCCAACATTATTACCTCAAACTATATATTTTTTTTACTTTCCTTGAAAAAAAGGAAATAACGCCAGAAAACAAAGCGCCTATAATTCCCATAAAAATTACACCAATAAATAATTTTTCATAATTTAGCAATGTATAATTTTTCCATGTATAATACCCTAACCCACTTTTACCACTTATCATTTCAGCCATAATTAAACTTAACCATGAACCACTAACCCCAACCATCATAGCTGTATAAATATGGGGTATGATTGCTGGAATTTTAATTTTAAAAATTTTGTCTATTGTATTTAATTTATATAATTTTCCAATAATTAAATAATTATTTGGTATATTATCTAATGCCCTATAAATATTAATAAACATCGGAAAGAATGCACCAATGAATGTTATGAATAAAATACTTTCCTGAAGAGCATTAAACATTATAATTGCTATCGGCACCCATCCAGCATTAGGTATAGGTCTTAATAGTTCAAGTATAGGATAAAATATATAATTTAATAATTTACTTTCATTTAATAGTATTGCAATCAGCATTGCTAAAAAAAATGCAATTATAAATCCAAGGCAAACATTTTTTAAAGAAACTATTATGTTTGAAAATAATTCAATACTTAATATTTCATCTATTAAAATATTAATGCTCATTATTTATCACTCCTAATCTTTAGCATAAAGAATGTACTTATTTAAATCAAAATTTTTTATTTGATTAACCTCTATCAAAAATTTTTGTTTTTCTATCAATGTTTCAATATCTTCTTTATTAATACTACAATCCCAACTGATATTTTTAGCTACATAAATGGAAGTATTATAATCAAAATCACTTTCTTTGCTAAAAATTTCCGCTGCTTTTTTTGGATTATTTTTTATAAAAATATGTGCTTCTTTTAATGAATTAATAAAAAGTTCTGAAATGTTTTTATTATTATCATACCATTTTCTTTCAACAACTATACCTGCTAAATAATCACTATTTGACTCTGTACCATCCACCAATACTTTAGATATTTTATTTTCTTCTAAATATTTTGAATACGGTTCCCAAATTGCAAATGCATCAATCTTATTTTGCGAAAGTAATTGGCTAGCAATTGGAACATCTTGATGTACTATTTCAACATCATTATATAATTTATATTTTTTTAATATTTTCATCAACATAAAGTGAGCGCTAGAACCTATAGGAGTTGAGATTCTTTTTCCCTTTAAATCATAAATACTTTTTATTTCACTTTTTAATGGTACTATAATTGATTGATTTTTGCCTTCTTTACCTTTTCCATCAAATGCTAATATTATTGATTCATAATTATTTAACGTATTTGCTTTATATGTATTTAATAACAAAGGCATATCTCCCATAAATCCAATATGTATTTTTTTAGATATCATCGCAGTATTTATCACAGCACCAGATATTTCATCATGCCAAACAACTTTGATATTTTTATTTGGATAATACTCTTTTAACTTGTTCTCAAATATTTTTTGATTTTTAATCACGAGTGCTCCCCATGTTTGAGATGTAACACTTTGATAGCCAATATGTATTTCCACTGAATTACTATTCAGTTTTTTAAAAAATATAAAAATTATAAAAATAACACAAAAAATTGCAATTATCCACTTTTTCCTTGAAAAAATAACATATAATCATATTTGTACTTATGATTTAACGGTTGTTTCATTAGTAACCTCCTAAAACAATACCAAAGTTATATTACTATATTTTACAAATGGTGTCAATCTCTACACAATATCTACACAATATACTAATATTTCTTTTCATGTATTTTTGGTTTTATTGGTTTTTTATGAAATTAATAACAAAACAATTTTAAAGTGCAATTTAACATAAAAAAGATTAAGTTTTACCTTAACCTTTCTAATTTATTTCATTGTATTCTTAAGTACAGATTGTGCTGCAGCTAGTCTTGCTATAGGCACTCTAAATGGTGAACAAGATACATAAGTAAGTCCTACGTTATGGAAGAATTCTACACTAGATGGTTCTCCACCATGTTCTCCACATATACCTAGTTTAATATCTTTTCTTCCCTTTTTACCTCTTTCAACTGCCATCTTAACTAACTCGCCCACACCTTCTTGATCTAATTTAGCAAAAGGATCTTGTTCATAAATCTTATTATCATAATAAGCATCTAAGAATTTAGCAGCATCATCTCTTGAGAATCCAAATGTCATTTGAGTTAAATCATTTGTTCCAAATGAGAAGAATTCTGCTTCCTTTGCAATTTTATCTGCAGTAAGAGCCGCTCTTGGAATTTCAATCATTGTTCCAATATGATATTTAATATCACTTTTCTTTTCTTTTTTAACTTCTTCAGCTACTTCTACTACGATATCTTTAATAAATTTTAGTTCTTTAACTTCCCCTACTAAAGGAATCATTATTTCCGGAACAATATCATATCCCTCTTCTTCTTTTACTTCAATAGCTGCTTCCATTAAAGCTCTGGTTTGCATTCTTGCAATTTCTGGATAAGTAACAGCAAGTCTACAACCTCTGTGACCCATCATAGGGTTAAATTCATGAAGTTCAGTTATTTTATGATTTAATTTTGCAACAGTTACCTTTAATTCTTTAGCAAGTGCTTCAATATCTTTTTTCTCTGTTGGTAAAAATTCATGTAAAGGTGGATCTAAGTATCTTACAGTCATAGGAAGTTCTTTTAATTCCTTATACATTGCTTTAAAGTCTCCCTTTTGGAAAGGTACAAGTTCACTTAAAGCTTTCTCTCTTGCTTTTACATCATCACTTAGAATCATCTTTCTCATTTTTGAAATTCTATCAGCCTCAAAGAACATATGCTCTGTACGACAAAGCCCAATACCTTCAGCACCAAGTTCAATAGCTTGTTTAGTATCTCTTGGATTATCAGCATTTGCTCTAACCTTCATCTTCCTTACTTCATCAGCCCAAGCCATGATTCTTCCAAAATCTCCTGATACTGTTGCCTCAACAGTTTTAATATCTCCCTTATAGATTTTACCCGTGGAACCATCCAAAGAAATATAATCCCCTTCTTTAAATGTATATCCCCCCAAAGTAAATTCTTTTTTCTTTTCATTTATTTCAATTTCACCACATCCAGATACACAGCAAGTTCCCATGCCACGAGCTACAACTGCTGCATGAGATGTCATTCCACCACGAACAGTAAGAATCCCTTTAGCCGCTACCATTCCTTCAATATCTTCTGGAGTAGTCTCAAGTCTAACAAGAATAATTCTTTCTCCCTTGCCACCTTTACCATCTCTTTTAGCATCTTCTGCAGTAAATGATACTCTTCCTGCAGCTGCTCCTGGTGACGCAGGTAAAGCTGAACCAATAACCTCTCCTTCTTTTAAAGCTTTAGCATCAAACATTGGATGAAGTAATTGATCAAGTGACTTAGCATCAATTCTAAGAATCGCTTCCTCTTTAGTAATCATACCTTCATCTACTAAATCACAAGCAATTTTAATTGCTGCATTAGCAGTTCTTTTCCCGCTTCTTGTTTGAAGAATATAAAGCTTACCTTCTTCAATAGTAAATTCCATATCTTGCATATCTTTATAATGTTCTTCAAGTTTATGAGCATAATTCATAAATTCTTGATAACATTTTGGCATATCTTCTTCAAGTTTAGAAATTGGAAGTGGCGTTCTAATACCTGCAACAACATCTTCCCCTTGAGCATTGATTAAATATTCTCCATAAATGCCTACATCTCCAGTAGCTGGGTTTCTTGTAAAGGCAACACCCGTACCAGATGTATCTCCTTTATTACCAAACACCATTGTTTGAATATTTACTGCAGTTCCCCATGATGATGGAATATCATTTAGTCTACGATATACAATAGCTCTAGGATTATCCCAAGATCTAAATACGGCCTTAACAGCTCCCATTAATTGTTCTTTAGGATCTTGTGGAAATTCTTTACCCTTCATTTTTGATTTGTAAACTTCTTTAAATCTAACAACAAGTTCTTTTAAATCATCTACTGTTAAATCACTATCTAATTCAACCTTTTTTTCTTTTTTAAGATCATCAATAATTTCTTCAAAAAATGATTTAGATACTTCCATAACTACATCGGAATACATTTGAATAAATCTACGATATGAATCATAAGCAAATCTAGGATTATTAGTCTTTTTTGCAAAACCTTCAACCGCTACATCATTTAAGCCTAAATTCAAAATAGTATCCATCATTCCAGGCATTGATGCTCTTGCACCACTTCTAACTGAAAGTAACAGAGGATCTGATGTATCTCCAAATTTTTTACCTTGCAATTTTTCTAATTTTTTTAGATTATCAAAGATCTCTTTTTCTATTTTGTCAGAGATTTTTTCTCCATTATTATAGTAGTCTATACAAGCTTCAGTGGTAATTGTAAAACCTTGAGGTATAGGTAATCCTAAATTAGTCATTTCTGCTAAATTAGCCCCTTTTCCTCCTAATAAATTTTTTAATTCTTTGTTTCCTTCCGAAAACATATACACATACTTCATGTTTGTTTTTCTCCTTCCTTGTATATTCTAACATATAAAAAATACTAAGTAAATTAATATATTTCATTTTACTTAGTATTTTTAAATTTTAGTCATTTTTATTTTTAAACTGTAATATTATAGGAGTTCCTTCTAAATCAACAGCTTTTCTTATCTCGTTTTCTAAATATCTTTTATAAGAAAAATGAACTAATCTTTTATTATTAACTTCAAATGTAATCTTCGGAGGCCTATATCCGGTTTGATGTACAAAATATATTTTTAATCTCTTACCTTTATATGATGGTGGATTATGCATTACTACAGCCTGGGTAATAATATCATTTAAAACAGATGTAGCTATTTGTTTACGATGATTTGTTACTGCTTTAATAATATTTGGCATTAATTCACCAATTCTCTTTCTATTTTTTGCCGATACATAAACAGTATTTACATAAGATATAAATTTAAACTCTTCTTTAATAAGAAGATTCCATTCTTTTATCATTTCATTGGGTTTTTTTACTGTATCCCATTTATTCACTGCAATAACTAAAGCTTTTCCTGCTTCTAAAGCAAAAGAAGCAATATGTTTATCATGTTCTATTATTCCTTCTTCAGCATTAATAACAAGTACCACTACATCACTTCGATCAATTGCTTTTAGACTTCTAAGCAAACTATATTTTTCAATATTTTCATATATTTTACCTTTTTTACGAATACCCGCAGTATCAATAACAACATATTCCTCATTATTATATTTAAACTTAGTATCAACAGCATCTCTTGTTGTTCCCGCTTTATCTGATACAATTAATCTATTGTCATTAATTAAAGTATTAATTAAACTACTTTTTCCTACATTCGGTCTACCAACAACACAAAACTTAATAATGGGATCCTCGATCACTGGAGTTTCCCTCATATCTTTTATGATTTCATTTAATAATTTATCAAAACCAATATTATGTTCCGCTGAA
Organism: Mollicutes bacterium; assembly: GCA_012799635.1. GTDB lineage: Bacteria > Bacillota_I > Bacilli_A > RF39 > UBA660 > UBA6448. Next base: position 11,392 of record JAAZKW010000034.1, read on the forward strand.
ACTCCAATTACATTTTCAAACCCTAATTCATAATAATTATATATGTTATTTGCTCTTTCTTTATTATCAAGTTTATTTACAACTACAATAACTTTTTTATTTGCTTTATGAAGCATTTCTCTAACATTTTTATCTTCAATATCTATCTCAGCAGTTCCATCGACTACAAAAAGAATAATATCGGCCTCATCTATGGCAATATTAGCTTGAATTAAAACTTCATTATCAAACTCATTGTTATCGCTTGTTATACCTCCGGTGTCAATTAGATGAAAACTAATATCATTATATGTAACAATTCCATATATCCGATCTCTTGTTACTCCAGGAGTATCTAATATTATTGCTTTTCTTTCTTTAATAAGACGATTAAAAATAGTACTCTTACCTACATTAGGTTTTCCTATTAAACAAACCGTTTTCATAATATTATCTCCTTTCTTTTATGAGCAAACCTCCTTATTTGCTTTAAGTATTACAATACTAAAATATTATATTAGAAATTGAGGACAGATCGACTCATTTGCTCTAAGCACTTTTATAACTTCTTCTCCCAATAAAGAATTATCCTCGTAAACGCAAGTATAAACTCTTCGATTCACAAAATATAATGCGACTTCTAAATCTCGTAAACTATTACCATTTACTTCATTATAAATTTCACCATCTGCTAAATCCGTTTCAATATAACCTTCATCAATAAGTTCTCCAATAGTTTTAATTGTCAGGCCACTTTTTACTATTTCCATATTATCTTGTCCCCACTTGGAAACACCACCTAAAGCAAGACTTACTTTATCTGCAGTTGCTTTTACGTCAATATTTCTTTTAACAGCAGTTATTCCTACACCTCCTATTGTTGCCACAACACCTAGTATTACAATAACTGCTAGTAATTCTACTAACGTTAATCCTTTATTATTCATACTTCCTCCTATAAATATTTTGATATTATTTCAAGCACTTCTTCTCGACCTTTTTTAGTCATACTAGAAAAAGGAATAAATTTATGATCATCATTTAATTTAAAAGTCTCATTAAAATATTTATCTTGCTTTACTCTACCATTTTTAGTTATCTTATCATATTTAGTAGCAATAATATCAACATTTAAATTATAATATTTTAAATAATTATACATTAATAAATCATCTTCTGAAGGTTTATGTCTATAATCTACAAGTAAAAAAACATGTTTTAAATTTTCTCTTGATTTAATATAATCTTCAATCATCATTCCAAATTTTCTTTGAGTATCCTTATTAACTGCAGCATATCCATAACCGGGAACATCAACTAAATAAAAAGCATTATTAATAAGATAAAAATTAAGCGTTTGAGTTCTGCCTGGTTTTGATGAAATACGAGCAAAGTTTTTCCTTTCAATAAGAGTATTAATAAAACTACTTTTACCAACATTACTTTTACCGACCAAAAGAAATTCTGCTTTGTCACCAGACGGATATTGACTAACTCTAACGGCAATTTTCGGTTCTTCTACTGAAGTAATTTTCATAACATATCACCTAATCAATATTATATATTAAAAAACTTGCATTTTCAATTCTTTAAAATTAAGCTAAATCTTCATTATTATCTAAATTAATTTTTTTATAATCTTTACCATCTAACTTAATATCTAAAATATTATCTTGTAAAGTATATTCTAAGATTCCACCAGCTTCATCATAAAATGTTTTAATAACGCTTTTTAATTCTTGATTATATATATTTATTGTTTGATTTGAAAGAACAATTACATAATTTTTATATATATTACAATTATCAATAATATCTTCTGGGAACAGATCTTCTTTATTAAAATTAAATATTTTATATTCCCCAACAGTAGATTTAGTAATAATCACTTTTGAATTATATTCATATATTGGTTCATTAAAGATTTGAGTTTGCTTGTTATTTAAAGTATCAATTAAATAATAACCTGTTTCATCTTTAACAAGTACATATTCAGCTTCATTATCTAAATAACCAATATAATTATATCTAGTACTAATAGAAAAAAGATAAGTTTCTGTATTAAAAAGTCCAAAATAACCTTCTTTATTTTCAACAATTAAATATTTCTTATTTAATTTTCCACCATAATTAACAATACTTTTTACTTGTGAAATCAATATATTATTCTTAATATTTTGAAAATAAATGTCTTCACCATCCTGAATAAAAGCATATGTATCATAGATATAAGTTTCATAATTATCTCCCACACTTATATTCAAAGGTTCCTCTTCGATTAAAGAAGTTTTAGCTAAATGACAAGGATCATTTTTACAATCATATGTTCCTTGCAAATTCTTTCCATCATAAAAATATAATTTATTTCCTATTCGAGGTAATCTTTTAGGATTTTCTCCTAAAAAGATTTTTTTATTGGCATTAAAAAAACCATAACCAGCAAGAGGAACAATTAGGATAATTAGGATAAGCAAAAAAGGTAAAAATAGTCGATTATTTTTTATTTTATTCACCTGCTCCTCCATCTTCTTTCTTAATAATAATTGAATTAGCATCTATTATATATGTATAAATAGTCTCTTGACCACCAACATCTATTATTGTAATTTTTTTATTTTCGACATCTACTTTATATTCTTTATAATTTAAAGGTAAATCAATACCTAAAGAAGGATAAGCAGTAGTATTGTTGTATTTATACAAGTATAATTTATTATTTTCTATTCCTAAATAAAAATCATTATATAATTTTAGAGAACTAAATTTCTTATTAGGATCTGATGTAATTTTACCTTTATCAATATCATATAATAAATATTCTTTGTTTTTTGCATCATAAACTATTAAATATTTTCCATTCTTACTTATAATATCAAACTGACTTTGTACTACTTCAATTCCTTCCAAAGTATACAAATAATTATAAGTAGTTCTTTTAACAAGATAATAATCATTATCAAATCTACTTATTGATTTGGTACCATCTAATTTATTATTAATAGTTTCACCAAAATTAATTATTTTCTTAGGGCCATTTTCTTTTATTGTAATCATGCCATAATTATTACTCATATTTTGGGCTGTAATATTCTTATCTGTGTTTTGAATATGAGTTATATTAGAACTTCCATAACCTGTATCAACGGCTTGATATTTAATTAACACTTCTGTTTTTACAAAATCATACAGACTAATATTTATCAAACTACTTCCTGTCTGACAATCATATATTAAGGCATATCTATTAGAAATAATTGGAGCATAACCACTGTTGTTTTGATTTAATATACTTGATTCTTTAGCAATAAAACAATTAGTATATTCACTATTTGCATCAAAGATTTTATTTTTATTAGTACAAGTATATTTCCCAAGTAGTTCAGTTTTTTCTAAGTCTTTATAAAAATATAAAATACCATCTGAATAATTAACATAATTATATTTTTTATTAACTAATGCTTCATAAACATTTATTTCTTTTGTATTTTTATCAGATAACTTAACTTTAAGAACCCCGTTTTCAAAGGAAAATTCATATGCCTTTAAAGTTTCAACAACCTCCCCTTTTTCATTAATTCTATTTAAAGGATTATAATACATACTATTTAATAAAATCCCTCTTTCATTAAGCTTAACTAAATTATTATCATATACTGTTAGTTTTCCTTCAGTAATAGTTATAACAAAATCGGTATAAAAATCAATATAATCAAAGGTAAGCTTTAACATATCATTTCCAGAGTAATCGTATAAATTATATTTATTGTTGTATAATGAAATATACTTATCAGTAAATTTTCTTATTTCACCATCGGTTTTAGAACTTAATTCAACCCCTTCCTGATTAACTAAAAAGGATGTCTCCCCTTCTTTTACAACAAAAACTTCATCATTATCAGAAATGCCTAAATAAGAATAATTAAATGGTAAAACAATTTTCATAGTTGATGTAGATATATCTATTATTCCATATTTATCTTCAATATCTTTGGCAATTACATATTTTAAAGGATTTTTACTTAATTTAATAAGATTATATTTACCTAGAATTTTATTACTTTTTAAATCATATAAATTAATTACGTCACCATCTTGAATAAATACAAACATATTATTATAAATTTCAGAACTTAATTCTATTTCTTTATTATCTAAATCAACTACCTTTGGAGCATCAAAAGTATCCTCGCTAGTAAATTTAGCAAGATAACATTTTTTTGCTTTTTTTACATTACATTCATATCTACCTATTTCATTATTAGGGCCATCATAAAATATTAGTTTACCATTAACATATGAATAATTACTTGTTTTAACTATTACATCAAGTTTTTTAATTTTATTTTTTCTAATTACAAAGAAATATAATAATAGTCCTATTATAATTAAAGTTATTAAAGAAATACTAATCCAAAAAATAATTTTTCCTTTTTTAGAAAGTTTTTTATAAAAACAATCTTTTTTTACTTTCTCTTTATTTTTCTTATTTTTCTTTCCTTTTTTATTTGTATCATTACCAATAACAAGTTCATTTGTACTTTCTTTAATTTTTGCTATATCTTCATCAAATAAAGTGTCTTCAATATCATTATTTAATTCTACAATAACGTTCTTATCTTCTTCATTATCCATAAGCTCACATCCCTATTTTTCTATTTACAATTATAACACATAACATATTAAAATAAAACATATCTTAATACTTGATGTTACTTCTTAAAAACCTTATTTTTACAAGTTTCTTCTTTAATTAAAAGATAGTTTTCATTTAATTCATTCATTATCTTATTAATATTCTTAAATACCGTTTCATTTTTCCCTTCAGTAGTTAAAATGCTTATATAATAAGGGTTTTTTGTATATACAATGCCATTAAGATGAAAATAACTATCTGCATAACCATACTTAGATGCTGCTTTAATATCATCATATGCAAGGTAATTAAGGATGCTATTTATAAAATGTTCTTGCAACTCCATAGCATTATGAGTATTTGTTTGAAAATATTCATCTAAACTTTTGATATATATCATTGAATCATTAACATTAGTTGAACCAAAAAAATCATTATTACTAATATTTAAATACTTAACGCCAAGAGAATTTAAATATGAAATAAAATTGTTTATCCCTATATGATTTAAAAGCATTATATAAGCAGAATTATCGCTATATCTAATAGAATATTTAAGCAAAGATCTTATTGGTATATAACTATTAAGTTGGTGCTTTTTTGTTCCTTTTGAATTCTCATATAGATAATCACTTGTATATTTAATTCCTTCATCTAAATTAATTATTCCTTCATCTGCTTTTAAATAATAGTATAAAGCAAGTGGCATCTTTCTAAGACTAGCAGCATAATATATTTTATCCTCATTATATTTAAATGAATAATTATTTTGAGGATTAAATAAATAAATGCTTGTTTTATATTTATTTAGATAATTTTTAATTTCTGCTTCTTTATTTAAAAGTTCTTCAGGTTTTTCTTCATCATTAAAAGGAAGATTAAGACATTCATTATACTGCTGCTCTTTAAGTTTTAATTTTTTCAATAATTCATTTGCCACTTTATTTTCTTTAATTAATCGATTTGCGTTAATATTAATCTTAATATCATTAATAAATAAAAATAAGAATGTAAAAAAAACAATACCAAGTATTATATATATATGTTTTCTAGTAAATGGTTTTAATTTAAACTTAATCATTTTAAAAATTAATAAAATACCTAATTAATACTGGACCTAATATTAATAATAAAATAAGGGGTATAAAAAAGATTACAGATATTATTGATATTTTAGTTGGAAGTCTATTTATTTGGGCTTTAATAGAAAGAATTCTTTTATCAGTAAGATATTCTATTTGATTATTTAATAAATCTACAATACTATTCCCATATTTATTTGACTCTATTATATTAAATAAAACATTATTAACTTCTTTTGATGGAATTCTTTTTTTAGTATCATTTAATGCTTCAATTAAGCTTTTACCGTATTTCAATTCCTCTAAAGATATTTGTATTTCTCTAGAAATATTACTATCAATCGCTTTAGAAGTAATCTCAAAACATGTTTTTAAATTTTTTTCATGTTCAATTGTTAAAGCTAATACTTTAAAATAAAATACAGCTTCTTTCTCAAGCAATTTGCTTCGTTTTTTAATTTTTAAATCTAAAATTATATAATCGTATAAATAATAAACAATAAAACTAAATACCGGAGCCATTAGATATCCTTGGTGAGAAAATAATAGTAATGTAAAAAAGGTTAACACTAAAAGAACTGTTTTTACATTTAAAAAAGTATTAATATTTATTTTATTATCTGATCCTAAAGCAATAATTTTTCTCTTAGTATTTTCTATTGTTGATTTGCGATAAACTTTATTTATTAAGATGCTTTTTTTCATACTTCATCCACCTTCATAACTCTTTTGATAATAAATATGTATAAGAAGTACTGAACTACTAGTATTGCATCTATTACATAACCTGCTTTAGTATATATAAGAGGTTTAAAAAATTCTGGATTTAACATAACAATTAGAAAAACTAATACAAAAGGAACAATTAATAAAACATAATATAAAAGTTTGCTTGTTGCCAAAAGAGCATTAAGTTCGTTTTTAATTTTTAAGCGGTCATAAAAATTGTTTTCTATCATATTAAATACCGATACTATATTACCTCCGGTTTTATTTAGTAATGCTAAAGATGAGGTAATCAGTTTTGCTTCTTCCAGATTAATTCTTTTATAAAATCTTTCAAACGCTGCTTCTACAGAAATACCATATTTTAAATCTTGATAAATAATATTAAACTCTGATTTAATGGGATTTGGTAATTCAGTTTTAACTATTTCAATAGCACCTAAAATATTTTTACCACTTTTAAAAGCACTATTCATAATTACTACGGCTTCAAGTAATTGTTCCGAAGTTAAATTTTGTCTTCTGGTATAAATGAAAAGAACAAAAAAGTCTATTAAAAAGAATCCAACAATTGAAATAATTATAAAATTATAAAAGTTAAAACTAATAATACGAAATATAATTGAAATAAAATATAAAAAGTCAATAAATAACATAACAATAAATTTTAAAGATATATAATCCATAGGTTCTATTGTATGTGATTCATCAAAAGCTAAATATTTAATAAAATGATTAGCATATTTAGTAAGGAATCGTGATTTACCTAAAAATGACGATATTTTTTTAATAATTTTATTTATATTACTAATAAATACATCGGTATATGAAAGGCCCACAATTTCATCACCATCAATTAAAAATGGCCTAAATCTTTTTTCGATTGATACACTTAAATAAAAGCGATAAATTATAAAAACTAGTATTACCACTATAACACCTAACATTAAAGCAAATAATAATTGATTATTAATAGAACTAGTCATTTTTATCCTTTCTATTTAAACATATTTTTTATTTCATCATAACCATAGGAGCTCATTTTTTCTAAACATTTTGGCTTTATCTTGTGCTTTTTATATACCCCATCTATTTCTTTGCTTTTTGTAACACCTATTTGTTCAAAAGTAAAGATATCATTTAATCTTATTTCTTCATTTTCAAAACCATCAACTTCACAAATAGCACTTATCTTTCTTTTACCATCAGAATATCTATTCATATTAATAACGATATTAATAGCACTATTAATATATTCTCTAATAGCTTTAACAGGAAGTTCCATTGCTCCCATTAAAACCATTGTTTCAAGTCTATGTAAGGCATCTTTACAACCATTAGCATGAAGAGTGGTAATACTTCCTTCATGCCCTGTATTCATCGCTTGAAGCATATCAAAAGCTTCTTTATTCCTAACTTCTCCTACTATTATACGATCAGGTCTCATACGAAGAGAGTTTCTTACTAAATCTCTAATTGTAATTTCACCACTTTTTTCATAATTAGTTGTCCTTGTTTCAAGACTTATTACATGAGGTTGCGTTAAACGAATTTCTGCAGCATCTTCAATAGTAATTATTCTTTCATCTTCATTTATAAAGGCACTTAAAACATTTAATAATGTTGTTTTACCTGATCCTGTTCCACCACAAACAATTATATTTAATTTAGATTTAACTGCAGCTTCCAAAAATACTGCCATCTCTGTTGTTAAAGAACCAACTCTTAATAATTCTTCAATATTATTCATTGATTTTTTAAATTTTCTTATTGTCATAACAGGACCTTTAGTAGATAACGGTGGAATTACGGCATTTATTCTAGAACCATCTTTTAATCTTGAATCCACCATAGGACTTGAAGAATCAATTGTTCTTCCCATTGGCTCAACTAATCTTTGAATAGTTCTGATAATATGCTCATCATTAATAAATGATATACTATCATCTTTAATAAGATTTCCTTCAAGTTCTATGTATATTTCATGAGGTGAATTAACCATTATTTCTGTTATATTTTCGTCTTTTAAAAGTTCAGTTAAGGGACCATACCCTTTTATTTCATTATCAATCAAATTAAATAAATGATTTTTTTCAAGACTACTTAAATTATATTCAGCAATAGCTTTATCAATCTGAAAATTTATAAAATCTTCCACACTATCATCTGTAACATTATTATCAATAATATTTTCAACTATCTTCATTCGAAGACTATCAAGTAAATCTTTATCTTCAAAAACTTCATAATCATTTACTAAGCTAGTATTACTTTTTATTTGATCATATTTAAATGCTTCTCTTAAATTACTTTTCATCTTTTACCCCCATTAAATCCACACAAATATTAGTAAATGCAAGAGATGCTCTGGGATAACTTTTAGCAAAATTTGATTCTAAAGTTAAAATCTTACCATCTATTAAATAATTATCGTAATTTTTTATATAAAAGTTTGTTCCTAATGTGTAATCAATGTTACATTTCATAATATTTCTTAAATCAAACAAACTGAAATAACTCTTATGAGGATATACTGAATTATTAAGTAATACTTTATACTTAGTTAAATTATTTTCTTCGAATATCTTTAACAAATTATACATATTTTTAATATTAACTAAGTCATTACAACAAACTAATAATATTTGATCAACAATATCAAGAACAGTTATATTAAATTCATTTAAATTGTGATTAAGATCCACTAAAATATAATCATATTCATAAAGAGCATTAGTAATTATATGCTCAATATGTTTTGACGATACCTTAACTCCTTGTCTTGGATCTGAAGGTGCGGCTAAAAAAGAAATATATTCATTATATTTTGTTGCATAATTATCTATTGCCTTAAATCTATTATTAGTATAATCATCAACAAAATTATATATTGATTTTTTAAAAGACCTATTTAAAGATGTTCCTACAGCACCACTTGTTAAATCAAAATCAATAATTAAAACTTTTTTATTCATACCAGCAAAAACACCAGCAACATTTAAAAGAACTGTCGTTTTACCAACGCCTCCTTTAGTTGAAAATACACATAAACTTTTTCCTTTGCTTTTTCCCATATTTTATCCCTTTTTAATCTTTATTACATTATCTTCTTTTGTACCTATCAAAGAAGTTCTAATAATGTAATAATTCTTACCTATAACTTTACCAAGTAAACTATCTATTTTAATTTCTATTTTAATATGTAACCCTTCCTCAAAAGATATCTCTATTTTTTCATATTCAATATTATTATCATTATATAGTTTTATTATATCATCTTTATCATTTCTTTCAATAGAAGTTTTAATAATCGTTCTTGTAATGGAATTTAATTTAACTTTATTATATGTTATTAATGATGTATCAATAATAACAGCACATGCAAGTAATAATAAAGGAAGAATTATAATAAATAAAGCAAGTGTTTGACCTTTATTATTCATATATTATCCTTTTAATAAGGACTTTATGTTCTTGTCCTAAAACAGGTGTTAAAAATGGTGAATAAATATCCACTTTGTTAGATAAAATATATATTTTATAATTTTCTTTGCTTTCAATTACAAATTCATATTCACTAGAAAGAGCATAGCTTTCATCGGAAATTAAATTTTCTAATGTAAGTTCTAAATTGCTTTTATTTTGCATTATTCTTACGTAATCTAAAGTAGCAATTAATAGCATTATAAAAACGGGTACAACGATAATAAATTCGACTAAAGCCTGACCCTTTTTATTCATCATATCACCTACTATATTATATTATAGTTAATTTTATCTAAAAATTCAATTATATTTCATTGATTAAAGAACAAAAATGCAATATAATTATTTAAAGGAAGGTATTAGATGAACAAAAAAATTATTTTATTGCTATTTATTATAAATTTATTATTATTATCGGCTTGTACTAGTACAAGTGGTGTTGATAAAATAACTATGCCAAAAGAAAACCCTATTGTAACAATGGAATTTGAAAAATATGGAACAATAACAATTGAACTATATCCAGAAAAAGCCTTTAATACTGTTGCTAATTTTGTAAACTTAATCGAAGATAAGTTTTATGATGATAATACTGTTCATAGAGTTCAAAAAGGATTTGTAATTCAGGGAGGAGATCCAACAGGCAAAGGAAATGGGGGACCGGGTTACTCTATTAAGGGAGAATTTAGTGAAAATGGTCATGATAATGATCTAAAGCATACTAAAGGAGTTATATCCATGGCAAGAACAAATGATCCTGATTCTGCTGGAAGTCAGTTCTTTATTGTAACAAATGATGATGCAAAATATTCTCTTGATAATAAATACGCTGGATTTGGTAAAGTAATCGAAGGAATGGATGTTATAGAAAAAATAGAAAAAGAGAAATTTAAATATACTAATGAACAAATGGGAATGTTAAAATCACCATTTAAAATAATTAAAGCTACTGTAGATACTAAAGGATATGAATATAAGGTAAGAAAAATAGAACAAAATTAATTGTTCTATTTTTATAACCTCCAAACAAATTTTAATATATATGGAGTTTTACATGCTCATGGTTTTTTCTGGTTCAATTACCTTTTCTTGTTCCAAAGTTATTTGCAAAGCATCATAAACGCTAATTTTTATTAAATAATCTATATAATTATATGGATAAATCCCAGATATACTATCTGCAGGAATTTGATAATCGTCCGTATATTGTTTTTGCATTTCTTTTGTTAAACAATCATTTGTAGGTTCTGAATTTATTTTACTTAAAATTTCTTCCACTTGCAACTCTATATCACTTGGAAGAATAATCCCAATTTTATTTAATTCTTCTCTTATTTGTCTAATAATTAAATCAATACCATAATCAGTAGATGTAGAAGGCGAAAAATAAACCGGCCGAACAATATCTAAATATTCTTTTCTAGTAAAATAAGTTTTAGTTTCATGAGTTTTTTTAATAAATTCAATAAAACAATTTATATCATCAAAATATTTTTCTCTTGCAGCATCTATAGTATTAAAATGTGGTTCTATTGGAAGATTAGGCATGATTTTTTTTAACATTTCATAGTATTTAGCATCATTCCCTGAAAGCCATTCCCACGAAGTAGCTTGTTCAACATGTTTCCCAAGCAAACCTACTAAAGCATTGGCATATCCTGAAACTTTTTGTCCTTCATAAGCAACAACTATTATATTAGGATTTTGTTTTTTAACACTCTTTATATCTTCTTTAGGACAAAGAAAAATAGCTTCTGGAGGTAATTGAATTCCACCTTCAAAATAAGTATCAACAACTACACCAGATTTTAAATTTTCAAGTGGCATTTTATCAAATGGAATCACAACTGCATACCTACAATTGTCCCAATTACCTAGTCCATGATTTCCTACCTCTGAATTAACTGAAAAATGAAGTGTGTTCCTATTTCTTGTAAACTTATATTCGCCAACTTTATTCATTCCAAAGAAACCTTTATGAATTAATCCGGTTTCTTTCAGAGTTCTAATTCTTCCACCAGATGGAATATATCTTGTTTTATGAACTAAAACAAAATCTTCTAAACCATTATACCTTTCGGGGTTATTTTGGGTTGTTTTATCTTTTTCACTTAAAGTGATGGTTATACCATTTGCATCAGCTAAAGATATTAATTCTGAAAAACTCAAATTAAAATCTGCTAATTTTTCTTTTTCTTGATATAACCGAGTTATTTTTTTAATTATTTCATTTCTATCTTTAAATAAAGATATACATCTAGATAATAATAATTTCTTTTCCTCTAATAACTCAATATGCTCTTTTAATTTTTTAATTCCTTTAGGATTAAATAATCTTTTTAAAAAACTCCTTTGATTTATTTTAGCTTCATTTAAAAGTTGTTCATGCTCATTATAAACTGCCTGTATTTCTTCCAACATTGTGTTACAATCTAAGCTCAACTTTTCTAACAATTCTTGTATTTGCTTATTATAACTTATTAATTCCTCATTTTCTTTTAGTTCTTTTTGACAAAGAATTTCTCTTAATTGTTCAATCATACTATCACCAGTTTTATTTTAACATACCAATAATATTTTAACAATCTGAGACCTTTTAATATTATTAATTCTTTATTAGACTAATACCAATATTATAATCGTTTAAATTATAATCTAAACTTAATGTATCATCAAAAATAATATCTACTGCTAAAGTTTCATTTTTAATATAATCAGCATTATCAATAATACTATCTTTAAATAAACCCTCCGTATTATATTTAATTATAATCCGATCTGCAATATCAAAATTGTTTTCTTTTCTTAGCATTTGTACTTTAGATACAAATTCTCGTGCATTACCTTCTTTGATTAAAGATTCATTTAAAGTAGTATTTAAAATAACAAAATCACCTAAAGATGTTCCAATATTAAAACCTTCTTTTGCAGTATATCGAATATCTACCATATCTTTAGTAATATCATATAAAGTATTATCAATTTTCATTTGGATAACACTATCATTTTGAAGTTTTTCAATATCTGATGATGATAATTCTAATAATTTTTTAGCATATTCATGAATGTTTTTACCAAAGATTTTACCCACTACTTTAAATTCTGGTTTAATTGTAAAGTCCATATACTTGTTTAAATCTTTTTCAAAAACAACTTCTTTAACATTTAATTCTTCTTTAATCAATGTTGTAAGACTAGATAATAATTTTTCATTCTTACCATCAATTAATACTTCTGACAACGGTTGTCTTACTTTAATTTTATTTTCTTCTCTAACATATCTTCCAATACTAATTAAATTTCTTACTAAATCCATTTTATCTTCTAAATCTTTATTTATTAATGATTTATCATATTTAGGAAAAGGTGCTAAATGAACTGACTTATTCCCAGTTATTTTTTGATATATTTCTTCGGATACAAAAGGTACTATTGGAGCAATCATTTTACATAACCCAGTTATTACTTCATATGTTGTTATATATACTGATTTCTTACTATTATTAAGTTCTGATCCCCAGAAACGATCTCTATTTCTCCTGATATACCAATTAGATAAATCTTCAGATACAAAATTAGTAATAACTTTTACTACTTTATTTAAATCATATACATCATAACTTTCTGTTACATATTTTAATAAACTATTATATTTAGATAATAACCATTTATCTATTTCTTCGCGCTCTTTTACATCAATATTACAATCATTGATATCAATATTATCTGTAGTTGCATACATCGAAAAGAAATTATAAGTATTTTTTAAAGGATTAAAGAACTTAGAATGGACTTCTTTTAAGCCTTCTTCATCAAACTTTAGTGGTATCCAAACTGGTGATGCATAAGGAATATACCATCTAATAGCATCTGCTCCATACTTTTCTAGTAAAGCAAATGGTTCAATAGAATTACCTTTTGATTTATGCATTTTTTGACCATGTTTATCAAGCAACAATTCATTTACTAAAACATTCTTATAAGGAGACTTGCCAGTTAAAAAGACTCCGATTACAAGTAGTGAATAAAACCAACCTCTTGTTTGATCAATACCTTCACAAATAAAATCAGCTGGATATTGTTCTTCCCATAGCTTTTTATTTTCAAAAGGATAATGATATTGTGCAAATGGCATAGATCCCGAATCAAACCAACAATCAATAACTTCAGGTGTTCTTTGCATCTTTTTACTACATTTAGGGCATTTGATAAAAACATTATCAACAAATGGCTTATGTAAATCAATATCCTTATCATTTAACTTTTCTATTGACCTTTCTTTCAGCTCTTTAATTGAACCTATCATTTCCATATGACCACAGTCACAGCGCCATAAAGGAAGAGGGGTTCCCCAATATCTATTTCTTGATATTGCCCAATCGGTCATATTTAAAAGCCAGTTACCAAATCTTTTGGTTCCAACATATTCAGGGAACCAGTTTACTTTTTCATTTGCTTTTATAATTTCATCTTTAATCTTAGTAACTTCAAGATAATAAGATGGTCTTGCATAGTAAACTAAAGGACTATGACATCTCCAACAATGAGGATATTCATGATCCATCTTCTGTTTTTTAAATAACTTATTATTTTCTTTTAAGTAATCTACTATTTTTAAATCAGCATCAAAAATATTTTCTCCTTGCCAAGGTCCCTCATTAAATGTTCCATCTTCATTAACGGGATTTAATATAGCAAGATTATATCTTTTGCATACTTTATTATCATCCTCACCAAACGCAGGAGCTATATGAACAATTCCCGTACCATCTTCAGTTGTTACAAAATCATCACACATAACTATAAAAGCTTTTTTTGATGGTTTTAATATCGGCATTAATTGCTCATATTCTGTATATTCTAAATCTTTACCTTTACATTTAGATAAAACTTTATATTCATCACCCAAAATCACAGGAGCTAATTTTTCTGATAAAATAAATTTATTTCCTTTAGAAAGAGCTGTAATATATGTTTCATTTGGATTAACACAAAGGCCTACATTTGATATTAAAGTCCATGGTGTTGTAGTCCATACAAGAAAATATTCATCACTATCTTTCTTCTTAAAAGTAACATAAACAGTGTTTGCCGTTATATTTTCATATCCTTGAGCAACTTCATGAGAAGCAAGTCCTGTACCACATCTAGGGCACCAAGGAAGAATCTTTTGCCCTTCATAAAACATCTTTTCTTCAAAAAATCTTTTTAAAATATACCATACGGTTTCAATATATGAATTATCATACGTAATGTAAGGGTTATCAAGATCAATGAATTGACCCATTTCTTTAGTTAATCGATTAAAAGCATCAACATTTTTCCAAACAGATTCACGACATTTCTGATTAAATTTATCAATGCCATATTTTTCAATATCATCTTTCCCAGAAAAGCCTAATTCTTTTTCAACTTGTACTTCAACAGGAAGACCATGAGTATCCCATCCTACTTTTCGAAGAACTTTTTTACCTTTCATAGTTTGATATTTACCAAAAGTATCTTTTAAAAACTTTGCTATCATATGATGAAGTCCTGGATTTCCATTGGCAGTTGCTGGTCCATCATAAAAAACAAAAGTTTCGTTTTCTTCCTTTATTGATTTTTCAAAAATTTTTTCTGTTTCAAAAAAGGTTCTAATATCTTTTTCTGTTTCATACACTTTTTTATCACTTAATTTTTTAAACATATTCCCTCCATAAAAAAAGGTAATACCAAAGGGCGAAAACCGCGGTACCACCTTTATTTTTTCTTAATAATTTAACGCTTCTTAGCGTCTTATCTTACTGTGTTTTCAGATAAGAAGTTTACAAGTGATCTAGATATATCATCATTACTAATTTTCATCAACCATCAGCTTTCTTAAAACTTTAATATATCCCCTCTTGGTCATAACTTTTAAACAATACATTCATTTTAATATAAATATTGTAAAACTGCAAGAGTTATTGACTAACTTTGTTATTTATCAAAGTAAATGCAATAAATAATAAAATCTAAGTCTTTTATATTTTTACTTTTTAGGACTCGAAAAAAACAACACTTCTTAATGAAAGAATATCATCACTAAATACATATTAGTACATTATTGTAAATCATCACGTGATATTCTTGAAATAGCTATATCATTTTCGTATTCTATAAAAGTTAATTTCTTGTTATTATCAAAAAAATATTTAGAAAGTGATACATATATAGGATTTATCTCATTTAATTTATTAATAGTCTCTTGATTCAAAGGCTTTAACAAATCATTAATAATGATTTCTTCATTTCCGATATCAAAATTTTCAAAACCATTTCCATTATTATTAATTTTAACATTATAACCAAATTTTATAATATTAGTCTTCCCAAACAAATTAATATTTCTTTTTATAATATATTTCATAATATCACTTCTTTCTAAAAAAGGGGAAAGTAAAACTACTACTCACCAATAATTTAAATTATACTTTTCACAAAACTTCTTAAAATAAAAAGAGATTACTCTCTTATTTAAATCGATTCATTTGACTCATAACTTGTTTAACTTGCTTAGCAGATGGTTTTCTTCCCATACTACTCATCATAGCTTCAATCATTTTCTCATTAATTGGTGGGTTTTCAGTAAGTTGTTTTTTCATCAACTGTTTAGAAATTATAAATCCAATAATTATCCCTACAACTAAAGAGCCAATACTCCATAATATTGTTTCTAACATTTTCTATCTCCTTAACTGATATTTTACTATAATTAGATTATTCTAGCAACCTCTCTTTAATCAAAATTTTTCTTTATTCGATATAAAATAGAATTATAATCAAAATTTAAATATTTAAGAACATCATCTTTTTTACCAGATATACCAAACTCATCAACACCAATAGCACAATCTTTGTTTGTTGCAAAACGATTCCATATCATTGATGAACCTGCTTCTAAGGTAATAATTTTGACTTCTTTAGGGAAAAGCTTTTCCTCATAAATAGGAGTTTGTTTTAAAAACAATTCCATACATGGCATAGATACTACCCTAAGATCTATTCCTTGAGTAAATAATTCCTCTGCAGCTTTTAATGCAATAGCTACTTCAGATCCTGTCGCAATAAGTACTCCAGATAATTTTTCTTTTTCTTTTCTAACAATATAAGCTCCATATTGAACATATTTTCCGTTTGTATGCTTATTAACAATCATTTTTTCTTTAGAAATAATTAAACACGAAGGTCCTTTATTTTTTAAAATATATTCCCACGAACCAATAATCTCCTTAATATCACAAGGCCTAAACACCTTCATATTAGGAATACTACGAAGCATAGTAAGTTGTTCTATTGGTTGAAAGGTTGGACCATCTTGGCCAATAGAAATGCTATCATGAGTAAAGATATAAGTGATTGGTAAATTCATCATAGCACTAACTCTCATCGCAGGTTTCATATAATCAGCAAAAGCTAAAAATGTTGAGGAAAAAACCCTAAGGCCACAAAGGGCCATGCCACCTAGAATACCAGCCATAGCATGTTCTCTAATTCCAAAAGCAATATTTTTAGCAAGAGGGTTTTCCGAAGATGAAATGCCACTTTTTGTAAAATAAGCTTTTGTTAAAGTTTTAATATTACTAGAGCCACCTAAAAAGAATTTAGTCTTCGGAGAAATAAAATTAAGCACCTTTTGATTTGATAATCTTCCGTCTTCAAAATAATCGTTATTAATTTTATAATTATTACTATCAAAATCAATAATAAATTGATCATTCTCAAGTAAATTAATCATATATACTAAATCAGGATTCCTACTTTTCTTAGCTTTATCATATTCTTTTAACCAAGCTTCATATTTTTTAGAAACTCTTTTATCAATAGAACTTATTATCTCTTCTTTTATTTTTTCATCATAACTAAAAGATTCTTTTGGAAGTCCATATTTAACTTTTAAATCGATAATATCTTTTTCATCAAGACCTCCAGCATGAAGGATATTATTATTTTCTTTTTTTAAATCTTTACCCAAAATTGTTTTAAAAATAATTATAGAAGGATACTTACTTCTTTTAGCTTCTTTTATAGCACTACTCACTTCATTTAAATTATGACCATTTTTAACATATATCACATTAAAGTCTAAAGCATCAAAACGATCTTCAATATCTTCGATAGTTGAATTATATGTTGGCCCATCTGCATTCATATCATTACTATCATATAAAACAATTAATTTATTTAGTTTTTGCTTAGCTGCAAAAGCAAGTGCTTCATAACTAATACCTTCATCTAAATCACCATCGCTACATAAAACATAAGTATAAAAATCAATTAATTTACTTTTTGGATCAACCTTTTTACTTAAATTTTCATAATATCTTTCTGCCATAGCAACACCAACTGCAGTTGCAATTCCTTGACCAAGAGGGCCAGTTGTTGCCTCAATTCCTAATTCTGGATCCATTTCTGGATGGCCTGGAGTAAACGAATCTATTTGTCTAAACCTTTTTAAATCCTCTAAGGAAAGATTATAACCTGCTAAATGAAGCATAGAATAATACATAGCAGAGCCATGACCACATGACATAATAAAACGATCCCTATTAATCCATTTAGGAATTTTACTAATGGTATTTAAATGATTTAAATAAAGACTATATAAAATTGGTGACGCACTAAGGACAATACCAGGATTACCACTTTCTGCTTCATTTATCATATCAAGAGCTAGTAATTTTACAGTATTAAGTTTTTTATCGTTCCTTATTGCCATATATATCACTTCCTAAGTATATATTTTAACATGTAAATCAAAGTTAGTAAATTGAATAAAGTTTTTTAATTAAAAAACATATCCTTTAATAGGATATATTTTAATTATATTTTAAACAACAACCATCTTTATCACAATAACAGTCTACTAATCCCATTCTATGTTCACCACAATTTGTAGCAGCGCTTGTTCCTTCAGCTGCTTGATCAGATTTATAATTACTTACAAGGACATCATCAAATACATAAGTACCATCAGATATGGAGAAATAATAATTATATTTACCTGAATCATATTCTACAAAAACTGAACCAGTATATTTATCCCCTGGATTATCATCTTCTGTCCACATTCCAGAACCTTTAGTAAAATAGCCATATTTATAAAGATATTCCAAATCAAAACAAATATCACTATTCGAACTAAAAGAACCATTTAATTGTTCAAATTGATATGCATTTTTAGCTGCTTCCACTGCTGAAAGCCCTTCAAGTCCTAAAGATGATTTCTTAGCTCTTCCCACTAATGGTCCTATCGCTGTTACACCAATTAACATTACTACTGAAAGTATTGTTATTATTGCTAAAAGTTCTATTAAAGTAAATCCTTTATTATTTTTCATTAAGCCTCCACAATATAATGTTATTTTAGCATATTAATTTTGTTTAATGAATAATTACAAACAAAAAAATAGAGATACTTGTAATATCTCTATTTTATTTATTCTGTTCTAATTATTTTCAAAAATAAATCATTTGTACTAGGATTCGTTGGCGAAGAAATTAAGTTATCTCCTGCATCCAGTAAATCAGATGCTACTCTAAATGTATTACCATCTTCATCTATTACCTGAGCATATACCAAATATTTTCCACCTGCTACTGCTTCTGTGTTACCTAAATCAGATAATTCTATTTCATCTAGAAGGTTATCATAAACAGGTACTTCGGAAAAATCTTCGTATTTATCTACAAGTTCTATACATTCCCCATTATTATATTGCATTCTCGTTGCCATATAATCTAATTGATCTAAACTAGGAGATACAGGATTATGTTTTTGATATAAAAGTAAGAAATCTTTAATACTAAAATGATCATTATGCATCCAGTCTTCAAAATATCGATATAAAGAAGCTTCTATTAACTTATATTTTTGAGTATTTTCATCTGTTACGTTTATTTTTAATTTATCATTTTCAAAAGATGCATTTAAAGTTAAATCATTTCTAACTGAGGCAACAGAACTATACAAAGTACTATTTCCATACACAGGAGATACCGGAGGAGCTCCTTCTAAAACTTCTAGTTTTAAATATATTTTTTTAGAGTTTCCTACTTTATCAACAACATTTATATATGGATAGCCTATAACTGTGTAATTTGATATATCAGGATTAAATGTTACTTCTATTCCTTGAACGTCCCACATACCAGTTGCTTCTTGTTCTAATAAATTTAAACTCATTGATTCAAAACCAACTTCATCTGGATAATAAAACTCTTGTGTCCCAAAGACCTTTGCATTTTTACCATCACTAAAACTATAATATTCTACTCCAGCATCAAGAAGAGGTGTCCATTTCCAAAGATTGATTTTATCACTTTGAAAAATGTAACTTGTTGTCGTCTTGGAATAAAAACTTTTTATTACTGGAATTGTATACATATTATAATAGTTAATATTTGCAATTAAATGTTCTTCATTAACTAACTTTTCTTCACCAGTTAGTCCATCAATAAAACTACCATCGGCTCTTTTATATATAACTGTTGTTCCATTTGGTACACCTTTTGATGTCATAGAAGCAAAAGTTAAATCCTCAGTTGTTAAAACTCCACCATAGTTATTACTACCATCTCTAGTAAATAGATGTTTCCCTATAACATAGGAATTTGGTGGTATTTCCAGTAGTGCATTAACTTTGAAAGTACCAATGATGAATAATAATATTGCTAATAATATTTTTTTCTTCATTTCTTTCTCCTTTTATATACCAGTAAGCCTATAAAATAAAGCACTTGTACCGGGATCTGCCGGTTGAGAAACTAAATTAGTTCCTGCTTCCTGTAGATAAGATGCCACTTTAAATATATTCCCATCTTCATCTACTACCTGAGCATATATCAAATATTTTCCACCTGCTACTTCTTCTCTGTTACCTAAATCAGATAATTCTACTTCATCTAAAAGGTTATCATAAACTGGGTCTATAGAAAAATCTTCATATTTATCTACAATTTCTAAATATGTACCATTAAAACTTTTTAATCTATAAATAAAGTAAAAAACAGACATTGGATAATCCATATCACCACCATCAGCTTGCACCAAATTCGCAAAATCCAAAAGATTAAAATGCTCATGAGACACATCTTCAAAATATCGATATAAAGAAACTTCTATTAACTTATATTTTTGAGTGTTTTGATCTGTTACATTTATTTTCAATTTGTTATTTTCAAAAGTTCCATTTATAGTTAAATCATCTCTAACCGAAGCAACACTGGTATATAACTTACTATTTCCATAAAAATAAGGAAATCCTTCTTCAATATAATGAAGGTTAAGGTCATAATCAAGTTCTAAATATATTTTTTGAAGTTTTCCTACTCTATCAACTACGTTTACATATGGATAACCGATAACTGTATAATTTGATATATCGGAATCAAATGTTACTTCTACTCCTTGAACACCCCACATACCAGTTGCTTGTGGTTCTAATAAATTTAAACCCATTGATTCAAATCCGTCTTCATCTGGATAATAAAATTCTTGAGTTCCAAAAATTCTTGCATTTTTACTATCACTAAAACTATAATACTCTACTCCAGCTGCAAGATAAGTATCTGGGTCCCAATAACTAGTAGCTATAACATCATTTTGAAAAATATAACCTGTTGCTGTTTTTGAATAAAAACTCTTTATTATTGGAATTTCTTTTAAATTATAATACTTAATCTCAGCAAGCAAATACTCTTCATCAGCATATAATAATAATTCACCAGTTAACCCATCAATATAACTACCATCAGCTCTTTTATAAAAAAGCCGATTGTCCCAAGCGCTTTGAGCAGCCATCATTAAATGTTGAGTTGTCAAAACTCCATCATATTCATTACTACCATCTCTAGTAAATAGATATTCCCCTAAAACATAGGAATTTGGTGGTATTTCCAATAATGCATTAACATTATAAATACCAAAGATGAACATTAAAATTGCTAATAATATTTTTTTCTTCATTTTTTCTCCTTTATTCTCTATTAGCCGTTACTCTTCTTCCATTTATTAGTACAACTGTAACAGCATTTATTCCCTCAACATCAAACTTATTAATAGTTGGGTTTGACCCAGTACAAATTTTATTACCATTAACTTCTATAGATGTAAAATTAATCTTTGTTCCATCTTCATAAACAGAAATTATTCTATCTGGGGAATAATCATCCACTAAGGTTACTTTAAATGTGTAACTTTTTTCAACCCAAGTTGCATTTAAAACAATATTACCAGTAACTGCTTGATTAAAATCATAATTACTTCCATTTAATTGCCAGCTACCAAAATTATAACCCTCTTTTGTTGGATTATTTGGTTTTGTTACTTTATTGCCCTCTGTAACAGTTTGTGATGGAACACTACTTCCGCCATTACTATTGAAAATTACTGAATAACTATTTATAACTACTTCTTTCCAACGAGCTACTAAAGTTATGTTACTATTAACTTTCAAACTAAAATTATACTTGCTTCCATCTAAATACCAACCTTCAAATGTATATCCACTTCTTGTTGGATTTTTTGGCTGTACTGCAGTTTTTCCTGCAATCACTCTTTGTGTTGCAACACTATTTCCTCCATCGCTGTTAAATTTAACCTCATATCTTTTTACATTTGGATCTTCTTTCCACTTTGCTACTAATGTTATATTTCCAGTAACTACAGTATTAAAATCATATTTTTTATTATTCAAATACCAGCCATCAAAAATATAACCTTCTTTCTTCATATTATTAGGTTCAGATACTTTACCACCAACATTAACCGTTTGATTGTTAACTCTTGTACCTCCATTTGAATTAAATTTCACAGTATAAGATGATACCTTTTCATATTTTCCTTCGATTGTTAAATCCTTAGTTATTGGTGTAGTAAGGTCATATTCCTTACCATCAACATACCATACAAGAGCATAGCCACTTCTATCCTCAAAACCTAATTCTGACACGTTGATTTCACTACTTTCACTAACTTCAATTGTTTTTGTTTTACCTTCAACATTAAATGTAAGTTTATATTTTTCTGCTTCTTCATCTGATTTTGTCCAAATAGCTTTTAATGTCATATTTTCTTTTACTGTGCTTGAAAAATCATATTCTTCATCATTATATTCCCATCTGACAAAATCATATTCCTCTTTTGTTGGATCATCAGGTTTAATTACTTTTCCACCTTTTTTAACCGTTTGGATTGGAATTTCACTTCCGCCATCAGTATCAAAAGTCACTTTATAACCTCTTGTACTTAAAAGCAAAAAAAGAACTCAACAAAGCAATTAATGCTGCGATAAAACCAGCAATTATCATTGTTGCCTTGCTACTCATTTTTTTCCTCCTTTCCCTCAAAAAAACAAATCGCACATTACTAAAGCTACCTTTAGTATGTTAGCAACATTGTACTAAAAGTATTACCTCAATGTCAATCTTTTTATGTTTTGATTAATAAAAACATTTGTTTGACTTTTATGTAATACTATAATAGAATTTAATTATAAAAAGGAGTTTGAAAATGGAGAAAAACCTTTCTAAAAGACAAAAAGATGTTTTAGATTTTATAAAAAAATATAGTGCTAAAAATGGTTATCCTCCTACTATAAGAGAAATATGTAAAGGAGTGGGCTTATCTAGTACTGCTACTGTCTTTGTTCATGTTAAAAATTTAGAAAACCTCGGAGTTTTAAAAAGTAGTAACAATAAATTTCGTACTTTAGAACTTCTAGTTGATAATGAATACGAAAAGAAAAATGAAGAAGTAGTTAAGGTACCTCTTCTTGGAAAAGTAACTGCAGGTAATCCTATTACTGCCATTGAAATGCCTAATGAATTTTTCTTCCTTCCTTCATATTTAGTGCCTCCTTCTAAAGAAATATTTACCTTACATGTATCTGGAGATAGTATGATAAATGCTGGAATATTTGATAATGATTATGTTATTGTTCAAAGACAAAAAAATGCTAATAATGGACAAATTGTAGTCGCTATGAATAATGACAATGAGGTTACTTTAAAAAGATTTTATAAAGAAAAGGGACATATTAGATTACAACCTGAAAACGATACCATGGAACCCATTATCCTTGATGATTGTGAAATCCTTGGCATCGCTATCGGTCTTTATCGCAAAATAAAATAGTAAGAATTTTAATCTTTCTTACTATTTTTTATTACTTTAATTTTCTTACTATTAATAATTATAATTACTAAAATTGCTACCATTATTATTAAAATAACTGGAATACCTATAATTAATAAATATTTATTAACACTTTTTTTTGTTATATCATCAGGTGATTCTTCGATTACTTTAGTCTTGATACTTTCCTTTATTTGCTTTTGTTTTTCTTCTTCAGTTAATGGTTCTTTTTTCTTAGCATCTATTATAATATCATGATCATCTGCTTCATCTGTAGGATACTGCAAAATATACAGTTTTCCATCAACATCTATATATAAATTATCTACCTCAGCATAATTTTGTGAATTAGAATATTTAGGATAAGAAATATATTTAATTTGATATTCTTTATTAAGTTTAAAAACATCTTCTAAATTTAATTTGTTTCCTTCTAAATCAAATACTCGGCATAACTTATTTGAATAATTTTTACATTCAAAACTCTTAAACGTCAATTTATAATTATAATCTTCTAGAACATTACTTGAGTGAATTGGAACTAATTTGCCATTATATTTCATATAAAAAGCATATTTATCAGAGAAAGGATAGCCAATATCTTTTAGAGCAAGATATTTAACATCAATTGGAGTTAAAAACTTTAGTCCGTATTTATCATACTCTTCATCTTTTCTTTCCCAACCGTATATTTTATCATCGTATTTTTTAATAACATCTTTTGTATAATAATAAGGAATATTTTCTAATCTTTGTCCTAAATATCTCCCGCAATTAAACTTATCTTCTCGATAATCAAGTTTAACATATCCAGAAAGATTACCCTCGGTAATATAAACCCAGCCACCCGTTTCATAACAATCATTTGAATATTTGACTTTTGTTTCAGCTTTTAAAGTGCCAACTTCTTCGAACAGTTCCGATGGACCTCTTCTTAATATTACATCAACAAGTAAATAACGAACAACATACTTTTCAATTTTATGTTCAAAACTGGGATTTATTAAGTCTTCAGCTTTAATATAATGGTGGATATAAGGTTCATTAGTAGGGATGGCAAAAAAATTAACTTTTTGAACATTTGACACTTTAGCACCACGGGGTATTAAAAATTTTTTTCATTTTCACTAAGAAGAGTATTAACATCATATTCATCAGTTATTTCCGCTGTAAAGTTATCTGCAATATGCTCGTTTTTTAAGCTTCTTATTGAAATATAATATTTTTTATTATTATAAATGACAGAAACATACTCTGAAACCATATTATCTATTGGAACTTTTGTGCCATATGGTATTATGGTTTTATCATTTTCACCAAAACCACAACAACTAAATACCTTAGCGCCATCTTGATTACCCACCTTTGCCATAGGTGTTTCTTTTACAAAGATAGGTCCAGAATCTGCTGAAACGACAAGAGACATTAACATTACTACAACAATTAATAATTTTAAAATTTTTTTCATCTTTAACTCCTATAAATTTAAAAACATTTACTAAATCTTTTTTTCTGCGTTAAAACATGATTAAATTTGTTAAATACTATCTTTTAATATTTTAATCTGTTTATTAAAGTCATCTGATGATGTTATAAAAGAACCACTTACTATTAAATCAATGTTTTTATCTTTTAAATAACTAATACTTTCATCATTTATTCCTCCATCGACACTAATAGTAAAATGGTATTTGTTTTTTATTTTATTTAAATAATCAATTTTATCTAAAACTTTAGGAATAAAACTTTGTCCTCCTTTACCAGGATTAACACTCATTATAAGTATTTGATCAACAACATCTAAAAAATTATCAATCATTCTTATATCTTGCTTAGGATTGATAGCAATACCCACTTTTAATCCTAAAGAATTAATATAATTAATACTTTCTTTCAAATTAGGAATACTTAAATGAACAGTAATTGTTTCAATATCATAATAAAGAATTTCATTTATATAATCTATTGGATTATTAACCATTAAATGAACATCTAATTTCTTTTTTGCAACTTTTAATGTCTTATTTAAAAGTTTTGGAGTAAAGTTTTTACCTTCAACATATTTTCCATCGCAAACGTCCACATGAATAAAATCTGCTTTAGATTTGTTTATTCTTTTAATACAATTTACATAATTATCACTTTTTAAAAAACTTACTGCTACTTTCATCTTTCTCCTTTATAAACCTTTTATAATTTTTATACCTTGAAGGTAAAATGTTTTTATTACCTTCAATGCCACAACCATCAATATTTATATGATAACACCCAGTATATTTACAAGTATAATTATTAAATTCTATAAAACAATCTTTTATTACTTCTTTATCGATATTATCAAAATCAAGAGCACTAAATCCTGGTGTATCTACGATATAAAAATCATCAACTTTATATATACTGTTAAGCCTTGTTGTATGAACTCCTCTTCCAAGAGCTTTTGATATTGGAGCTGTTTTTAAATCTAAAGTGCTATCAATTTTATTAATAAAAGTTGACTTTCCTGAACCAGTTTGTCCTGCACATACAACAGTTTTGCCCGAAACTAGCTTTTTAAAATAACTAATTTCGGTATTTTCTATTACTTCAAAACCAATTTTTTTATAATATTTTTTTATTTCTTTTATCTTTTCATATTCATCATCATTTAGTAAATCACACTTAGTAAAACATATAATTGGAGTAATTTTACTTGCCAAAGAATGAACAAGAAGCTTATCTAATAAAAGCAAATCCAAATTAGGTTTTTTAACACTAACCATAATAAGAGACATATCAATATTAGCAACACTTGGTCTTTGTAATTGATTTTTTCTTTTAAGTATTTCAATAATTTGGCTATCTTTTACATTTATTACTACGTTATCACCAACTAAAGGAGTAACCTTTTTTTCCCGAAAAACACCTCTTACAGTACATACATATTTTTTATCTTTTGCAATAACAGTATAATTACTACTATTAATATTTATTATTCGTCCTTTTAACATAATTATGTATCCAAATCATTATATTCTTCGCTGCCACCACCACTAAAATCAATTTTAATAGTAAGGTTGCCACCTGATTTAGGTATTTCACTTCCTGCTGCTCTACTTTGAGACAAAATAGCATTATTATTATAATTTGTAGCATTATTATTATTAATCTCTAAGTCATTACCACCATTATCTTTAAATGTTACCATAACTTTATATTGATTACAAAAATCAAGAATATCAATTACTTTATAAGTTCCATCTGTAAAATCCGGATATACATTAGTAACTGTAGCTATATACAACGTTATTATGTCTCCTTTAGTTAATAATTCACCCTTTTCAACTGATTGTCTTACAATCTCATTTTCATGATATTCTTTACCAGAATCTTTTTCTATTTCTTCTTCTTCAACAGTAACACTAATTCCAAATGCTTCAAGCATTCCTTTAACTTCATAAAAGTTTTTACCGGTATAATCCTCTATTTCAATTGAATTAGTACCTGATGATATATATATTGTTACATCTGCTCCTTTTTTTACTTTACTATTTGCTGATGGAGTAGTTCTTGTTATTGAGCCTTTCTCAATATCCTCTGAAGGCTCTACAATTCTATCTTTTATTTCAAACCCTTCATCTTGAAGTTTTTTTACAGCTTTCTTTTCACTCATACCTTCAACATCTGGAATATATTTATTGTTTGATTTATTAATATATGGAAGAAGTACAACTATAGTTGTAATTAAAACAACAATAGAAGTAAATACAGAAAATAAAATTACTAAAGTTTTATTTTGACTTTTTATCGTTCCTTCAGCCATTTTTTTGGCTATCAATTCATCACTTTCAGCTTTTGATAATTTAGTATCTTTTAATGTTTTCATAATTTTACTATCATCACGTTCTTTTTCAGGATAAGTATATTCAATCTCCTCTTCATTTTTTCTAGAATCTTCTAGGCATGTTAATAAATCTTCATGCATCTCCCTTGCATCAGCATACCTATTTTTAGGGTTCTTTGCAGTTGCTCTTTTAATAATGTTACAAATGCTTTGAGGTATATTTAAAATTTCATCTTTAATCAAAGGCATCGGTTCTTTTAATTGTTTCAAAGCTATTTCAACAGCATTATCTCCTTTAAAAGGAAGTTTTCCAGTAAGAAGTTCATACATTAAAATACCAAGAGAATAGATATCACTTTGAAGTGTTGCACCTTTTCCAGAAGCTTGTTCTGGAGGAAGATAATGAACTGAACCCATTACTGAATTAGTTTGCGTAAGCTGAGTTGAATTCATAGCAACGGATATACCAAAATCCGTAAGTTTTACAATCCCGTTTTCTAAAATCATTATATTTTGGGGTTTAATATCTCTATGAATAATATATGAATCATGGGCAACAGAAAGACCTGAGGTAACTTGAAGTAAAATATCTACAACTTCATTTACAGTAAGTTTTCCTCTTCTTTTAAGTAAATTCTTTAGATGTTTACCTTCAATATATTCCATGACAATATAATAATCACCATGATCTTCTCCAACATCATATACTTCAACAATATTCTTATCATTTAAACTGCTTGCCTGAAGAGCTTCTCTTTGAAAACGCCTAACAAATTTTTCGTCTAAAGAAAGATCTCCACGTAATATTTTTACAGCTACATTACGTTCTAATATAGTATCTTTAGCTAAATAAACATTAGCCATACCACCTTCGCCAATTGTTTTAATTATTTGATATCTATCACTAATTTTCTGCCCCTTAGCAATCACTTCGTATCACCCTTTTCTTCTTTTTCTAAAAGTGCAATTGATATATTATCATTGCCTCCCCTTATATTACATCTATTAACTAGTTTCTTAACTTTTTCTTCGACATCAATATCTTCTTGTAATATTTTTTCAATTAATTCGTTTGAAAGCATTGTTGTAAGTCCATCACTACATAACATTATTCCGCTTATATCTTCATCCATTACGTCAAATATATCAATTTCAGCTTTGTCATTCGCGCCCAAAGCCCTCATTAAAACATTTTTCTGAGGATGACTCATAGCTTCTTCTTCAGTCAAATCACCTGCTTGAACTAAAAGATTTACAAGAGTATGATCCTTTGTTATTTTATGTAATTTATTATTTTTCATTACATATCCTGATGAATCACCAATATTACCAATTATTAAAAATTCTTTTGTTAATATTGCCGCTACTAAGGTTGTGCCCATTCCTGATGAATCCTCATGTTCCAAAGTATATTCAATTATTAACTTATTTATCTCATTTACATTATCATTAAGCCAGTTTATCGCATCAATTTTAGTTCCTATACTTGCACAGGCACTAAAACGTTTCCCTAAGCTAGATATAGCAAGCATCGAAGCAATTTCTCCTTTACGATGTCCACCCATGCCGTCTGCTACCATCATCAGATATTCGTTATTTTGGTTTTTAAGGATAGTAACGCTATCTTCATTATGACTTCTAACTTTTCCAGCATCAGTTAAATAAAATGTTTTCAATTTTATCACCTGTCTTCTTCTTCATTATATCATTATTTATTCAAATTTACTATATTTCTTTACTTCGAAGTTGCCCACAAGCTGCCGAAATATTATCGCCGAATTTTCTTCGCATTGTAACATTCAATCCCCTTTTTTTAAGCCTATCAAAAAACAAATCAATTTGTTTTTTATCACTAGTATTAATATCATTATTATTAGTTTTGTTATATGAAATTAAATTAATATAAATATTCATATTTTTAAACAGCAAGGCTAATTCATCAGCATATTTCAGATCATCATTAATATCTTTTAACAAAATATATTCTAAAGAAACCCTTCTTCCTGTAACATTGATATAATCTTTAATTGCTTTATGTAAAGAAATATAATCATATACTTTTGATATTGGCATAATCTTATTTCTAACTTCATCATTTGAGGCATGAAGACTAATTGCCAAATTAACTTGTAATCCTAATTTAGAAAACTCATATATTTTAGGAACTATTCCACAAGTTGATACTGTTATATGTCTTGCACCAATGTTAAGCATTTTAGGATTATTAATAATTTTTAAAGCTTTTATTAGATTATCATAGTTATCAAAGGGTTCACCAATTCCCATAACCACAACACTATTTATTTTTTTATTAACATAATTTGAAACCAGTATTATTTGCTCTATCATTTCAGATACTTCAAGATTTCTTGTTTTTTTAAGTCTTCCACTTTCACAAAAAGCACATCCCATATTACAACCAACTTGACTAGATATACATATACTTAAGCCATAATCATGATACATTAAAACTGTCTCTATAAATTCATTATCATGTAATTCAAATAAAAATTTTTTTACATCTTCATCTTCTTGAACTTTTTTTATTTTAATAGATCCAAAAGAAAACTTTTCTTTTAAAAAATTTCGGACTTCACTACTTATATTAGAAAAGTTAAGAGGATCATATACCTTTTTATCATATACCCAGTCAATTACTTGACTTGCTACAAACTTCTTATATCCACGTTTCTCTAATAAAGCTTCTAAATCTTCTTTTTCATAATTAAATATATTTCCCATAACCATATTATACTTTTTATGTAAATAAAAAAGCAAGATGTTTATACACATCTTGACTATTACTAGGCAGAAAGACTAATTTTTACAAATATTATCTGTTTTTCTTTACAAATTCTCTTAGTCCTTTTAATCCTGCGCTATCTTTATATTTTTCATATATATCATTGTTAAGCCATAATAACCTAAAATTATAAAATTTATCTTTAAAGCTTTTGGGTTTTTTTAATTTAATATCAATATCTGAATATGATTCTTGAATAACTTCTTTATCACTTCTAAATCTAACTAAATATGAAGCTAAAGTAAGTATTTCAAATATATATAATGGCATAAATATTGTTCCAAGTAGTTTAACTTGATCTAAAGAAGTAACATAATTTATAAAATTAGCATTTAAAAAGGTAATCTTTTTAATATCAATAACTAAATATATTAAAATAACAGTCATTGAAATTACTATTGTTTTAAATTTACCAGTTTTAGAACTTTTAACATTAGCATTTTTAGAATATCTTATTGTTTGAATAATAAAAATAGCTAGTTCACACAATATTGGAAAAACAGCATATTTAGTCATTGTTACAAGTAAAATTAGGTTAGCTACTGTAAATAACTTATCAGCAGTTCCATCAAATACACTTCCAAAAAAAGTAGATACTTTAGCTTTTCTTGCAATAATACCATCTAAAAAATCCGTAAAATAACAAATCATTGAAAGACTAGCTGCTGCTAATGCTCCTTTTTTTAAATATAGGGGAACTAAAAAAATTGCTCCTATTATTCTAAGTGCTGTAAGTAAATTTACAAATAATGCTACCGATAGTTTAATCATATTACCTCTTATAAATTAAATTTTAGTTTATACTTAATGTTATCTTTATCTAAATTAATTATAATTATATCATTTTCAATTGATATATCACCAGTAAAATAATTACTGTCAAAATAAACAATTCCATCACGAGCATAAACCTTTTTAATATTATTTAATATATAATCTAAATAAAATTCTTTTTCCATAATATTATTATCTAACATTGATAAAGATTGTTCTTCTTCAACAAGATATTCATTTTTACCTTCGATCAAATATTTTTTATCATCAATTATTACTTCACATGTATCATTACAAGTACCATAATATAGTTTAACACCATCTTTATAAAATTCAAAATCATATTTTTTTATAGCTAACTTTTCTACAATTTTTTCATATTCTTTATAGTGTTTTAACTCTATTTTACGATCGTTCGTAAGTTTTAATAAATATAAATAACATATTAATATGAAAGCCATCCATAATAATAGCTGAATAATTTGTTTCTTCTTTTTTTCATCTAATTTATTTTTATTCGACATTAATATCACCTTTATTTCTAAAGCCATTTAGAAAAGATTTAATATCCATTTCTTTTTTTCCTAAAACCTTTAATCTTTCTATTCTAATGCTTCCATCATTACATCCAATATACATATTATTTTTATCAATCAATACTTCTTTTATCTTCAAAGATATGTTTTTTATAAAACTAGCTTTAGTGATTTTTGTTTCTAAACCATTTAAAATTATATATGCTCCAGGCCAAGGGGTAAAAGCTCTTATTTTATTAATAATATCTTTACCATTATTATTAAAAGCTATTTTTTCATCTTCTCTTTTTATTAATCTTGTATAACTAGCTTTTCTTTCATCTTGTTTTATTCTACTATTTTGGTTCTTTATAATTAATGGTAATGTTTCAGCAAGTAATTTTTGACCTAATATAGATAGTTTATCATGAAGCATCTTTACATTATCAGAATCTTTAATATCAATAGATTCCATTGCTATTATATCCCCAGTATCCATACTTTTATCCATATACATAATTGTAACTCCAGTAGTTTTATCCCCATTAAGAAGAGCCCACTGAATAGGAGATGCTCCTCGATACTTTGGTAATAATGAAGCATGAACATTAATACAACCTAATCTAGGTATGTTAAGTATTTCTTCGGGTAATATTTGTCCATAAGCACAAGTTATAATAATATCAGGATTTATTTCACTTATTATTTCATAATCTTCTTTTATTTTATTAGGTTGAAAGACAGCTATATTTTTTTGGATAGCTAATTTTTTTGTAGGTGAAAAAGATAATTCATTATTTTTGCCTTTCTTTTTATCTGGCTGAGTAACTACTAAAACAACATTGGTATTTTCTATTAAATAAGAAAGGATTGGTAAAGAAAAATCAGGTGTTCCCATGAATATAACTTTTAAATCTTCCATTAACACTCTCCCTATATAATTGTATCAAAGTTCTTTTAAAAAGTCTTTAAAAACCTATTAAATAATCAAAAATGCAAGATTATACTCGCATTAATTCTTCTTCTTTAAGTTTTATTTCTTCATCAATTTCTTTATTATATTTATTTATTGTATCTTGAAGATTATCTAAATAACGTTTTTCTTCATCTTCAGGATATTTAGCTTTAGTTATTGTATCTTTTTCATCTTGCCTAATATTTCTTAAAGCAACCTTTCCTTCTTCACCAATAGCTTTGGCCATCTTAACATATTCTCTTCTTCTTTCTTCATTAAGCTCAGGAATTGCTAAAATAACCATTTCACCATTATTTGTAGGATTAATACCAATATTTGCTTCAGCAATAGCTTTTTCTATTTCTTTAACAATGCTTTTATCAAACGGTTTAATTAATAATTCTCTTGCTTCGGGGATTGTAATATTTGCAATACTATGAATAGAAGTTGGTACACCATAGTAATCAACCATAATACCATTAAGCATTGCCGGATTAGCTCTCCCCGCTCTAATTGTATTTAGCCTTTCCTTAACATTTTCAACCGCCGCTTTCATCTTCGTATCAAAATCCATATATTCATCTCCTAACTTAAAACTACATCTTCATTATAATCATTCTGATCATTTTTTACAAGAACTCTTACATTAAGTTTACCTATTTTATTAATATATAAAGGATATTCCTTTAATAGATTCATTGTTTGATTTACATCTATTTTTATATCTGTTCTTAAAAGGGCAAGACCTTCAATATACTTTTTGGTATTATTAACCATCTTAGTTTCATCAATTTGAAATAGGCCTAATAAATCATTATTGTTTATAATAAAACCATTATTTTTATTAAAATTATATGTTTTACTATTTATTGGTATTACAAGACTTTCTTTATCATATTTATAATAACTAACTACCAAAGATAAATAGTTATCATATTCATATATTTCATAAGTTTTGTATTCAGCATACGATATACCACCAAGTTCATTACCCTGTTTTTTAACCGTTTCTTTCAAGTTTATTGTCTCATCATTAAGTGTATTTGCAAGATTACTATCTTCTTTAAAATTAAATACAATATCTTTATATCCTATATCAAGATTGTCACCAATTAGCGTTTCATTAGTAAAATATATAAAATCTTTCGTTTTATCTATTCTTATATCCGTAACTTCTTCTTTTTGAACCATTTTTTGAGGACTATCCTTCTCATTTTTTTCTTTGATACTAATTTGAGTTAATATAAATCCTCCAATGATAATAACCACAAAAATAATAAAAACAAAAATTATTTTATATTTATTATTCTCCATCTTTTTCTCCTACATAATAATTAAAAACATCTGTTAGCTCATTTATAGCAAGATTTTTATGATATTCATTCCAATATTCTTCTGCGGTAATCATTCCTTTAGATAACGCTGTATCATCATTAAAATAATATATTAAACCATCTTTTTTAACAAGAATTGTTGGAGCATATAAATTAGCTCTACCATCATCTAAATAAGTAATATAATCTTCTAGATATTTAACAATACTTTGATAGCTTCCATTTCGATCTTCACGATCAGCAGTAATATCAAAATAATATATCTTATCGATACCAACTTTACTTGCTACATCACTAACTATCTTAACATAACTAGATACCCATTTACTATTTTTAAGACCAAAAATAATTATTGCATTATCTTCTTGAACATGTTTATAAGCATCTGAAGCTGTTACATATACAAACACATTGTCTTTTCCAACATTAAATTCTTTATCAAATCGCACGGAATCTTTTAATACTTTTTTACTATAATTTCTAGTTCCAACAAAAACAAAACAACCAAGTAATATAAAAAATAGGATTATTTGGATTATCATTGTCTTCTTATCTTTAAAAAACTTCTTTTTCTTCAATTCAACCACCATATAAATATTATCATAATATATATTATTTTTAAAGAATAAAAAATAATTTTGCATTAATACAAAATTATTTAATAGTTTTAATTACATTATATTCAAATTCTTAATTAACACTCTTAATATAAAACTCATATCCAAAGGTGCCTTCAACTACTTCAAAAGTAATATTATATTCAGTTCCTGCAACTAGATTTAATGGTGTATTATCAAAATCTTTATATTGCATTTCATACTTAGTATTATTAGCATCAGTTAATATATAATCTACATAATCATATTTTCTATCATCTTCTTCTCCAGAACCAGATGTGCCTATCTCGGTTAAAGTAAATGTCTCAGTATGTGTTCCTATTAAGTAAAGACCTAGCTTTGTTCTTAAATCCGCTTCAGTTTGAATATCAACAATTTCCTTCATATCTGATTTCGTAAATATTTTATAATCAACAATTGTTTTTTCATCACCCTTTTTAGTATAGTATATATCTACTTTAACATATTCACTATAATCATCTAGTGATACAAACAATTCAATATTATTGGCTTTTAATGTATAATCTTCTGTATTTTCTTTACTTTCAATTGTAACAGTACATGACGTTCCAAAACAAAAATGCCCAGTAACAATTACATCCTCTAATAAGGTTCCTTTTTTTGAAGTACTATAATTACCAGTATTATCACTAATTGCTGAAGTTGAATTATTAGAATTGAAAAAATTTTCTATATTTGATTTCACAATATAAAACAATAAGGATATATTAATAAGAAGACAAATAACAATTAAGACGAAAACATTTGCAACATTAGTTCCACCTTTTTTTGCACAAAGCACTTTTAATCCATTTAAATCTGTTTGAGGATTCTTTTGTTTGATTTTAGCAATTTTTCTTTTAGCAAAATCTAAATAATATTTATTAGTTAAAGAGCCACTTAATATCATTAAAATAAGAATAAAAGAAAGCGAAACTATAAGTGAAAGTGTTGAATTTAATTTTGATGTAACAAGCATTACTAATGTCCCCAAACTACATACAATCACACTAAGTAATACCATTTTTCTATATATAAAATAAGAAGAAGCCCAACATAAAGCTGCAAAATTAAATTTCCTTGTTGTTATTTTATCGTAGTTTTTTCCAATAAAAGCTTTTAATAACTCTTCATCATCACCCAAAACAGGAGCAACTGTTGGTTGACTTGGCACCACATTAGGTTGTTCTGCCTCGTTTACTTCGTTATGTAATATAGGGCTTACTGGTTGCGCAATAGTCGGTGTAACAGGTATATTCTCTTGTTGTGCCATATTATCTATAGATGGCGTTTCGTTAATAATTGGTGATAAAGCAGGTTCATTTGCTCCTACTGCCTCACTATTTATACTAGGTTGCTGAGGTATTGGATTTATATTGCTATCCATCGCTGGTGAATCTAAGTTTGGAGTGATATTGATATTAACATTATCTTCTCCATTAAAATTATCGTTATTCATAATTGCCTCCTTGATTATAACTATAATATTTATAAGGTACATAAAATAAGCTATAAAAGAATAAAATTTATTCTTATTAGATCACTTTAGTCACCTCTTATCTTCATAAATATACCATAATACTTTTTATAATTCAATAACTAAGTTTACCTTGTTATTTGATAAAAATACGAATATTGATATAATTGAATATATCGATTTATTTTTGTATAATATTAGTTAGCTGGAGATGATGATATGTTTAAAAATAAAAAAATTCACTTTATTGGTATTGGTGGATCATCAATGAGTGGGATTGCCGATATAATGCATAATAAAAACGCTATTGTAACGGGTTATGACTTAGTAGAAAGTAAAATAACAAAAAGATTAGTTAAAGAAGGAATTGATGTATATCATAAGCCTAATTTATCATATATAGATAATGCTGATATTATTGTTTATTCCGCTGCTATTAATGATAATTTTGAAGAATTAAAATATGCTCGGAAACTAAATAAAAAAATTTATGAAAGATCTGAATTTCTTGGAATATTAATGCAAGAATATGAAAATGTTTTATGTATCAGTGGAACGCATGGTAAAAGCACAACTACTAGTATGATAGCAACTATTTTCTTAAAAGCTAATTTAAATCCTACTATATCTATTGGGGCTATGCTTCCTTTAATAAATGGCAATTATCATATTGGTAATAATAAACATTTTATTGTAGAAGCTTGTGAATATGTAGATAGTTTTCTTGATTTTAAACCTACAAGTGCAATAATTTTGAATATTCAGACTGATCACATAGACTATTTTAAAAATCTAGACAATATTATTAAATCTTTTAATAAGTTTGTAAAACTCCTTCCTAAAAATGGTTATTTAATTGTAAATAATGATGATAAAAATACTTTGAAAGCTGTTTGTAATCATGAAAAAACAACATATGGTATTAATAACGATTCTAATTACATGGCTAAAAATATTAAATTTGATAAATTGGGATATCCATCATATGATTTGTATATAGATAATATAAATATTAATAGAGTCAATCTTAATGTATTAGGTAAACATAATATTTATAACTCTCTTGCCGCTATTGCTCTTTCACATAAATATATTAATGATATATCATTAATTGTATCAGCATTGAAATTTTATAAAGGCATTGAAAGAAGATTTGAATACTTGGGTAAATTTAAATCAGCTAATGTTTTTGATGACTATGCCCATCATCCAAATGAAGTAGAAAGTATTTTAGATCTAATTAAAAAAACGAAACATAACAGAAGTATTGCTGTTTTTCAACCTCATACATATTCTAGAACTAATGCCTTCTTAAAAGATTTTGCTAATATATTAAAAGATTTTGATTGTATTATAATTGCACCTATATATGCTGCTAGAGAGGAAAACATTTATAACATTAAAGAAGATGATTTATTAAAACTAATTAAAGAAGAAAATGAAAATGTTGTTTTTATTGATTCGTTTGAAAAGATTATAAACTTTTTAGATAAAAAGGTTCAAAAGGATGATATAATTGTAACAATGGGAGCTGGTGATATAACACTACTAGCCCACATGTTAGTAGGTGATAATAATGGATGAAAAAACCACTAAAAAAAGAAAGAAAACCGGTATATATATATTAATATTGGGTTTAATATTAGTATGTAGCTTAGTTTTTATATATTATATGCTTAGAATAAATCAGAAAGAAAAATTTGATAAATTATATTCGAAAGAAAGATATCTAACTGTAAGTTATGGTGTTATTGAACAAGAAAAAATGTTTCAAGAAGAAAATGCTTTATTTAAAAAAGTATTTCAAGAAAATAAATATTATCTTATTATAACTAAAGATAACACTTTATTTACTTATTATTTGGATTGGTATTATCAAATTGATCCTTTAAAAGGTTATAAACTAGTTTATAATATAAAACTTACTGATAAACAAGTCCAAAATATTCTAAATAATGTTAGAGAAAAAGCTTTAGAACAAAATCTTAGAGAAGATGAAAACATAGCTATTTATATTGATAAGAAAAATATGTATATTAATAGTAATGATTTTCAACTAATACTTCAAAAAGAAGATATTTTAATTAGTATATAATATCTTCTTTTTTATTCTATTATTTCAAGTTTATTTAATAAAATGGAATATAAATATAATTTACAAGGTTTATTTTTGATACTTTTAAGATATTTTTCATATATCTTTAATTGTTTTTTATAAGATTCATCAATTATATTATTAAGTTTATAATCAATTATTTTTATTTCATTGTCACTTTCAATTATTAAATCTATAATACCATGATATTTATTACCATCTTCTTCATAAATAAACTCATGTTCTTTATATAACAGATCATCTTTTGTAATATTTAAAGTTTTAACAAAGTTATTAATTAAATTATAATGTTTATCTTCTTTAGATATATTAAAGAAATTACTTCTTTCAAATACTTTATGAATATAGGTACCATACTCTAAATTATCATAAAGTTCTTTATCAATAAAGGATACTATTTCCTTAGATATTTTCTTATTATCAATAATATTATTTTTAACATCTATTTTTTTATTAATAATTAATTTAGTATCTTTTTTTAGTTCTTTACTACTTTTTTTATTATCCAAATAATCCTTAGTTAAATTATAATCATCTAAATTTATCTTAATAATATATTTAGACAAATAATTTTTAATTGACTCTATTATATCTAAAAAAGATGAATACTTATTTTTATCACTTAAAGTTAACTTACAATCATCATTAAGCGATGTTACTATTATGATTTTTTCTCTTGCCCTTGTTAAAGCTACATAAAATAATCTTATTCTTTCTGATATATCATCTAAATAAAAATTATGTTTATTTAATTCCTTAGTTATTAAATTACCAAGCTTTTCATTATAATATGGGGTTATTAAACCATATTTTTTATCATATAAGAAACGATCTTTAATATCTTCGATATTAAAAGTCTTATGATAACCACTATAATAACAGATTGGATATTCAAGACCTTTAGATTTGTGAATATTCATAAGTAATACACTATTTATATTATTTAAAGCCCCCTTAACTGTTATTTCATATTTACTTTCTATTAATTCATTTAAATAATCACATATATCATATACATTAAATCCTATTTTATTAAACTCTTTTGATAAAGATAAAATATTATCTACTCTTATTAAACAGTTTTTTATATCCCCAAGAGTTATTAATTTTTCATAAAAGTTAAATTCCTTTAACAAAGTATTAATTAATACATATGAATCTTCGATTATAGGAAGGTTTTTTAGTTTTTGATATAAAGTACTATCTTTAAAAGTTTTGTTCTTAAAATAGTTATAAATGTCTTCATCAGGCATATTTATTAAGAAACTTCTTGCTATACTTGTAAAATAAAATTTAAAATCATAATCAAATTCATAATTTTTAACTTTTAAATATAACCCTACTAAATTTTTAATAACGATGATGTCATCTTTACTTATAATTTTTTCATCTTGATAAATATAAAGGGGAATTTTTAAATATTCAAAGATTTTATAATAAGTATTAAAACTTGTTCCTCTGTCCATAATAATACAAAAATCACTAAAGGTTGCTTTTCTTAATTTTTTAG
Source organism: Mollicutes bacterium (assembly GCA_012799635.1). Taxonomy (GTDB): domain Bacteria; phylum Bacillota_I; class Bacilli_A; order RF39; family UBA660; genus UBA6448. Next base: position 51,380 of record JAAZKW010000034.1, read on the forward strand.
CTTCAGGATCATATACTTCATAACCTTTTTTTAATTTAGATAAAATATCTTGTCCTATTATAAAAGCTTCTTTTTCTTCTTTAGTAAAATCATCTTTATCATCATTGTAATTAAGAATCTCAAGATCACTGTTTGTATAATAATTTTCATCATAATCTTTTAATCCATAAAGCATTTGATGATCTTTTTTATAATTGGCTCCACCAATATTATCATCCATAACTAAACTAAAGATGGTATTTATCCCTTCGATTACTTCTGGCCTTGATCTAAAATTATGAAGAAGATCTATTTTAATTCCTATATCATCTTTAGCATATTTATCATATTTATCTTTAAATATTAAAGGATTAGCATTTCTAAAACCATATATCGACTGTTTAATATCCCCAACCATATATACATTATTATTTTCTATTAAGTTAATAAATTCTTCTTGCAAATCAGATGTATCTTGATATTCATCAATCATTATTTCATAATAACTGTTCTTAACTTCCTTACGTATCTGATCATTTTCTTTCAATAATTTTATAATAAGAATCTCAATATCAATAAATTCATACAAGTCATTATCAAATTTATATTGATTTAGTTTTTCATAATATATTTTTATTATATTAACAATACTTATAGCATTATTTTTAGCAAGACTAAAACTTGTTAGTATTTCTTCGGTATTTTCATATCTTAAATAAGATTTAATCTCTTTTTCCAAAAGCGTAATGCTATCTTTAATATCTTTAATATCTTCACTTCCTTTTGGCCTTCTTACCGTAGGAATTTCAATATTTAATTTTATTTCATCATAAGTTTTTGAATTTAATAATGGCGTATAAGCTTTGACCATTTCATTATAAAAAGTATCATAACCACTTCCTTCTAAAAGCATAATTAAATCATTAATACTTGAGATTTTATTAATCAAAATATCTTCATATTCTTTAATATAACTTAAAATATAATCTTGATTAAAGAAAGTTACTGTTAAGTCATTATATAAATGTTCTTTATCACTTACTAAATCTATTTTCTTAATAATCTTTTTTATTGCTTCTTTAATTTGTTTATCGTCTTTAACAGAGAAGTTTTCAATCAAATCTAAAAATAACAAGTCTTCTTTTTCATAAAAATTATCAAATACTTCATCTAATATTTTATCTTTAACTAATGTTATTAATCCTTCATCAATAATTTTTAAGTTTTTATCAATGTTAAGAAGAAAATGATATTTTTTAACTAAATGAAGACAATAAGCATCAAAAGTAGTAATATCTGCAGTATCAAGCAAATATAAATTATCTTTTAATGAAAGATCCTTGCTTATCTTTTTTCTTATTCGATTTCTCATCTCACCTGCTGCAGCATTAGTAAACGTTAATATCAATAATTTATTAATCTTAATATTATTTTTAAGGTGAGTAATAACTCTCTGTGTTAAAACAGCTGTTTTACCTGAACCTGCACCTGCTGAAACAATAATATTCTTACCAGTTTTATTTATTGCTAATTTTTGAGCCTCTGTCCACTTAGTCATTGTTATCACCTCCTAAAAAGGATAAATCTTCTTCTTGCTTAATATTTTCATAATAATAATCTTTCTTATAACATATTTCTTTATATGGACAATAAGGACACGATACATCATCTTTGTTATTAACTTTTTTAGGATTTATTTGAAAATCATTATTATTTATTTTTTCTACTGCTTCATTTAAAATAGCTTCTACTAAAAAGACCATACTATCCATTTCTTCACTAGAAAGTGTTTTAGAGTTAGAATAAAAATTACCATCATTTTTTAACTTCATTCCTCTTATTACTTTACTATTTTTAAAGCTAGAATCGAACTTTTCAAGCAATGATATATCTTTATTTGAATAACCGTTTAATTTAAGATTAGCTTCTTTTTGTTCTATTGGGCTCTTATCACATATTTTTTCACTATGTAAAAAATGTTGTAAATAAAATCCAATTATTTTAGGATTATTAAAATAAGAATCTTTTTTTACTAAATATAAATATAAAAAAAGTTGCATACTAAGTCCAGAAGATAATAATTTATAACTTATATTTTCATTACCAGTTTTATAGTCTATAATAACTAACTCTTCTTTATCATTATATAATATTTTATCAATAAAACCATTTAATATAAAATGTTCATTATTATCTTGAAATTCTTTTTCCAAAACTCTTTTATCTAAAGTATTATACGTATTTTGTTTATCTATTATTATAAGATCAGTTTCTATTTCTTTTACGATTTTATTTATATAAAATGCTTCTTTTTTAGTTAATACAATATTATTATTGTTTAGATATTCCTCTTTTAAAAGCATTATATCTTTTTTATTTTCTAAATATTCTTTCAATATATGATGATATAACGATCCAATTAAGGCACCAAAAGTTATTTTATAATTATCTAAATATAATACTTTAGATAGAAAATATTTAAATTTACATTCAAAATATTTATTTATTGAAGAATAAGATAATTTTATTTTTTTATCAAATATTTTTTGTTTAATCTTTTTATAAGAAGAATCATAAGTAAAATAATTAATATCTTGATAAGTATTTTTATAAATAAATATATTATCATCTAAAATACCATATTTATAATAATCATCTAGTTTCATAGCATAATTTAGTTTATCATTTAAAATACTATAACTTTCATAAAGATCATCTTCTTCATTTAATATTTCTAAATCTAAATCTTCGATTAAAGAAGAAGGATATACTTTTTTTTCTAAATCATATTCCTTTAAAGTAATAACGATATTTTTTATGCTTTTAATAATATTAATGGTATTGCTTTTTACTATTTTATTAATTTCATTAACACTTTTTAAATTTACCATTTTTTTAATATTGTCAGTAATATAACTATCATCTTTATAGACCTTAGGAAAACTTTCAATATTAAAGTTCATTAAAAAAACATATTCCTCTTTAAAAGGATAATTTATTGAAACAAGTTCAACATAGTTTTCTAAAAGATTTTGATTAATATTAGTTTTTTTGAATTCATATATTAAAAAAGTCTTTAAATCATTCATATCTTCGATGAAAAAATACTTATTACAAATATTAACAATCTTTGTAATTATATCTTGATTTAACTTTTTAATTTTATCTAAAGCATTATCTTTTCCCTCGTAAAGATGACTTAAAAAAAGTTTTGCTTCTCTTGTTCCATATAAACATGAATTAATGTTTAAATTTATTGGTATATTATATAAATAAGCATATCTTTCTAATAAATTTTTATATTCTTCGGGGACATTAACAAGTTTTATATTATTTATATTCTCCCCATTTAAAATTAACTTTGCAATCCTTTTACATACATAATTTACCTCTTTTGCAATCGTCTTAAACATCTGAGCAAAAACTGGTTTATAATTAGTATCATTTTTAATTTGAATTGCATTTAATGATTTAAAAACCTTTTCCTCATCATTTTCTAAATATATATAAGGCGCCAAGTAAATAGTTTTATCTTGCAAAAAAGTTTTAAAACGATCATCATAAATAAGAAGTTTTTCTTTATCTAATTCTTCTTTTAACTTAACTAAAAAATCTAGTTTTTCATTATTATAGTTTTTATTTTGAACAAATCTTAAATTATCTAAATACATTTTAATAATGCTTATTTTAAATTGATATTTTCTATAAATATAATAAAGGGTCTTTTCATTATATGAAAAAAAATAAGCTTCTAAAAACTCTTTTTTAGTCATAAAATTAACATTTAAAAGAACTTTATTTTCATTAAATTCTTTTAAAAGTTTATTTTTATAATCATTTTCACATATAATGATAGCATTTTCTTTAAACATAATTTATCCTTTATAATAGTCTTCTAGTATTTGAAATATTTCATCTTTACTTTTTGCCTTACATATTAAGTTTTTAACAATTGCATTATTTGGTATGCCTTTTAGATAATGTAGAAAATGGGTTCGAATTTCAAGAATAGCTATTTTTTCACCTTTTTCTTTTACTAATTTTTCCAAATGATACCTCATCATCTTTATTTTATCATGAAAACTGATCTCTTTTGGGATAATTTTAGCTTTTAAATATTCATTAATTTCTTTTATAAGCCAAGGATTACCAAGCAGCCCTCTTCCAATCATAACAGCATTACACCCTGTTGTTAAAAGCATCTTTTCGGCATCTTTATAAGTTCTAATATCACCATTACCAATCACTGGAATATTAACACTTGCAACCAATTTTTTTATAGCTGTTAAATCTGCTTTACCACTATACCCTTGGGATCTTGTTCTAGCATGAAGAAAAATAGCTGATGCTCCTGCTTTTTCACATATTTTACCAACCTTGATATAATTAATATTTTTTTCATCCCATCCCAAACGTATTTTAACTGTAACAGGACATGGCACAGCTTTTACTACTGCTGAGACAATTTCTTTTATTTTCTTTTGATCTTTTAATAAAGCACTACCCGCTTGCGATTTAATTGCTACTTTAGGAACAGGACAACCCATATTAATATCAATAATATCTGGATGCATATATTCATATACTTTTTTAGCAGCCATAACAAAACTTTCTTTATCAGAACCAAATATTTGCTGAGAAATAGGTCTTTCTTTTTCATCCATATCAAGAAGTTTATATGTTTTTTCATTATCAAATAAAATAGCTTTATTAGATACCATTTCACCCACTACTAGAGCTGCACCAAAACTTTTACAAATTAGTCTAAATGTTTTGTTAGAAATACCAGCCATAGGGGCTACAACTACTTGCCCTTTTATTTTTACATTACCTATATACCATTCTTTCATAAGAAGCTCCTTATATATATTTACTTGCTTCACGTATACTTAATTTAGCCATTTTATTTTTATATTTATTAATAAATTTTTTTACCCATATTGGATTTGTAAAAGAATACTCTCTAAGACTCCACCCAATAGCCTTATTAATAAAGAACTCCGTACTACCTAAATTATTTACTAATATTTCTTCGAGTAATTTAGTATTAGTTTTTTCCTTTTGATATAACTGATGAATAATTGCTATTCTACGTATCCAAAAATCTTCATCTGTTGACCACTCAATCATAACATATGACATTTTATTATCAATTAAAGCTATATATGCAACAATTTTATTAAAACTATCTATAGTATCCCACCATGGTTTAGTTTTAATATATCGCTTTATTTTAGGTAAATCATTAATACTTAAATATTTTTTTAAAGCAAATAAATAATCTATTACAAAATATTGAAATTCTCTATGTTCATCATTATAACAATAATCAAGAAACTTCCAATCAATTTTCTTATTTGCTTTTTCTTGATTTAAGATAGTTTTATAAGCTTTCCTCCTAAGTGGTGTTGGTAAACCATAAAATAAAAATTTATTTCTCATATATTTTGACATTTCAAAAGCATTATTTTCATCTTGATTTTCTTCGAATAGTTTTTTTAATATGATATATTTATCCATCTTAAATACTCTCACTATTCTAAATAACTAATTTTCTTTTTTCTTTTTCTTGCATACTCTATTTCTGACCGGGTGCTTTCGCCAATATAACCACCAACATTTATAACAAATATTTCATCTGACATATCTATTCTTCTTTTATGCATATCATCTAGCATTTCTTTTGTTGCCCCCATGTTCTCCCAAACTTCATTATCTCCAGAATGACCAAAAAGTCCTACTGACATTACAATATTACCCTTTAATGTTAATTCTTTTTGTGCTTTTATAAATGCGTCCTTAAACCTTGTTGAACCACAAAGGGTAATTATATTATATCTTGTCATCTTACCTAACCTCCTTAAAAATGCAATTCAAATTCATCTCCTTGATTAATAGAAAAAGCAGCAGCTTCATCAGTATCAATATGAGCAGCAAAAACACCCTTTTCAGATAACTTAAAATAAGCATCCATTACTCCAGATCTTTCATTATCAATTATTATCTTTGCTTTTTGACCGTTTGTTATATTTAATTTTTTAGCATCTTCATAACTCATATGAATATGTCTTTGGGCTATAATACAAATATTATTTGTATATTCATTTTTTGCTGTTTTAATAGTAATTTTAGTTGCACCATCTAAATTACCACTAGCTCTTACTGGAGGATTAATTCCTAGTTTTATAGCATCTTTTTTAGAAATTTCAACTTGACTATAATTTCGTATTGGGCCAAGTACTCTAACATTTTCTATAATGTTATTTTCGGTTACTATAGATACAAATTTATCACTTACAAACTCTCCAGTTTGACTTAAATCTCTTACTTTGTTCATCGTTTCATCAAATAAAAAATCATAAACTTCTTTACTTAAATGAACGTGTCTATTACTTACTTCTACCATTACTTTCATCTTAATATCCTTCTTTCCTATATATTACCACTTATTTTATCTTTTAAAACCCCAATAAACTCTCTTAAAAGATTATGAGGAAGATAAAACAGGCTGGATCTTGCACCTATACCATAAACATTTGTAAGCCCCAATTTTTTAGCGATTTTTAATGATCTATAAAGATGAAATTTATTAGTAACAATTCCGATTTTTAGATCTTTATCTCCTAAAAGGGCAATACTATTTTTAATATTTTGGACAGTATCTTTTGCTTTGTTTTCAATTATCATTCGATTTTTATCAATTTTGTTTTTAGTCATATATAACATCATACCATGACTTTCTTCAAAAGGTTCCTTTAAATTTTGACCACCAGATACAATACATTTAGTATTTTTATTTTGATTTAAATATTCAATTGCTTTATCAAGGCGGCACTTCAAAATAACACTAGGACCATCTTTTCTTATTTGAGCTCCAAGAACAATTATATAATCTAAGTTTTTTTCATATTGATTATTAAAATGACTAATTATGATTATTTCTATTAATAAAAAAATAATTAGTAAAACTAAACTGAAAAGAAAGATAATATTAAAACATATAAGAGGAATTTTACTAAAAATATTATAATAAATTAATATTCCAAGAAGAATAAATCCAAAACTTATCAAAAACCAAATTAACTGAAATTTAGTGCTCGATTCTTTGCTATAAATAAAAATGCCATAAACAAAAGATATAATACCAAGGGTTATCAAAATACTGGTTATTACAACTTTATTAACTACTAAAAAATTTAATAAATTTATAAAAAACATATTTATACCTCAATTTGACTAATATCGACGATTTTTTTATTAATAACCTTTAATTCTATAATATTAACATTTCTTTCGATATCATCATAAATAACTTTATCATTATATTCAATTATTAAATTATCATCTAAATTATAACCACACTTACCATATTTTGTTAAAAGAGCCATTATAACCCTTTTATGAGTAAAGATAACTACCTTACCTAACATATTATTAATGATTTTATTTAAAACTTTATCCACTCTATTTAATACATCATTTACTGATTCACCACCAGTTAATTTAATATCAAAATTATGAGTCTGAACAAATCGTACCATTTTAATACTACGAGTTCCAAGCTCTCCGATAACATAATCATCTAGTTTGTCATTGATAATAATTTTTTTGTTTAATCTATCGGCAAGATATTTAGCACTTCCTACAGAAGAAGAATACATTGATGAATATATATTAATTGTTTTATTAAAAATATCTAGTGAAGATATTTGTTTAGCTAGTTCTTCGCCTGCAATCGAAAGAGGTCTTGAAATTCTTTTTTTCTCAATATCTCCTCTTTCATAATAAGAAATATTGTTTTCATATAAATTGTTACTTACTAAATATACTTCCATATTATTTTTCTCTTATTACTTTATAGGCAAGAAAAAAGCCACCAATGAAAAGTAAAATACCTATAAACAATTCTATCTTACTTGCACTTAAACCATATATTTCTAATAATACATTTATTACTGAAGCAATAACAAAGCCAGTAATGGCAAAATGAGTTTTAACACTATGCTTTTTCATCATATGTTCCATTACTTTAGAAGTAATAATAATACCTAGGATTGCTCCCGCACCAAATATTAAAATAATGGGAATATTAATCGCTAAACTTTTAAATTTTAATATTTCATAAACGACTCTAATAATGCCATCATAACAACCAAGAACAACAAGAACAACACTTCCTGATACTCCAGGAATAATCATAGCTCCGGCACCAATTGCTCCCGCACTAAACAAAAATAAAGAACCCATTCCATTAATAGAAAGATCCGCTTTACCTCCACTAATAAAGGATATACCTACAAGAATTAGTGCTCCTATTAATAAAAAAAGGAAGTTAGATGTTTTATATTCTTTTTTAGTTTCCTTCCATATAATTGGAATTCCCCCGACTATTACACCTAAAAAGGATAAAAGAGTAGCAACGGGATATTTATCATAAGTATAGTGAATTGCCACAACACTAAATGCACACGACAATATGATACCAATCACAAAGATAATAATCTCGCGCCAATTCTCTTTAATCTTTTTCTTAAAGTTATTAATAATATCAAGTATCCAATCATACATACCTAAAACAAAAGCTAAGTATGAACCACTGATTGGAAAAATAATACCCATACCAATTAAAAAGCTCTTAATAAAAATAGTTAAGTAATTATTATTTTTTTTCTTCTTCATAAGTTATCTCCTTTACATCTAGTTCGACTTTATTAATTTGATCAAATCTTTTTACTATTTTATCTGATGTAATATTAATTTCATCAACGGAAGTATTTACAGCTTTTATATTTCTAGAAAGTTTATCCCAACGATCTTTATACCTTGTAAATTCAACCCCTAATTTAGTTAATTCATTATGAATAACTTTTGCATATTTATCTCTTTCAATATTTTTAATAATCATTGAAATAGTAGATAAAGTTGCAATTAATGTAGTTGGACTTGTAATCCATACATTATTACTATAAGCATAAGCAACTAAGTCTTCATGGTAGGCATTAATTTCGGCGAATATTGCTTCTGCTGGCAAAAACATTATTGCTTCATTTGTTGTTACTCCGGGAATGATATATTTATTTTTAATATCATCAATATGTTTTTTAACATCTGTAACGAACATTTTTTCTGCAGCTGCTCTTTCTTCTTTAGAAGCTGATTTATCAGTCATTTTTTGATAATTTTCTAAAGGAAACTTACTATCTATGGCAATTGTTCCCAAAGGAGCTGGAGCATATAATATTGCATCCACAATATAACCGTTTTCTAATTTTTTTTGAATTTCATATATCCCATTTTTACTACTTCCAAAAGCATTATTTAAAATATATTCAAGATTCACTTCACCAAAAATACCCCTAGTCTTTTTATCAGTTAAAACGCTTTGTAAAGAAACTATATCCGTCGATAAAGAATCAATCTTCTTTTGAGCTTCATCAATCTTTTTAAGTCTTTCAATAACATCTAAAAAGGTTTTATTACTTTTTTCAAAGTTCTTATCCAATCTTTCATTAACAAAATCATTTATATAAGTAAGTTTTCTTTCAATATTATAAGTTAATTTTTCAAAATCATTATTAATATTCTTATTAATATCAAATTTAAAATCTCCTAAATCCTTAGTGGTATCTTTTTGAAGTTGACTTATTCGGTCAATCATATCATTATTATTGTTCTTTTTAAAAAGTAAGATTATAAGAATAATAAGATTGATAACTATAAGTCCAATAATAATATAATTAATCATTTTATCTTTTCCTTTTCTTTGCCCCTTTATTATTACAACGCCTTATTAATTTATTTAGAAAATCATTCATATTTTCTGGGCTTATATAAATTAGTTTTTCTTTTAGCTTAATACCAATTCTTTTTACACTTGTAGCAAAGCTAAATTTATAATTATCAGTTATAAAACATTTTTCAATATCTTTAAACTCAAGTTTTTTACTAAAAGGGCCTATTTTGATAATAATATAATCTTTTTCAAAAATATAATATCTATTAAAATATAAAATATATAAGAAAATTAATATTAACATTAGAAATAAAGCTACTATTACATAAACCATATTAACATGAAAGAAAAAGATAATTCCTAGTAATAAAAAGCAGATAATAAAATATAAATTACCTATAACATAATAAAAAGTATCCATTCGATTTTTTATTTTCATTTTTACCTCTTATAACATTGTAACAAAACTTTAATAAAAAGTCTTTAGTAATTATTTGTTTATGAACCACCACTAGCCCCTGAAGCTTCTTCTTCACTACCTGTTGTTTCAGCTTTTTTTGCTTCAGCAATATATTCGTGACACCTTTTAGGATTAGTTAGACAATTAGTACAACGAGTAAAATCATTTTTAACATCTACATAATCATTTATCATATTACCAAAGCCATTAATAATATCAGGAACAAAAAGAACCAAAAAGCCTATAATTAAACGTTGAATAAATTCAACAACAGCAGGTTTTATAGCATCATCACTACTTGTTATAGCTACAATTATACCCTTAATACCCTTGAAGATAATAATTATTGGAACCATGATTTTTAAAACAAGCAAGGTATAAGATAATACTTTTAGGGATTCTAATACTGACTTTTGTTGACAAATTGTTTTTGATGTTACATCAGTCAAACATTTAACGTCAATACTAGTTATATGTATAATAAAAATTATTAATAATGAATAAATAATGAACTTTCTTTTCTTCATAAAATACTACCTCACATTAATTATAACTATTTATCATCCTTAATACAAGTTTTTTAAATCATCCTTACAAAAAATTCTTTTTATTGTATAATGTATTATATATGGAGTTCTTATGGCTAAAAGAAGATATAAACTTAAAAAAAATGTAAAAATAGGTCTTATATTATTTGTTTTATTACTAGGAGTATTATACTTATATAATGACTTTAGATATAAATCAACATATGAATATAAACTTACTCAAATAGGATATTCTTTAAAAGAAGTAAAACTTTTAAAAGAAAATTTTAATGAAAATAAACTTGATTATTTGGTTTCAACTCAAAAAAAAGATACTATATTAATAGAGGTTTTAAAAAATACTTTTTATAAAAAAGAGAATCATGATCGTTATATTGATTATATTAATAAACATAAATATGATACTGATAAAGCAATAAATGAAGTAAATATTAATTTAGATTATCCTTTTTATAGCTTAAATATTAATACCGATATCAATAAAAAAAAGTTAATGATTGTTAATAAATATTATATATTAAATAGTGATTATATACCTGAAAACCTTGTTAATGTATCATCTGATTATAGTTGGGGTACTAATAATCAATTAGATAAAGAAGCATTTGAAAACTTTAAAATTATGCATACTAATGCTAAAGAAGATGGTATTTATTTAATGATTAATTCTGCTTATAGATCTTATAATGACCAAGAAAAAGTTTATAATCATTTTAAAAATAAGTATAATGAAGAAGACGCTGATAAATTAGCAGCTAGACCTGGTTCATCAGAACATCAGACAGGTCTTGCGATTGATGTTTTTTCTACTAAAGATACTACAACAGGAAAATTTGCTACTTCAGAAACTTATCTATGGCTTAAGAATAATAGTTATAAATATGGCTATATTTTAAGATATCCTGAAGAAAAAGAAAACATAACTGGGTATGTCTTTGAATCATGGCACTATCGATATGTAGGTATAAAGGATGCTAAAAAAATATATGATTTAAAAATTACTTTTGATGAATACTATGGAAACTATTTGTCTTGATTTGAAATTATATTTAAAAGAATATCAAAATCATCATCATTTGCCATAATATTTCTTTTGATTTCCCCACATTTAACACATTTATAAACTATTTTATAACTATTTTTGTGTTTATCAATATTTATTGGTTTTAATATGCCATTACAATTATTTTGCCTATCTCCAGGATTATTATCAACATGTTTACCACAAAGACAATAAGGACAATGATCCCTTGCAGTATATTTAAGTGACTCAACCTCTTTAAAACATACATCGCATATAAAATCTTCATCAATCATTTTAAATCTTTTCATTATATACTATCACCAACTTTACTATAACAAAAATTTTTATAATTTACTAATATATAAAATATGATAAAATGATAATAGAAAGGATAGCTCTTATGGTTAAAAAGTTAATTATACCTTTTATGTGTTCTTGTTTTTTACTAATTATATCTATTAATTTTAATGCAATTACTGACTATATAACAAAACAGATTGTTAGTCACCAAATTGTTACTTTAAAAAATAATATATATTCTAAAAAAGAAGGATTTTTATATGTTCCAATAAGTAACGACATCATTCCATATTCATATAATGATTTATTATCCGTTTTATTTTCAATTATTAACTCTGGTACCAAAAAGTTTACCTTTTATTGTCCTTCAGAATATAAAGATTGTATTAATGATTTAGAAAAAATTAGTAATGATGATATCATTCTTACTCATATAAATAATTTTGTTCATCCATATAATAGTTTTTCATCTTTTAATACAACAATATATGAAACTGGAGAAGTTGTTATTAAGATAGAACATTTATATAATAAAAAACAAATAAATGCTATTAATAAAAAAGTTAATAAAATTATTAAAGAACAAATAAATGAAGCTTTATCTGATTATGATAAAATTAAAAAAATTCATGATTATATTATCAATACAACAAAATATGATGAATCTGCTAAAGAAGATGGTAAAATATATAATCATTCCAATATTGCTTATGGAGTATTATTTAATAATTTAGCTACTTGTAATGGTTATACCGATACCATGGCTATATTTTTAGATAAAATGGGTTATATCAACTATAAAATTGCCACAACCCCAAAAGAAATAACTTATAAGTCTTCAGGCCATGTTTGGAACGCAGTATCTGTTAATGATAAATGGTACCATATTGATTTGACTTGGGATGATCCAGTTGGAGATGATGGCCAAGAATACTTACTACATGAATATTTTTTAGTTGATAATAAAGGCCTTCTTTCTTCGGATAGTGGCGATGTTAAAATTGAAGAACATAATTTTTTAAAAAATATTTATTTAGAATTTAATGAACTTACATATTCAATTACATCTTGATATAAATTTTTAGATACATCAAACCATTTAATATTCATTTGATTATTAAACCATGTATATTGTCTTTTTACATAGTTGCGCGTATGCTTTTTAATTAACTCTTTAGCTTCTTCTAAAGAGATTTCTTTTTCTAAATACATAATTAACTCTTTATAACCAATTGCTCTTCTTAATATCTTACTAGTAGGATATTTTTTATATAGCGCTTTTACTTCTTCGAGTAAACCTTCTTTAAACATTTTATCTACCCGTTGATTACATTTATCATATAATTGTTCTCGGTCCATTTTTAGACCAATAAAGATTACATCATATAATAAATTCTCTGCTTTAATAGGTTGATATGGCCTATTTAAAAAATTAATTAGTCTTACCCTATTATTTAAATTAATATCCATATTAGGATCCTTTTTTAAAGCTAAATCATATAATTCTTTATTTGTAAGATTTTGAAATATTTCAAAAGTACTTATTTTAGGGAATTCATATTCATAAAATAAAGCCTTAATATAAAGACCGGTTCCCCCGCATACAATTATATTTTTATCTTTGTTATTATTTAAAATTTTTCTTGCTTCTAATTGATAGTCCATAACACTATATTCTTCATCGGGAGATTTTATATTTATCATATGATGCTTTATTTCTTGCATCTGCTTTTTAGTTATTTTAGCACTTCCAATATTTAATTCTTTATAAATTTGAGTTGCATCAGCATTTATAATAAAAGCATTAAACTTTTTTGCAAGCCTAATACTTAAATCACTTTTACCAACACCAGTAGGACCCACAACACATATTATCATTTAATCACTTCATTTCCTTTTTTATTATAATATATATCCGTTTGACAAACAACTTTATTTTTTGGTATATTAATTTTATGGAAAAAATAGGTATTATTTGTGAATATAATCCTTTTCATAATGGACATTTACATCATATTAAAATGATTAAAAAAATGTATCCAAACGATATAATCATTTTGATTTTAAATGGTTATTTTTTACAAAGAGGAGAAATATCCATTTTAAATAAAGAAGATAAAACTAAAATAGCTTTACAAAATAAGGTTGATCTTGTTGTTGAACTTCCAGTACTTTATGGAACCCAAAGTGCTGATAATTTTGCTTATTATAGTATATTTATATTAAATGAACTTAAAATTGATAAACTAGTGTTTGGTAGTGAAACAAATGATGTTAATAATTTAAAAATAATAGCTGCCGAAGTAGAAAAAAGTAAATATAAAAATAAAATAAAATCCTATTTAAAAAAAGGATATAGTTATCCAGCTTCACTTAGTAAAGCATTAGGTCAAAATATTATTTATGGCCCAAATGATATTTTAGGTATATCGTATATTAAAGCTATTAATAAAATTAATAATAAAATTGAAGTAATAAGTATCAAAAGAACTAGTGATTATCTAGATACATTAAGTGATGATAAGATAATTAGTGCTTCAAATATTAGAGAAAAACTTAAAAATAATATTGATATTAATACGTATTTACCAAAATCATCGTTAAAGGCAATTAAAAATATTGATTATGATTTATACTTTGATATCTTAAAGACAATTATTATTACCAACAATAATCTTCATGATATTTTAGATGTTGATGAAGGAATAGAAAAACTTCTTAAAAAGGAAGTTGTTAAAGCAAATAACATTGATGATTTTATTCAAAGAGTTAAAACTAAAAGATATACCTATAATAAGATTAATCGAATGTTAGTTCACATTCTTCTTAATATTAAAAAAAGTGATACAAAATTAAAACCAAATTATATTAAAATTCTGGGATTTAATGATAAGGGTCAAAAACATTTAAATGAAGCTAAAAAGAATATTAATCTAAAACTAAAAGTTATTAAAAATGATCCTTTATACCATTTAGAACTAAGAGCGGCAATTATATATGATTTATTAACAAATGATACTTCATATAAAAAAGAGTTAGAAGCAAAACCTTTCTAACTCTTTATTTAGTTTTAGTTGCTAAGTTATCTAATTCATATGAATTTTTAAGTTCTTCTAAAAAAAGCATTTCTTTTTCTAATTTAGAATTATTAGTAGTGTGCTGTGAAGATCCTTTCGTTGAATTATTTTCTCCCAGTAATGAACCAAAAGGAATCTCAGTAATATCAATGTTTATTAATCTTGAAGAACTTAATTTTATTATTAATTTTTCTAATTCATTTAAGCTTTCTTGACTAAACTTACTTCCTTGATACATTCTGATAAAAATTAATTGATATAAAATCGTTCCCCACGAACTATATAAATATCCTAAATGTTCTGTCGGTCTTTTTTTAAAGCTATATAGACTTTCGGCAGAAAATTGTTTTTGATTAATTTTTTCATCAATTTCTTGCCAATTATGTTCCAATATAAGTTGTTGCAATTCTTCATTATTATGCATTTCATTTTGATATGCTTCTTCAGGAAAAATAATTTTTTCTTTTGCAAAAATACTATTAATATCAAAGCCTTCCCTTATTTTTTTAGCATTTTTATCTGGTGTCGTTAAATCTATTTGATGGATGATATCATCGGCAATAACTCTAAGGCACTTTAACTTTAGCTTTTCATTTGCCAAAGATTGACAAAATTTTAATTCCACCACATACATCCCACCATTATGAAGTATTTTTCTGTAAAAATTTATCTCCTCTTCTCTTATAATAGTTTCTGTTTCTGTCTTAATAAAGTTTTGAGTGTACCCATCAGCAACAATTCTTTCTGATTCTTTATAATAATTTAAAAATTTTTTTATAACTTCATATTCATCATCAGAAATTGTATAACTATAATTACCCTCCATATTAATCCTCCTTTAAATAAGATTTAACTATTTACAGTAATTTATTTCTTTTGGTGTCCTTGAAGGGATTCGAACCCCTGGCCTTTTGCACCGGAGGCAAACGCTCTATCCAGCTGAGCTACAAGGACAAAAAGATAATTAAAACAATTTAATTATATCACTGATAGTAACAACAGCCATTAATAACATTATTAATGCAAAACCAATTATATGTGCCATGCTTTCTATCCTAGAATCTAAAGGTTTTCCTATTATTTTTTCAATAATTAAAAATAAAATATGTCCACCATCAAATGCTGGAAATGGTAATATATTAATAAAACCAACATTAATTGATAAGAAGGCTATAAGATATAAAACATACTTTATACCTTCTACAAAAGAATATTTAACAGTTTGTCCTACTACTTCAAAAATACCAATGGGACCTGATAAAGCTGAAATAGATACTTTTCCTGATATTAATCCCCAAATTGTATAACACATTGAATCGATTAAAGCCCCAAATTTTTGAAAACCATACTTAATTGATTTTAAAAAGCCCTTAGTATCACTTGGTTTAATACTTATACCAATTATTTTCCTTTCTATTCCATTTTCATCTTTAATTTTTTCCGGTTTAATTTTATAAATATCCACAGTTTCATCTGAATGTTCTACCTTAAAAGTATGATAATTTTTTTTGTTTTTATAATACAAAATTATCTGAGCTTTATCCCAATTACTAACCTTATAACCATTAATTTCTTTTATTAAATCACCTTTCTTAATATTAGCTTTAGCAGCAGGTGATCCTTCTAAGACTTCTTCAACTACAGGCTTAATAGCAGTTCCAGGTGAAATATTTGCAAGAAAACTTATTATTATAATAGCAAGTATAAAGTTATTAATAACTCCCGATGCCAAAATAATAATTCTTTGCCACCAAGGTCGATTACACATAAGTCTTTCTTTAGGAACTTTTTTATCATCGTCATACACTTCACCAGCCATAGAAACAAATCCACCAATTGGTATAACTCTAATATTATAAGTTATTCCATCTTTACCTTTACGAGTATAAATAATTGGACCCATACCAATAGAAAATTCATATATATATACATTAAATTTCTTAGCCCATAAAAAATGGCCAAGTTCATGAACTAAAATAATAACTCCCAAAACAAAAGTCAATATAATAAATTTAAGTAAAAAAGTTCCAACATTTGCAAATGAACTTGTTAATAATAAATGTAACAACATGTTTCCTCCTTTATAAGAATATTAATTTTAATACAACATACATAATTGAAACGAAAAGAACACTATCTATTCGGTCTAAAACGCCACCATGGCCAGGCATAATATTTGAAAAATCTTTAATATCATTTTCACGTTTCATCTTACTAAAAATTAAATCTCCTATTTGACCTATAACCGAAAGAATAATTGTCGCAATAACAAGTTTTAATGAAACATTACCAACTACTACTTTATAAAACAAAAGGGGTATAATCACTCCAAATATAGTTCCTCCAATTGCTCCTTCAAAGGTTTTACGAGGACTTATTTTAGGACACAATTTGTTTTTTCCAAAATATTTACCAGTAATCATTGCTGCTGTATCTGTAATGATGGGAATTAATATTAAAAAGATAAAAATCCCTAAACTAATATTTCTTGCAAAAATTAAAGAATTAAAACCCATACCTAAAAAAATTGTTGCGCCATATAAATACATAGCATCTGAAGTTTTATAAACATCATTTTTATACACTATCGTAGGAATAAATAAAGATAAAAATAAGCCTATTAAAATAATGCTTGTAAGACCATATATATAATCACTATTAAAGTTATTATATGTTATAAAAAGTAATCCTGTCATTGAAAAAAGACATGGAATAAATGGAAGCATCTGATGATGTTTTTTTAAATCAATTATCTCTTTAAAACCTAATATAGCAATAATACCTATAATAAAAGCATATATTGCTCCTCCAAAATATATAAACGGAATTAATATTGCGATTACAACAAATGCACTTATTACTCTAATTTTCATTTTTACCTCTTCATAATTTATCATCAAAGTTGTTGACATCATCTACGTGAGATTCAACTAATGCAATAAATCTTCTTTTATAACTAGCAACCTTTCTTTTTAAATCCTCTGCTTCACTTTCAATGTTTCCAGCTTTAACTAATGAATTATTAAGTATTTTTGAGGCATTTCTTTTAGCTTCTTCGATAATTAGTTTTCCTTCGTTAATCGCAGCTCTTTGAGCATTAGCAGTAGCTTCTTGAGCAACTAAAAGAGTATCATTTAATGATTTTTCTAAATTCTTATATTTTAAAAGATCATTTTTTAGATATTCTGCTTCTTTGGTACTATATTTTAATTTCTGTAAAATCTCATCATACTCCTTTATTACAAGGGCGACAAAATCATTTACATCCTTTTTATTATAGCCTGAAAAACTAGTTCGAAACTTTTTCATTAGCCTCCTACAATTCTAATTCATCATCACTTTCTTTATTTGAAATACTATCTGTGTCTTCTGATATTTTGCCTTGAACATTAAAGTTTTTCGGAGTACATAAATAAATACCAACCCCAATTTTTTGCATCTCTCCTCCGATTGAATAAACACATCCACTTAAAAAATCAATAATTCTTTTAGCTTGTTCAGAAGTTACTCTCTTTAAATTAACAACAACCCCATTACGACTTTTTAAATGATCAGCAATTTGCTGCGATTCAGAATAGGCTCTTGGTTCAAGAAGAATCATTTTGCTTCCTTTTTTATCGGTATCTTTTTCATATTCATCTTTACTAATTGAGTAAAAATCCTCTTCAATTTCATCTAGATTATCAGTTTTATCTTTGCCACCAAAAAACCCTTTAATACTAAAACCCATATTATCCTCCTAGCATTCACAAATATATTTTAACAAAAAATTAGTGTATATGCAAGAAATTAATACATAATTATGCCCTATTTTTAAGCATTTTCGTTTGACTATTAACATGTTAAATGCTAGTATAGATAGCAACTATTTTAAATAAAGCCTACTACTTAAAGGAGATGTAATAACTATGAAAAAATTATTATCAAAGATAAAATTAATTCAAGAATTATTAAAAGATTTATATGAACTAAGAAGATTAAACAATATCGAAAGTCCCGAACAAATTTTTTCGGTTGATTATGATCATCAACGATTATTATATTTATTGAACTTTTTAGGAATTAAACTTAACTTATCATCTCCTATTGATGAGGAAACAATTACAAATATTTTAAATTGTTTAAAAGAAGACTTTTACAAATTTGATATAATGTGGATAATGATGGTTTGCGTTTCAAATATTTACGCTAATAAGATAATAACTTTTGCAAATGAAGCTAACGGTAATATAAACATTGATTATTTTGATAACCTAAAATGTAAAGGTGATTATAATTCTTACGAACAATTATTTTATGAATTTATAGAAAGTCTTGGCAAAGAGATCTCTGATTTATATTATGATTTGTTAAAAAACAACCATATCCAATATATTAAAACAATCTCTGGTGGAAAACATATAAAAACTTTTGTTAATAATAAAAAGGTTATTTTGTTAAGAAAAAGGCTATCTCCTTCGGTAAATTTTCTTATTCTTTCTCATGAATTAGGACACGCATGGGATTCAAAAATCAGAAATAAAGATGTTTTTTCTTTTTATATAGGTGACTTATTTAGGGAGTTTCCTAGCGAATTATTTAGTGCGATGTTTATAAAGTTTTTAGAAAATCATTTCCCTAATGATGCTAAAGAATTAAAAGATGAGGAATTAGGAAGATTTTTTTACCTTTCCCTTCAAATTAACATTATTTACGAAATAATAATAAATCGTAATACCCTTGTTAATGATACGATAGATACCTTAGTTAAAGAAACTAATAAACATTTTGAAAGTAATTATCCTGAAATAGCAAAAAAAGCAGAATCTTTTGAAAAATCTAGTTTATATTATTTTTTGGGCATGCTACTTTCTAATGAATTAATTTGGCAATATGATGATTTTTCTACAATTTTAGAAATTGCTAAAAAATTTTTAAGAACAACAACTTTTAAAGATAAAAAAACAATATTAAAAGAAAATAATCTTATGAGTTTTGAATTACCTAGTTTAGAAGAAGCTTTCAAAAGAGCAAGGACAAATTAAAACAACAAAAAACTTGAAATCGCTTTCAAGTTTTTATTCTTTATGTTTAAGCATATTTAATAAATCAATTTTAAACATATCTTTTGAAGCATTTTCTTTTGAAATTATTATTCCTTTATATGTTGTAAGTTCGCTTCTGTGGCCTTCAAGTAAGATACTTTCTGGAGTAATTGTTTCAAGAATAACTATATTCTCTTTTAGGTGAACAGTATATATCAACTTAACTTCACCGTGTATTTGAGTAAATATCCTATCTGAAGGAAGTTTTAACTCATAAGTCTCAGTATCATTCTTTTTATCTGAAGATACCATTTCACCAACAAAGTTTCCTCTTCTTAAGTCTTTGTAATAATCAAAGTTTAATTTCTTAAAAGCTATCTTATTATACTTCTTTAAAGACCTTTCTAACTTTCTATATTCGTTTTCATTAATGTAGTCAAGGACAAAACCTTTCATTCCCTCTACCCCCTTAAAACACCATAAGTATAGCATATATTATTTATTTTGTCAAGTAAGTGTATAATGTTTTGTTAAACTTTGACTTTTAAAAATATTTATGTGTCTAATTTGTTTTAAAGACAATTTATGTCTGCATCTATAATGTCAATATAAATTATATTAAGTTAATTTATAAACATTGCGATTTATCAATAATTTTAATATAATGTTGTTATGAGTAAAATAATTAATATAAATTTGTTTTTATCTACTAATACCGTTTGTGAAGAACCTAGAATTTTAAATGTTTTTATGATAATAGGTTTTATTATAAATGTTTTTAAAATATTAATACCAATATTTTTAATACTTATTAGCACTATCTCTTTAGTAAAAGTATTATTTAATAAAGATGAAATAACGCTTAATACTTTTTCTGATTTATTAATTAAAATAACGATTGGTCTGTTAATCTTTTTTATTCCTTCTTTAATAAAAGCTTCTTTTGTATTTATTAATAATCAAACAAAAGCTAACTTAAAAAGTAACTGCATTAAATGTCTTGAAGCACCCAATGATTGCCAAACAATGGTTACAAGTTTAAAAAGTTTAGAAGAAACAAATCTTTTAAATAAAAAAGATTATATCGATATTATTAAAGAAAGCGCCAGGAAAAAACAGGAAGAAAAATTGCAGGAAGCTGGAGAAAGTGTTAATGAAATAACCACTTTACCAACTACTTCCGATGATCCTAATAATAGAGTTACTACATATGGCGAGGCAGGTGATTTGCCTAATGGAACTGTTATTGGCCAAAAATATCATTTAACGACAGCCCAACTTAAATTCTTAGCTATGATTGCTCAAAAAGAACAAGGGTCACTAGAAGGAACAAAAGCTGAAGCATCTTTAATGGCTAACCTTTTTGAAAGAAAACCAGAAAAAAATAAAGCAAAATATGGTTCTGGGGGACAAGGATTATATAATTATGTATTAAATAGTGGCTGGTTTTCTAATACTAAAAAATACTTAAATAATTATGGTAAATTAAAGAAAAGATCAATTGATGTAGTAAAAGATGTCTTAGTTGGAGGTAATAGAACCCTACCACCATATGTAACAAATCATGATTGTCGTAATTGTTATGGCATTTGTTTTAATGGTATTAAAGGTGATATTTGTAAATTAGTTTTAGAGGGGAAAAAATATGAAACTATCAAAGATATTATGAATGATAATTTATATAAAAAAGATAAAACATATATTTATAGTAGATATGGAGATGGTAAATCAAGATGGATTTTTTATTCATTTCCAACCCCCAAAAGTGATCCTTTTGGATATTATATTGGAGATTATCGTCGCTATAAAAATAGTCAAAATTAGGAGTTTTTATGAGAAAAATATTAATTATATTTACAATAATTATCATACTAGGAGTACTTTTATTATCCTTTGTTAATACTAATGATAAAAAGATTATTGATAATTTAAAAACTAATAACTTTATTGCGATTGATAAAGATAATTATTATAAAAAAACTTTATCAAAAAGCACACTTGAAGTATATAATAACAATGTTAAATCCAAAAAGGAAGATGATTATGAACAAATTACTTTTTCTTTAGAAAATTATACAGCTGAAAAACTACACTCTCATTATAAAGATGAAGTAGAAACTATTTATAATTCTAAATATAATTTTATTACTAATGAAATTACATATAAAATAAGATTTACTTATACAACTTTAAATGTGATTATAGTTGGAACATATAAGGATGATAAAAGAAATACTTGTAATATTGATTTTTCATATGATGCTAAAAAAGAAGTTCTAGAAGATGAACTATGTAATAAAGCTAAAGAATATAATAAAAAGTTTATTTCACAAATTAACTTGATATTTACTAATAATGATAAAAATATAATTAAGAAAGCTATATAATTCTTTTAGTTTTTCATATATTATTAGATAAATCTTCTCTTTCTTTTTCATAATTTAAAGAGATTCCTATTACAAAAATATATGAAAGAAGATAAAACCATATCATTAAGATACAAATGCTTGTAAGACCACCATAAAGTGCAGAATAATCTGCTATATTGTTTATATAATATGAATACATAATTGTTATTAAAGTCCATGATATAGTAGTAAATAAAGCTCCATAATTAGTATATTTTGAAGAAAGCTTTCGATCTGGAGCAATCATGTATATAATTTTAATAAAGAAAAATAAAAGGACAATCATAAAAGGATTCTTTAAAAAATTAAATATTAATCTAATATTATTAGTCACATTACTATTTAAATTAACCTTAGATATTAAAGAAACAATACGTTCTCCGAATATTGGTACTATTATCATAAAAATAATTAAAATAATAAAAATTAAAGACATTAAAATCGATTTAGGTTTTCTTTTTATAAAATTTTTATTTTCAATGCCATAGACACGATTGGAGGTTACAATAACTGCATCCATTCCATTTGAGGCAATAAAATATGAAAAGAAGACAACAATCATTAACTTAACACCTTCATTATTACCATCTGCAGTACTTAATATAAGATTTGCCATATTCGAAGAAAAAGCTTTCTCGATAAATTTGTATATAAAATCTAATGATAAATTTAATCTTGTTGTTAAGAAAGATACTAATGTCATAGTAGGAATAATAGCTAACACTAAGAAAAAAGATAAATGCCCTGGCAATAACTTCATGTCAGGGCGATGAATCGTTTTAGAAATCTGATTAAAAAATCTTTTAACTCTTATCTTTGCTGTCTTCATCTGAAACTTCCTTTTTTTCTTTTAATATTTGAGTAGCATCATTAAGAGCATCTTCAATAGTTTTTAAATCATCTACAATCATCGAATAACTAAATTCAGCACCATAATCATATGGTAATTTTTTAAATTCTCGATTTAATTTGTGAATATAATTAGTAATTTGTTTTTGAGAATAATCAACAGTATATACTACAAACTCGTTACCATCTGTTCTTATAATTTCTGATTTATCTAATTGATGTTTTATAAGAATATTAGCCGCAGCTTTTATTTGTTTATCCCCTTCTTCATATCCTTTTGTGTCATTAATATTTTTTATTTTATTTAAATCAATTAAAATAATTGACTGAGGATAAATAGTATTATTATTCCAATCTTTTATATTTTCATTTAAATAATTTCTATTTTTAAGAAGTGTTAGTTGATCAATAAATTTCATTTTATCTTCTTTTTTTATTTTTTTGGCAATCTTTACCTTCCTACTTTTTCTAACAATAATTATAATAACTACTAAAGTCACGATAACAAAATAGATAAAATATTTTGCAATGATACTTAATATTAATCCTGATTTCACAGTTTTATTATGATTATATATTCCTTCGTTAATTATTTTAGCACTATCAGTAATATTCATATAACTATCAAGAAGCTTATACATAGCATTATCTTTTTTTACATAAAAGCCATAATTCAAATTTAAACTATCAGAATATCTTATACTATAATTATCAAGACCATTACTATGATAATAATCATATATGTTTTTATCTACAAAAATTATCTCATCTTTGTTATTGAACTTTTTAAGTTCCTTATTATCTTTGTATACCTTAACATCTATACCATTTAATGATTTTAAATAGCCATATAATTTAGAATTATCATTTACATATACCCTTTTGCCAACTAAAGAATTAACAGAATTAATTACAATATCATTTTTTATATTAGCAATAACAACATAATTTGTTACTACACCACTTTCAGTACTAATAAAATCATTATTAATATTATAATATCCAAAATAAATATCTACTTTATCTTTAGAAATCATCTTAACAAATTTATTATAATTACGATATCTAGTAAAATTGAAATCAATATCAACAAGATCTTCGAAACCTTTTAAATAAACGGCTGCAATCCCACCATAATTACCACTAGATATTACTTCATATGGAGAATTATTAACAAAACCATAATCATAATTTACAGATCTTATTACATCAATATCTGTTGCTCCAAGTCCAAGACCTTTAGTTAATACATAGAATAAATTATCATTATAATATTCTTGTTGTTTATGTTCCCAATTAATATAAAATTTACGTAAAATACTACTTAAAGTATCATTAGTAGTATTTAAAACATAATAAATATTAATATCACTAAAATGATACACAACTTTTAAATTTTGATTTATTATTTCACTTAAATACAAATGCAAAGGCAATATTGCATAGCCATATTCACTTACAAAAGAAAGTAAATCAGTAACATTTTCATACGTTTTAAATGTCATTTCATTATTATTAATAAAACTAGATACATATGGTAACTCACTTGCCAAAATTCCAACGGTTTTACCATTTAAATCTTGAGTAGAATTATTTATTTCATATTTTGAAGACACAAGAACATAATGATCTTTATAAAAAAGAACATCATTATCCTCAACTTTCTTTTTTATTGTTAAAGAAACACCTTGAGGAGTTGCTCCATATTCAAAAGTTACTTTATTAAGCTTTAATGCATATTTCTCTTCGAAATCATTTAAAAAATTATAAAAGACACCTTCGCCATCGCTTCCAAATACTTCAGCATTATTAATCACATTAATATTAATAAGTTGCATTGAAGAAGCATTATCATCGATCCAGTTTTTTTCATATATAGTTAATTTATTAGATGTTAAATAAAAGTATATTCCAATTGCAAACAGTAAAACAAAAAGAATTCCAATTAAAATATAAATAATTTTATTTTTACGGTTTTTCATTTGTTTCATCTTCCTTTATTACCTCGGTATTATTATTCCAAGAAATATAATCTATCGTAATGTTTTTACCACCAATTATATTAAAATTATCACTTCCTAATATAAATTCAAAATCATAATAATTAGTAATCTTTTCAGAGATTGCAGTTAAGCTATCTGTTACTAACTTTTTAGCATCTTCTAAAGTTATATCTTTATCAAACGTTATATTTATATAAACTAATCTTCCTCTTGTTTTCCATGTAACTCTTGTAACATGCTCAGAAGAAGATACTGTTTCTTTATATTTTTTAATATCAGCTTTTGCTATTTTATTTTTCTCAATATTTTTTAATCTATCGCCATATACACTTACTTCCTTTGAATAAAAAAAAGTTAATGCTACTCCTATAATTGCGACAAAACATATTATAAGAATGATGATAAGAACAAGAAGTACTCTATTATTTTTCCATATTTTTTTCATCTTTACTCCTTTAAAAGTAATATTATTATACAATAAATTTATTCTTTATTCAATTGACTTAAAACTTCTTTTATTTTTTCTTCATCCCATATCTGAATATTCAATTCTAAAGCCTTATTGTATTTGCTTCCAGGGTTTTTACCAGTAATAACAATATCAGTATTTTTAGATACATTTTCTGATACAATACCTTTATTAATTTCCAAAATGTTTTTAATTTCATCTCTAGAAAAATTTTCAATTGTTCCAGTAATAACAAACCTTTTCCCCGTAACTAAATCATTATGTTTTTCTTTGCTTCCCTTATATCTAACATTAATACCTAATTCAATTAAATTATCAATTAAAGCCTTATTTAAAGTAAAAAAGTTAACTATATTATTAGCTAAAGTTGGACCAATATCTTTAATAGCTTCTAGGCTTTCTTTACTAGATGCTCTTAAATTATTAATATCTTTATATTCTTTCGCAAGGACTTTAGCATTCTTAACACCTACACCCCTTATTCCAAGTCCACTTATTAATCTTTCTAAACTATTAGCTTTACTTTTTTCAATAGAAGTTAAAATATTATTAATACTTTTTTCACCAAAACCTTCGAGTAGTTTCAATTCTTCTTTATATTGATGAAGATAATAAAAATCTGTAAAATCTCTTAAATAACCTTCATTATAAAAACTCTCGATTATTTCTTCGCCTAATCCTTCAATATTCATAGCACTTCTTGAAGCAAAATGAATTAAAGAATTAATATTTCTAGCAGGACATGAATCGTTTAAACAAAAGTAATCAATAAGACCTTCTTTCTTAATTAATTTACTATCACATATAGGACAATTTTCAATCATAACAAAATCTTTTTCCGAACCATCTCTTCTTTCTTTTAATGCCCCTTTTACTTCAGGAATGACATCTCCAGCCTTACTTACAATAACTGTATCACCTATTTTTAAATCTAAACCATTAACATAATCTTCATTATGAAGAGTTGCTCTTGAAATAGTAGAACCCATAACAATAACTGGCTCTAAAACAGCATTAGGTGTTATTTGCCCCGTTCTTCCCACTGTAAAAATAATATCTTTTAATTTAGTATAAACATCCTGACTAGGAAATTTATATGCTATTGCCCACTTAGGATATTTTGATGTATATCCTATTTTTTCTTGATTTTCAAGTTCATTAACTTTAATAACCACTCCATCAATATCATAAGGAAGAAGATCTCTTTTATCTATTAAATTATTAATATAAGTTATTATTTCTTTTTTAGTCTTACAAAGTTTAGTGGAATCACTTACTTTAAATCCCAATGATTTCATGAATTCTAAACTCTCATAATGGGTTTTAAGCCCAAAATCTTTAGGATTAGGTAAATGATAAATAAAAGCATCTAACTTTCTTTTTGCTGTTATCTTCGAATCTAGTTGTCTTATAGAACCAGCAGCAGCGTTACGACAATTTTGAAATAATGCTTCACCATTTGTTTTTCTTTCCTCATTAAGTAATTCTAGCATCTTTTTACTTAAAATAACCTCTCCCCTTACTTCAATATCTATAGCTTTCTTTATTTTTAAAGGAATACTTTGAATTGTCTTAACATTATGAGTAATATCCTCACCAACAAGACCATCACCCCTTGTTGCCCCTCTTACTAAAAGACCGTTTTTATAAACTAAAGATAATGATATTCCATCAAACTTTTGCTCACATACATAACTTATTTTAAGATGTTCATCTTCTATTTTTTGAATAAAGCTTTCAATTTCTTCTTCACTAAAAGCATTTGGTAATGAAAGCATGGGACTTTCATGAGTAACTTTATCAAATTTATCAATGGGCGTTCCTCCAACTTTGGATGTTGGAGAATTAGGAAGCTTATATTGAGGATATTTTTCTTCAAGCAAAATAAGTTCCCTCATATATTTATCAAATTCTTGATCTGTAATTGTAGGATTATTTAATACATAATAATCATAATTAGCTTTTTCAAGGATATTAGTTAATTCTTCAATTCTCTCTTTCATAAACTTACTTCCATAAATTACTTGGATATTCCTTCTTTTCTATTAATTCATTGATTTTATCTTTTACATATTCTTTATCTTCTTTATATGTCATGCCATACCAAATACTATCTGTTTTAATAGCATCAACAGTTACATCGCCATTTTTAATATGATTATCAAGTATTACTGGTATTAAAAATTCATCTTTTAATGGATTTGTTAAATTCTTAAAGAATTCGGCAAAATCATTTTCTAAAAATTCGTATATCTTAGGTGAGAATAAAAACATATTCATTGAAACAAGAGTACCTAAACTAACATCAAATTTTTCGCCACTTACAAGATTCTCACAATGAATAATATCATCTTCTCTTAACATAATACTTTCAGTTATTTTTAAAATTTTACCTTCTTCAATAGTAAGAACACCCCTTTTAACCGAACCATTTTCAGTCAAAGTATTTTCAGCTTTATAGCCAACAATGCCAAAATTTTTATCATTAATTTTTTCTAAAGCTTTTGCAGCATCTAAATAAGCTTTTCTTCCATAAAAATCATCACTATTAATAACAACAAAATTAGTTTTTACTTCTTCTTTACTTGATAATATAGCTTGTCCTGTTCCCCAAGGCCTTTCTCTATCAACAGGTAAAGTTCCTGGAATATCATTTAGTCTTTGAAATACATACTTAACTTCAATATGACCTTCCAATCTTTTACCGATAGTGTTTCTAAAATCATCATATATTTCATCCTTTATAACAAAGACTACTTTATCAAAACCAGCCTTAATAGCATCATAAACTGAATAATCAATAATAAATTCTCCATTAGGACCTATTGGTTCTAACTGTTTTAATCCTCCAAATCTTGACCCCATTCCAGCGGCCATTACTACAAGTGTTTTTTTCATTATATCCTCCTTAAACCTTTATATTTTTTAGATATCTTTTTTTCGCCTTCTTTGTGTGAGAAAGCAATTGTATAATGTTCTTCATCAACTTTAGTTATTACTCCTTTACCATAATTTAAATGGTTAATAAGATCACCTTTTTTAAATTCTTTCCCTTTTATTATATCATTATTATAAAGAAGTTTAGTAATCAAATCCTTTTTATTTTTTGCTTCTTCTTTTTCCAAATTATCTTCTTTTATCTCACTAATAAATCTCGAAGGCATATTACTTGATGTTACTCCATAAAGCATTCTTCTTTCACTATTTAATAAATAAAGCTTTTCTTTAGCCCTAGTGATAGCTACATACATCAGCCTTCTTTCTTCTTCTAGTTCATCTTTATTATATATACTATTAACATGAGGTAAAATATTTTCTTCAACTCCTATTATAAAAACTATTTTAAATTCTAAACCCTTAGCACTATGAATTGTCATAAGACTTACAGCATCCGCATCAGCACTATATTCAGCAGCATCTGCTACTAAAGATACTTCTTCTAAAAAGTCTTGTAAGTTAACATTACCAGTTATTTTCTCAAAATTTTCAGTAACTGATCTAAATTCAAGTAAGTTTTCCATTCTTAAATCATTTTCTAAACACTTTTCTTTTTCCAAAGCGTGTCTTATACCAGCTTTATCTAAAATACTATCTACCAAAGAAGTAAGTGACATCTTTTTAGCATCTTCGATTAAAGATAAAATTATATTTTTAAACTCTAATTCTTTCCCTTCGGTTATAGCTTCAAACATTGATATATTTTTTTCTCTTGCTCTATTTTCTAAGCCTTCAATACTTTTATTACCAATCTTTCTTTTTGGTTCATTAATAACCCTAATCAAGGAAATATCATCGTGAGGATTAGCTATTAACTTTAAATAAGCAAGAAGATCCTTAATCTCTTTTCTTTTGTAAAAATAGAAACTACCATAAATTTTATAAGGAATATTTTCCTTAACCATTTTATCTTCGATTAAACGAGATTGAGCATTTGTCCTGTAAAAAACTGCCATATCTTTTAAATTATAACCATCAAGACGAAGATTTTTAATTTCTTCAGCCACTCTAGTTACTTCTGACTCATCATTATAAGATCTAATATATTTTATTTTAACTCCTTTTCCTAAATCTGAAAAAAGAGCAATATCTTTTCTTTGCTTATTATGTTTTATAACATCATTTGCAGCATTAAGTATATATTGAGTACTACGATAATTTTGAGGTAATTTATATATAACTGCATTAGGATAATCTTTTTCAAAATTCAAAATATTCTTAAAGTTAGCCCCTCTAAAAGCATAAATAGATTGTGAAGGATCTCCTACTACAAAAAGGTTTTCATATTTTTTAGCTAGCAATCTTACCAGTTTATATTGTACTTCATTAGTATCTTGATATTCATCAATCAATATATATTGATATTTTTCTTGATATTTTAAAAGAATATCGGGATATTCCATAAAAAGCTCTACTGGTTTTTTTAATAAATCATCAAAATCTACCGTATTATTTCTTTTTAATATTTTTTCATATTCATAATAAATCTTAATGGCAATCTTTTCAATATCAGATGTTAAAAACCTTGTTATCTCACTATCGGATAGCATATTATTTTTAATAAAAGATATTCTTTCTCTCATATATGAAAAAGAATATTGTTTTGGTCCATAACCCAAATCTTTAAAAATCTTTTTAATTATATTATTAACATCTTCGGTATCAATAATCGTAAAATTTTGACTTATACCTACTTGTTGATAATTTTCTCTTATTATTCTAAGCCCAAAAGAATGAAAGGTTCCTACAAAAGCATAATGATTACCAACAATATTTCTTACTCTTTCCCTCATCTCACCTGCTGCTTTATTAGTAAACGTTATTGCTAATATATTACTAGAATTTATTCCATTATTAATAAGATTAGCTATTCTAGTAGTTAATACTTTAGTTTTTCCAGAACCTGCTCCTGCAATAACTAAAGCAGGTCCATCAACATGAGCCATAGCTTTTAATTGTTCTTCATTTAAACTGTTTAAAATCTTATCCATTACATCCTCACCATATATAAATATTATATCAAAAGAAAACATCTTATTAAAGATGCTTTAATCGTTTAAGGAAGATTTAATATAAAAGTTGTATTACCAGTACCTTTCCACCTATCCCACATGGTTTTATTACCTATTCGATAACTATGAAACGTTGAATTAGCATAGACTAATGTTGGTTTTTTTAATAAAAAGAAATTATTATCTAACTGCGTTGAATTGGCGTTTCCCCAGCCACCCCCAATAATAATAGTCGATGCTCCCGAATTGAGCCCTAAATTTGATATATTAACTGCAGAATTATTTATAACAAAAGAATTTAAATTTAAAGTAAAATTAGTAGCTAAATTACCTGCATTTTCAAACATTGCATGCATATCGCTTACTCTTGAAGTATTAAAATGAAGACCTAAATCTAAATTAAGGGTTTGACACTTTTCACAAAAGTTTGAAAACATCCTATACATAGTTGTTACTTTTGAAGTATTGAAATGAAAACCTAAATCTAAAGTAAAAGAAGAGCTATGACGGCCTGTGCCATCAAACATCAACGTCATATTGGTTGCTTTTGAAGTATTGAAATGTTTACCTAAATCTAATGTAAAAGAAGAGCTATAATTGCCTGTCGCACAAAACATATAAGACATATCGGTTACATTTGAAGTATTGAAATGTTTACCTAAATTTAATGTAAATTCATTACTATTATTACCTGTATAAGAAAACATATTTTTCATATTAGTTACTTTTGAAGTATTAAAATTAAATAATTCTACCCTTACCAAATTACATTCATGATAGTAAAAGTTTGCTGTACTAAAAGCAGATTGCATACTTGGCCCAGGCCTTACCTGATTTCTTTCTCCAATAAAAAAGTTATTTCCTTCAGTCCACGTTGCTATGACATCTTCGTCATCTACATCAGCAAAAAAAGCCATATTTGTATTTTGATAATCAGGTCTTGCTTTATGCAAATCTACTGAATATATGTTTGTTACATTATTTACATCAATACCTTGATTTTTTGATAAAACGATTATTGGACTACCTATAGTTGTTGATAATTTAGGCAATGTAAGTATATTTGCCTTCTGCTGATTTAAAAGCGCATAGAGCCCTTGCCTGTTATATACCACAGAATCCGTTATAGCAACTATACCCTCAAATGTTTTATTCATTTGACTATTATTTACTCCATCTTCTCCATAATCTACCCATACATATAAATTATAAGTTTTAGAAGTCCCAGCAAACAAATATTCATCATTAAGTATAATATAACCTGTTGTTGGAGACTGACTATACA